>DATANP010000162.1:0-4167 GCA_036266195.1 Thermoanaerobaculia bacterium | reverse complement strand
CCCCCTCCAGCTACGCGAAACCACCATGGCCCCCGAGACCCGCCGCCTGGTCCAACTCTTCGTGGATGGAGAGGACGATCCGGATGCCCAGGTGGACATGCTCCTCGCCAAGGCCCGCGCCGGCGACCGCAAGGAGTGGCTGATGATGACCGGCAACGAGGCCGAGGTGGAAGTCTGACATGGGTCGCCCGCGCCGCTCCGCCTCCGCTCCTCCGCCGCCCCCCATCCTCCCGTTCGCAGGCGAGACCGAGCGCCTGTCGCTCGCCCGGTTCACGGAGAAGGCGTACCGCGACTATTCGATGTACGTCATCCTCGACCGCGCGCTGCCGCACATCGAGGACGGTCTCAAACCGGTGCAGCGGCGGATCATCTATGCCATGTCCGAGCTGAGTCTCGGGCCCAATTCGAAACATAAAAAGTCCGCCCGCACCGTGGGCGACGTGCTCGGCAAATATCATCCGCATGGAGACGTGGCCTGCTACGAGGCCATGGTCCTCATGGCGCAGCCGTTCTCGGTGCGCTATCCGCTCGTGGACGGCCAGGGCAACTGGGGCTCGCAGGACGACCCCAAGTCCTTCGCGGCCATGCGCTACACCGAGGCGCGCCTCACGCCGTTCTCCAACGTGCTCCTTTCGGAGCTGGGCCAGGGCACGGTCGATTGGGGTCCGAACTTCGACGGCACCCTGGATGAGCCGAAGCTCCTGCCGGCGCGGCTTCCGCACGTACTTTTGAACGGCGCTTCGGGCATCGCGGTCGGCATGGCAACCGACATCCCGCCTCACAATATGGGCGAGCTGGTGGAAGCCTGCATCCGGCTGCTCGACAATCCGAAGGTTTCGGACGCCGAGCTGTACGCGGTCATCCAGGGTCCCGACTATCCGACCAAGGCCGAGGTCATCACGCCGCGGGCCGAGATCCTGCGGCTGTATGAAAGCGGCTCAGGCTCGATCCGCATGCGCGCCGCGTGGGAGATGGAGGACGGCGACATCCTGATCACCGCCCTGCCCTATCAGGTTTCCGGCAGTAAGATCCTGGCGCAGATCGCGCAGCAGATGCAGGCGAAAAAGCTTCCCATGGTCGAGGACCTGCGCGACGAGTCGGACCACGAGAACCCGACCCGGCTGGTGATCACCCCGCGTTCGAACCGCGTGGACACGGAAGGCCTGATGGCCCACCTCTTCGCCACCACGGACCTGGAGCGCACCTACCGGGTGAACCTGACCATGATCGGCCTGGACGGCCGGCCGAAGCAGTTCAATCTGCGGGACCTCCTCAAGGAGTGGACCGACTTCCGCATCGAAACCGTAAGGCGGCGGCTGCGCTTCCGCTATGACAAGGTTTTGCAGCGCATCCACATCCTCGACGGCTACCTGATCGCCTTCCTGAACATCGACGAGGTGATCCGGATCATCCGCACGGAGGACGAGCCCAAGCCGGTCCTCATGTCCACGTTCCACCTGACCGACATCCAGGCCGAGGCGATCCTCGAGCTGAAGCTGCGCCACATCGCCAGGCTGGAGGAGATGAAGATCCGCGGCGAGCAGGCGGAGCTGGTCAAGGAGCGGGACGCCCTGGAGAAAATCCTTAGCTCGGAGAAGCTCCTCCGCAAGAAGGTCAAGGAGGAACTGATCGAGGACGCGAAAACCTACGGCGATCCGCGGCGCTCGCCGATCGTGGAGCGCGGCGCGGCCAAGGCCATGGACGAGTCGGTCCTGGTCCCGACCGAGCCGGTGACCATCGTCCTCTCGGAGAAGGGCTGGGTCCGCCAGGCCAAGGGCCACGAGATCGACGGCAAGGAGCTCTCCTACAAGGCCGGAGACGCCTTTCTCCAGGCCGCGAAAGGCCGCAGCAACCAGCAGGCGGTCTTCCTGGACACCACGGGCCGGACCTATTCGACGGCCGCGCACACCCTGCCCTCCGCGAGAGGCCAGGGAGAGCCGCTGTCGAGCCAGTTTGCGCCCCCGCCCGGAGCGAGCTTCGTGAGCGTCCTGACCGGCCCCGAGGAGGACCTCTACATTCTAGCCTCCAGCGCCGGCTACGGCTTCGTGGTGAAGCTCGGAGAGTTGCACAGCCGCAACCGGTCGGGCAAGGCGGTCCTCAACGTGCCCGCCGGCTCCGTCCCGCTCGTCCCGCAGAAGGTCAACAACCTGGAAACCGACCTCCTCGCCGCCGCCACCGACGGCGGCCGTCTCCTGATCTTTCCCCTGAACGAGCTGCCGCTCCTGCCCAAGGGTAAGGGCGTGAAGATCGTAAGCCTCCCCGCGAACAAAGGCGAGGCGCTGGTCGCCGTGACTCCGCTCCCGCCAGGCGCGCACCTGATCGTTCGCGCCGGTCAGCGGTATCTCAATCTGAAACCGTCCGAGTGGGCCGAGTTCACCGGCAACCGGGCTTTGCGCGGAAGTGTGCTGCCGCGGGGGTTCCAGAAGGTGGTAGGGTTGGAGGTGGGGTCCTGAACGACTTCATGGATTTGACCGCAATCCCCGGATAGCCCCGCCTCCCCCGTCCCACCTACTCTCTTCCTGACGGCGCATGACGCGCTGGCGAGCATCGGGAGGTGAGAACCATGATTCCATTCCGCGTCGTTGGCATCCCCGAAGATCTAGTCCAGCAGGTCCGGACCAGAATGAAGTCGCCGCAGTACGGACACCCCGCCCATGCCGAGGTCGCCAAGGGTTATGGGCCTTGCCGGTCCTGCCTCGGCAAGTTCCGGACGGGCGAGGAGGAACGGGTCCTGTTCACGTACAACCCGTTTGCCGGTCTCGATCCCTATCCGTCGCCGGGGCCGGTCTTCATCCATCGCGAGGAGTGCCCGGCCTACGAGGCTCCAGGTTTCCCGGAGGAGCTTCGGGACCTTCCTCTGACGTTCGAGGCCTACGGTAAGGACCGGTGGATCGTCGGCCGCGAGCGCGCTTCGAACGGCGAGATCGAGCCGGCGATCGAGCGGCTGCTCGGCAATCCGGAAGTGGAGTACCTCCACGTCCGCAACACCGAGGCAGGGTGCTTCATCGCGCAGGTGGAGAGAGCGTAGAGCGGGCTTCGTCCGGGTTCTCGTTCCGCAACCGCCGGCCGGCGAACCAGACCAGGGCCGCCACCAGCATGACGAGGCCGAACATCAGGAAGACGCTGTCCAGGCTCTTGGCCGTGGCTCCGGTAAGGGCGTAGAGCAGGGCGGCCGGGAAGATGCCGCCGGTCGAGGCTACCAGGAAGCGGCGCCAGGTGAGGGGCGAGGTGCCGGCGAGGATCGCGACGCTCTCGGCGAGGATCGGGACCGGCCGGGTCACGACGACTCCCAGGTCCCCCCAGCGCTTCAACAGGGCGTCGGCGCGGCGGCGCTCGTCCTCGGGCACGAAGCGGTGCAGCGAGGCGCTGCCCCAGCGGCCGACCGCGAAGCCGACCGCGGAGGCGGCCACTCCTCCGAAGAGGGAGAGCAGGGTGCCGCCCACGATGCCGAAGAGGGCGCCATTGGCCACCATGATCAGGCTCGCGGGGATCGGCAGGAAGACGTCGGCCACGAGCAGCAGGACGCCGAGCGCCGCCGCTCCCCAGCGGCCCGAGCCCTGGAGCCACGGAGTGGGATCGGTGAGCCAGGGAACCTGCAGCCACTCGACGAGGCCGAACAGGGCGAGGAAGAGGGCCGACATCACTCCGAGCAGGATCCAGTAGGACCGCATGGCGCCGATCTCCTTGTCGAGGTTCACCCGGGTTGTTCGCGCAGTATACCGGACCGCGCGGCCCGTGAAATTCGCGGGGCCGATCCGGCCCCGCGCCGACAGGGAGTAGTCCGTGCAGGGGCGTGCGAGAGCCCGCCCCTGCCGTTTCCTGAAAGATCAGGAGCCGCGCGGCCTCGATCAGGAGCCGCCCGGATTTCTTCAGATCGTGCGCCTGTCCGCTCAGGAATCACGCCGCTGCGTTCAGGAGCCTCCGGGTCCGGTTCAGGAAGTCCATCGATCCGATCAGGAGCCTCACAGATCGCGGCAGGAGGCGCACAGATCCGGACAGGAGCCTCGCGGACCGGAGCAGGCGACTCAGAGACTCGGACAGGAGACGCACAGATCCTTGCAGGGGCCTCACCGACTCGCACAGGCGGCGCCGGGAACGCTTCAGGAAGACCGCCTGCTCCGACAGGAAGCGCGCAGGTCGGTTCAGGGACTTCGGCGACTCTTTCAG
>DATANP010000161.1:0-13539 GCA_036266195.1 Thermoanaerobaculia bacterium | reverse complement strand
AGTCGGCGTCTCGCCGACTCGGGGGAAAGCCTCTTTCCCTGTAGTCGGCGTCTCGCCGACTCGGGGGAAAGCCTCTTTCCCTGTAGTCGGCGCCTCGCCGACTCGGGGGAAAGCCTCTTTCCCTGCGTCCCCGCTCGCGCCGTCTCAGATCTTGCTGCGGCTGTGCCGGGGAGCGCGGATGCACTCCGGGTCGAGGAAATCGAGGAGATCGATGAGTGCGCGCTGAACGAGAACGAGACGCGGCTTGGCGGCAGGAAGATTCGTGGCCAGGTCGGTGACATCGCGGGTGAGCCTGGTGATTTCGGGGAATTGTCCGGCTGAGAAGCGGTCGGAGAACGCTCCATAGCCGATGCACTCCAGGCCGCGGGAGGTTTTGCGGATCATCCGCTCGCCGATGGCCCGCTGCTCGCCGGCGAAGATCCGGAAGGCCTTGCCGCAGCCCTGACCCTCCGTCTGCCAGAGATCGAAGATGGAGTCCTGCAATTCGGCCAGCTTGCGCGTCTTTTCGATCTGGCCGAGGTCGAGGAACTGGATCTCCCGGCGGATGATCTCGGTCCAGGCGAAGTACTGGCCGAGGACGAAGAGAGTGTTCTGCTCGAAGTACTGCCTCTCGTGCGGGTCTCCGTTCACGAGGAGCCGGGCGACGATGTCGGACGCCGCGATCCTGTAGAGCCGGCTCTGGAGGTTGTAGGCCGCGTGGACGAGAGGCTCGCGGAACTTCGCGACCACCTGCTCGGCATTGATCTTCGCCTGCACCTGGGCCGCGCGGATCGGAGCCCGATACGCGAACCAGGCCGAGATCAGCGCCGCCACCGCCGCGATGACTGCGGCCACGATCGAGCTGTCCCAACCGCCCGGGCTCGCCTGCCCGGTCTCCTGTTTGTAGAGGGTCCAGCCGCAGACATAGGCGCTCCCGCGGGAGCGGGGCGTGACCTCCAGCCAGGCCTCCTGATTGGCCCTGGCGTCGAGGCTCACCAGGTTGGAGCGGCACTCGTTCTCGTCGGTGGCCTGCGGATCGTAGGGGCGCCGTGACCGCGCCTCGGCCTTGACCGTGCCGGGCGCCACGGACACGCAAGCGGCCTGGCCGCCGGTCAGGACCGCCTCCTGGGTGGTGCCGTCCTTTCCGGTCAGGAGCACCCGGACCGGGTGGAGGTTCATGATGCCGCCGTCCTCATCCCGGTGGACACAGACACGGGTCTCGGCGGCAACGGAGGAGGCCAGGAGCAGGAGAGCGGCGAGGAAGGGCCACGTTCGCATGTCAGCGCTCCGGCTCATACCAGATCTCGACCTCGTAACCGTCCGGGTCGGAGAAGAACACATAGGGCTCGCCGGGACAGAACTCACCGCGGCTCCGGATCGTCCCGCCAGCCTTTTCCACTGTGTCGGCGGCCTCGCCGATGTCCGCCGGATCGGTGAGGCGGAATCCAAAGTGCTGGATTCCGCCGGGCTTACCGGCATTCGGCTCTCCCTCGGTGAGGACGATCACATCATGGCACCCCGGCGTCTCCACCTGAGCCCAGCCGTCGCCGCGGTAGGTCTCGACCATGCCAAAGACCTGCTGGTAGAAGCGGGAGGACCGCTGGGCATCCTGGACGGCGAGGGCGATGTGGGTGAGGCCGTGAGTTTGGACCATGGAAGTCGATTCCATCAGAGGCAATTCGTAAAGCGACACTAACAGCTATATGATTGCACAAACTGGATTGACTCCCTTTCATCCTTCAGGAGCAAGGACTTTTGGAGAGGAAATTAAATTTGCGTAACCGAGAGCACAGGTCTATGTCGAGACGACGATACCGAGCTTCTACCACACGACCCGCTCAGGGGCCGAAGCGCTGGCCCGACGCGTTTGGACCAGGCGCTGGTGGGCGAGCAGCCTTGAGCGCTACTCGCTGGTCACGAGCGAGGCGGTTCTGCTTGAGCTCCGAAGTGGAGATTACCCGAGCCGAGAGGCCTCCCTTGCCTTGGCCGGGGAACTTCCGCTGCTCGAGATCACGCCGGCGGTCGCGGAGATCGTCGAGGCGTATGTCCAGCACCGGCTGATGCCCGCCGATCCGTCGTTCGATGCCCTCCATCTCGCCATGGCCTCATACCACAAGTGCGAGTTTCTGGTAACATGGAACTGCCAGCACTTGGCGAATGCCAACAAGTTTGGGCACATTCGTCGAGTCAACAGTTTGCTCGGTCTGTATGTGCCGGTGTTGGCAACTCCTCTGGAGCTATTGGGCGAGAAGCCATGAACCAAGATCTTGATACATCGGTTGACGAGGGCGAAGAGGAAATTGCGGCCATCCGTGAGGTGCGTCATCGGATCTCCGAGCGCTTCGGTCATGACCCCTATCGGTTGGTGGCCCACCTCATGGAACTGCAGAATGAGCACCCGGAGAAATTGGTGCGGGCACCTGAGGTGGAGACTGAAACAGGTCCGCAGCCAAGTAGCCTGTAACGACATACCTACTCCCCTCCGCCAGATTCTCGCCGAGTTGCTCTACGGGCATGATCAACAGTAACAGTTCGTTCGGAGCCCCGTGGTCGACGTTGTTGAAGATTATGACGGCCTTCGCGGTGGCGATCCTCGCGATCGTGGGATTCGTCTTCGTCACCGAGTTTCCTCGCGAGGTGGCTGCCGAAATCCCTTTCTATTTTGCGATGCTCGCCGTATCGGGCGCGTTTCTGGGATCTGCCTTTTTCGTCGTACGGGGTTATGAGCTCGAGCCCAATGTGCTCCTCGTTCGGCGCCTGCTCTGGTCCACCAAGATCCCGCTCGACAACCTGACCAACGCATGGGCCGACGAGACGGCCATGAAAGGGTCTCTGCGACTCTTCGGCAATGGCGGCCTGTTCGTGTTCGCAGGGCTGTTTACCAATCGCAAACTCGGCCGCTACAGGGCTTTCGCCACTCAGCCGCGTAACTCGGTGGTTCTCAAGTTTACGAATCGCACCGTCGTGGTAACGCCCGATCGGCCGGTTGAGTTTCTTCAGGCTCTGTCGATGTTCTGCCCGCAGGTGAAGACGGGGCCGGTGGAGCAACCGGCCCCCGGTAGTCTTCACTGATGATGGCAGTGGCTGTTGTGGCGATGTGAGGACCGGTGGTCGTAGCGGTCGTAATAGTAGCCATCGTTCCGGTACTCGTAGTCGTCCCTATAGTCATCCCGGTCCTGATAGCTGTCCCAATCCTCGTCTTCCCAGTAGCCACCATCCTGATAATAACCGTCCTCGTAGTAGTACCCATCATCATCGTAGTAGCCGTCACGATAGCCGTGGTGATACCGATCGTCGCTGCCAGCGCCGACGACAGCGCCGATCGTACCCCCGACGACGGCCCCCGCGAGGATCTCGTCCCCTTCGGTCTTGCCCTGCATGATCTGGAACAGGGTCCCCGCCACTGCGCCGATGACAGCGCCTTTCGCCGTCCGCTCCCCTCGCCGGTGGTGGTCGCGAGCCTCAGCCGATACCGCACCGAAAATCAGAAGCCCCGCAAGCATCAGCGGGATGAAGCCCTTTTGCTGCGAAGGACTGAACATCTCTTCTTCTCTCCCTTTCTGGGACCGGAGGCGGTCCCTGCGCACAGCGGTGATGCCAGACTCCTGATCCAAGAGCCGTGCCATCAGGGGAGGAAACTGCAAGTGCTTCTTTCCTCGTGAGTTGAGGAAAGTGGAAGGAGATTGTCGGGCTAGGCTTGTCCTCTTCCGAGGACGATCCTTCTATTCGCCTTCCACCAGATTCTCGAAGCGCTGCTTGTTCGTGGCCTTCATGTAGGCCTCGTGGCCGGTGATGCGCTTCTGATCGATGAGGGCCATGAGGGCGTCGTCCATCATCTGCATGCCTACGGACTTGCCGCTCTGGATGATGGTCTGGATCATCGGGGTGTTGCCCTCCCGGATCACGTTCGGCAGGCCCGGAGTCTTGAGGAGGATCTCGTTGACCGCGCAGCGGCCGTGGCCGTCCGCGGTGCGCAGGAGGAGCTGCGAGACGATGCCGGCCACGGACTCGGCCAGGGTGGTGCGGATCTGCGCCTGCTCGTCGGCCGGGAAGGCGTCGATCAGACGGTCGATGGTGTTCGCGGCTCCGTTCGTGTGCAGCGTTCCGAAGACCAGGGCTCCCATCTCGGCCGCGGTGACGGCGAGGGCGATGGTCTCCAGGTCTCTCATTTCACCCACGAGGATGACATCTGCGTCCTGGCGGATGGCCGCTCGGAGAGCCGCTCCGAAACTTTCGGTGTCGGCTCCGACCTCGCGCTGGGAGAAGACGGATTTCTTGTTTTTGTGGACGAACTCGACCGGGTCTTCGATGGTCACGATGTGCTTGCAATAGGTGGTGTTGATTCGATCGATGATGGCCGCCAACGTCGTGGATTTGCCGGAGCCGGTGGGGCCGGTCACCAGGACGAGGCCCTGCTGGAGGTGGGCCATGCTTTCGATCGCTTTCGGAAGGTTGAGCTTCTCCAGAGGAACGATCTCTTCGGGAATGATGCGGAAGACCGCTCCGCAGCCGTTCTCCTGGCGGAGATAGTTGGCTCGGAAGCGGGCCACGCCTTCCATGCCGTAGGCGAAGTCGAGGTCGCCGCAGCCTTCATAATCCTTCCATTGCTCTTCGCTCGCGATCTCGCGGAGGATTTCGCCGAGCGCTTCGTGGGTGAGCACGGACCACCCTTCGACCGGCACCAGCGAGCCGTGGATGCGGATGCGCGGCTCCAGGCCGGCGGCCATGTGGAGGTCCGATCCCTTGTTGTTCCTCAGATAGTGGAAGAGCTCGTGCAGCCGCGGAGCCATTGGAACCTCAATTCGTGAACTTCGCCGGGTCTTCGGCGTGGCGGGCCGCCTCTTCCCGGGTGATGACCTTGTTCTTGACCAGATCGGCGAGCGAGCCGTCCAGCAGGCACATGCCCTGAGAGCCGCCGGTCTGGAGCACGGATTTGATCTGGAAGGTCTTGTTGTCCCGGATCAGGTTGCCCACGGCCTTGTTGCAGACCAGGACCTCCAGCGCCGGCACCCGTCCGCTGCCGTCCGCCTTGGTCACGAGGCGCTGCGAGACCACGGCGCGCAGGGATTCGGAGACCATGGTGCGGATCTGTTCCTGCTGCTCGGGCGGGAACACGCCGAGGAGCCGGTTGATGGTGCGGATGGCGTTGTTGGTGTGCAGGGTGCCGAGCACGAGGTGCCCGGTCTCGGCGGCGGTGAGCGCGAGCGAAATGGTTTCCAGGTCGCGCAGCTCGCCGATCGCGATGATGTCCGGGTCTTCGCGCAGGGCGGCGCGCAGGGCGCGGGCAAAGGAATTGGTGTGCCGGCCGACCTGGCGCTGGTTGACCACGCACTTCTGCGAGCGGTGGATGTATTCGATCGGATCCTCGATGCTGATGATGTGGTCCTGCCGGTCCTGGTTGATGATGTTGAGCATCGCGGCCAGGGTGGAGGACTTGCCGCAGCCGGCCGGACCGGTGAGGAGCACCATGCCCTGGTGGTAGTTGGCGAAGCGCGACAGGTTGGCGGGCAGGCCGAGCTCTTCCAGGGTCGGCGGGTTCGGCGGGATGGCGCGGAAGACCGCGTCCATGCCGCGCTGCTGCCGGTAGGCGTTGGCGCGGAAGCGGCCCACGTTCGGGATGGTGTAGGCGAAGTCGATCTGGCCGTGCTCGTCGAGGTCCCGCTGCTGTTCGGGCGTCAGGATCTCGCGGATCATGGCCTCGGAAACTTCCTTGGTCAAAGGCTCGTCTTCCAGATCGGCGAGCTGGCCGTTGCGGCGCAGCTTGACCGGGGCGGCGCTGTGCAGGTGGAGGTCGCTCGCCTTCTGCTGCACGGCGTAGGTGAGCAGGGCTTCGAGCCGGCGCGGGGACTGGCGCCAGGAGCCGGCGGAGACGGCCGGCGCGGGCGAGGCGACCGGCGGCGGAGCCGGGACGGGCTGCTGGACGACGATCGGCTGCTGGGGGGCCTCCGCCTGCGGCGTCGCCTGGCCCTGCTGCTGCTTCTGCTTGGCGAGGTAGTCGCGCTGGACGGTGCGGAGCTGTTCGAGCTGGCGGACGTTGAGGACGCCGCTTTCGAGGAGGATCTCGCCAAGGCCGCGCAGGCCACCTTCCTGGTTCCAGAGGGTGGTCGCCTGCGTGAGCTGGTCCTGGGAGACGAGCTTGTAATGGAGCGCAATGCGCCCGAAAAGGACTTCATCCTGACCCAACGGCATGGTGGATCGAGAGTAGAGGAGCCGGCGCCGGGCGTCAACTCCGGCTTCGGCTAGAATCGCCGGACTGGAGCTGGCGAGAGGAGAGAGAGCATGGCTGAGATCTCGGAGTCGAAAGGTGGGCGCTGGGGGCTGGTCGCGGGCCTGATCCTGTTCGGGCTGGTGCTGTTCCTGGTGCAGGCCCGGCGCGAGCCGGGCTCGGCGCGGGGTGCGGACGCTCCGGCGGCCGAGCTCTCCGGCATGCGGGCTCTCGCGGTGCTCCGGACGCTGGTCGGGGACGGCAGTCCCCATCCCGTGGGCAGCCCGGCGGACGACCGGGTCCGGGAGCGTATCGTGGCCGAGCTGCGGCGCCTGGGCTATTCGCCCGAGATCCAGGAGGGGAGTGGGTGCAACCGCATCGGCCTGTGCGCGCGGCTGCGCAACGTGGTTGCTCGCCTCGACGGCACCTCACCCGGCAAGGCCGTGCTCCTCATGGCGCACTACGACTCGGTAGGCGCCGGGCCCGGGGTGGGCGACGACCTGTCCGGCGTGGCCACGATCCTGGAGGTCGCGCGCGCCCTGAAGAGCGGTCCTCCGCCGAAGAATCCCGTGATCCTTCTGCTGGACGAGGGGGAGGAGTCCGGCCTGCTCGGCGCCCGGCTGTTCGCGAACCGCCACCCGGCGGCGCGCGAGGTCGGGGTGGTGGTGAACCTGGAGGCCCGCGGCACGTCCGGGCCGAGCCTGATGTTCGAGACGAGCGGCGACGACGCCTGGATGGTCGATCTGTATTCGCGCGCGGTCCCGCACCCGGTGACGAGCTCGATCTACGCCACGATCTACGACTTGCTGCCGAACGACACCGATCTGACGATCTTCAAGGCCAAGGACGTGAACGGGCTCAATTTCGCCTTCATCGGGCACCCGAATTTCTATCACACGTCCCGGGACAACGTGGACAGCCTCTCGACCGCGAGCCTCCAGCACCATGGCGACAACGCGTTGGCCGTGACGCGGGCGCTGGCGCAGGCGGACCTCGCGTCGCCGCCGAAGGGGGACGCGGTGTTCTTCGACGTGCTGTCGTTCGGCGTGGTGCGCTGGCCCAAGGCGTGGACGCCGGTGCTGGCGGTCCTGGCGCTGGTGCTGGTGGCGCTCGCGGTCCGGCGGGCGCTGCGGCGACCCTGGCCGGAGCCCCTGCCGCGCCGGGCTCTGTTGTTCGGGCTGCTCGGGTTCTGGGGGACGGTGCTCGCCGCGCTTCTGCTGTCGGTCGGCCTGTCCCTGCTCCTGCGCGGCGCGATGCCCTACACCTGGGTGGACCAGCCGCAGTCCGAGCTGACGGCGTTCTGGATGCTCGGTCTCGCGGCGGCCCTGCTGGTGGCGGGCGCGGTCGCGCGCCGGACCGGTCCGGTGGGGCTGTGGGCGGCGGTCTGGATCGGCTGGGCGGTCCTCGGGCTGGTGGTGGCGCTGACCGCGCCCGGGATCTCCTATCTCTTCGTGGTGCCCGCGCTGGTGGCGGGCATCCTGGGTCTGCTGCTGATCCCCGGCGGGCTCGCGGCGTCGCTGGTCCCGGGGCTCACGGCGGCCGTGCTGTGGTTGCCGATCATGGCCCCTCTCTATGACGGCCTGGGGACGCCGGCGCTGGTGGCGATCGGTCTGCTCGCGGCGGTGCTCGCGACCACCCTGACTCCGCTGCTCCCGGCGTCGGGCGCACTCGGGCGCCGCTGGCTGCCCCTGGCCGGGCTGGCCGTGGCGCTGGTCTCCGTGGGTCTCGCGTTCGCGTCGGCGCCGTACTCGGAGGACACGCCGCAGCCCATGGCGTTCCAACTCGCCCAGGACGCCGACTCGGGACAGGCCCGCTGGCTGACGTTCGGAGCGCGTCCGATCCCGCCGGCCGTCCGGCAGGTTGCGTCGTTCGGCGAGACGCGGGAAAGGGCGTACGTCTGGGGGCCGGAGGCGTATCGCGCTTTCGTGGCGCCGGCGCCTCGCCTGGACGTCCCCGGTCCCCAGGTGTCGGTGCTGGAGGATTCGGTGGTCCAGGGCAAGCGCAGGGTGCGCCTGCTCCTGACCTCGAACCGCGGCGCGCGGGAGGCGGCGCTGATCGCGCCTCAGGGGGCGAAGCTGGAATCGGCGACGGTGGACGGCGCGCCCGTCCAGGTCGATCCCCAGGGCTTCCAGACGATCGGCTCTTCCACGATGGGGCCCGACGGAGTGGAGGTCGTGCTGGTGCTCGGCGAGACCCGCCCGCAGGACTGGCACCTGTACGACCTGTCCCCGGGGCTGCCGCCGTCCGGCGAGGCGCTGGTCCGCGCGCGGCCCGCGAGCGCGGTGCCCAACCAGGACGGGGATACGATCCTGGTCGAGCGCAAGGTGCGGATCTGACCGGTCAGGCCTGGCGGCGCAGCACGAACAGGGCCGCGCCGATCAGGCCCAGCGCCATCAGGGTCATGCCCCAGCCGTCCAGAGCCGGGGCGTCGAGAGCCACGGCCGAGCCGAAGCCGTGGACCGCGCACATGCCCTGGTCGATGGCGAAGCCCTCGAAGCCGTTGAGCGCCTTGCCCGAAGGGTCCTTGGTGACCGCCACGACCGTGGCCCTGCCGGTCGCGAGGTCGATCTTGAAGATCTGGCTCGCCTTGCCGGAGCCCGGGCCAAGGTCGTTGATGCCGTAGAGCGTGCCGTCGCGGTCGAAGTCGAGGCCGCCGTCCTGGAGGGTGACGGTGCCCAGGGGGCCGATCGTGGTGGCCTCCCCGGTCTCCGTATTCACCTGGACGAGCACGTCCTTGCCGTCCCCGCCCAGGCCGTAGACGGCGCTCTGGTTCGCCGCCAGGCCGGTGATCTCGATCCCCGGGGCGCCCACCAAGGCGGCGCTGCCCGTGCCGGGATTGATGCGGAAGAACCGGATCGGGTCCTTGGGCGCGTCGGTGGACAGGTAGAGGTTGCCGTCGTTGGCGAAGGTCAGCCCGGTGTCCGTGATGTCCACGCCCAGGCTGCCCACGGTCTCGCAGGCGCCCGTCGAGCGGTTGCAGGTGACGAGCCGGTCCTTGACGTCGTCCACGCCGTAGAGGGTCTGGCAGCCGGGAGCGAAGGCGAGCCCCTCGATGCCCTCGAAACCGCTGCTCTTGGCGGTGCCCACCGGGGTGGTCACGCCGGTCGTGAGGTCGATCCGATAGAGCTTCTGGTCGCCGTCCGACCGGATGGAGTAGCCGACGCCGATGGCGTGGGAGGCCGACGCAACGAACAGGAGGAGCGCAAGAGTCCGCTTCATGAGAGAGTCCCCGGGTGAAGAATCGCCCGGAAGAGTACTACAGAACTCCCCGCCACTTCGCCTCCGAGCTGCGGGTGCTCGCAGCCGCGGCCCTGTTCTCGTCCGGCGGCGCGGCGATCAAGGCGATCTCGCTCAGCGCCTGGCAGGTGGCCTCGTTCCGCTCGGCCATGGCCGCGGTGGCGCTCTTCGTCCTGCTGCCCGAGGCCCGGCGCCGGCCCCGGATGCCGGCGCTCCTGGTGGGGGTGGCCTATGCGGCGACCATGGTGCTGTTCGTGCTCGCGAACAAGCTGACCACGTCGGCCAGCACGATCTTCCTGCAGTCCACGGCGCCGCTCTACGTCCTGCTCCTGAGCCCGTGGCTGCTCAAGGAGAAGGTGCGGCCCGCGGACCTGGTCTACATGGCGGTCCTGGGGCTCGGCCTCGGGACGTTCTTCGTCGGGTTCGACCCGGTCTCGGCCACGGCGCCGAACCCGGCGCTCGGCAACGTCCTGGCCCTGCTCTCCGGCGTGAGCTGGGGACTGACGGTGATAGGGCTGCGGGCCCTCGGCCGCGGCGACGAGGACTGGAGCCCGGCGGCGTCCCTGTACGGCAACGTCATCGCGTTCCTGGGATGCCTGCCCCTGGCGCTGCCGGTCGTATCCAGCCGGCCGGTGGACTGGGCGATGGTCGCCTGCCTCGGGGTCTTCCAGATTGCGCTGGCCTACGTGTTCCTGATCCGCGGCCTGCGGCAGGTGACGGCGCTGGAGGCCTCCCTGCTGCTGCTGCTGGAGCCGGTGCTCAACCCGATCTGGGCCTGGCTGGTCCATGGCGAGCGGCCAGGGGCGTGGTCGCTGGCCGGGGGGGCGGTGATCCTGCTGGCCACGCTGGCGAAGAGCGCCTGGGACTCAAGAAGGACTTGAAGGACTGCAAGGACTGCAAGGACTGCAGGGACCAAAGTCTTTGGTCCTTGACGTCCCTGCAGTCCTTGCAGTCCTTTCTCTATCTGGCCGCCCGCACCTCGCCCCTCAGCGCCGGCAGGTCGAGCGGCACCAGGGGCTCCTTGCGGAGCGCGGCGGCCAGCCGGGCGTCGTGACCGTAGACGTCCTTGCGGAACTGCAGCGTGCCGTCGTCCTCCACCCAGGCGGTGAAGTAGAGGATGTGCACCGGGATCGGCGCGGGCAGCTTCACGCTCTTCTGCTCGCCCGAGACGATGGCTTCGCGGAGGCGGCCGCCTCGCCAGTCCGGATCGTCCTTGAGCAGGTACTCGGCGAGCTGCACCGGGCGCTCCAGGCGGATGCAGCCGTGGCTGAAGTCGCGCTCGGCGCGCGAGAACAGGTGGTCGGCCGGAGTGTCGTGCAGGTAGACGTCGTACTCGTTCGGGAACATGAACTTGATCTGCCCGAGCGGGTTGTCCGGCCCGGGGAGCTGGCGGATGCGCGGCTTGCCATCCGTGTTGACGATCTCCATGTTGTGGCTCGCCAGATACCCGGGATCGCTCGCCAGCTTGGGGTAGATCTCGTTGTCGGCGATGTTGGTGGGGATGTTCCACTCCGGGTTCAGCTCCAGGTAGGTCATCCGGTCGCTGAACACCGGGGTCTGGCTCTGCTCCTTGCCCACCACGACCGCCATGTCGATCGCCTTGCGGCCGTGGTCCACCAGCTCCATCCGGAACTCGGGGACGTTCACGTAGATGTAGCGGTCGCCCAGGCTGTTCGGCAGCCAGCGCCAGCGCTCCATGTTCAGCTCGATCTGCCGGATGCGCTCCGCGACCGGCACGTTGAGCTCGGCCAGGGTGTCGTCGTCCAGCTTGCCGGTCGGCTCCAGGCCGTGGCGCTTCTGGAAGTGGGCGAGGGACGGATCGCCGGTCGCGGCGAGCCGCGCCTGGAGGGTGGCCGGATTGTCCTTGGAGACGGGAGGCCAGCCGCCCTTCCCCGAGATCGCCCGGTAGCGGGCGAGAGCGTCGCGGAGCCGGGCATAGGCCGGGCTCGGCGGAGCCAGGCTGCGCAGGCTGGCGGCCAGGTCGTCCTTGCTCTGAAGCGCCTTGTCCAGGCGGGCGTCGAGGTCCACGTTGCGCGGCTGCGAGTCCCACTGGATGCGCAGCGTCTCGGGCTGGACCCGGCCGATGGACTCGTTGGCGGCCAGGGTGAGATAGATGTAGGTCAGCTCGACGTCCAGGTCCGCCAGCCGGCGCTGGGCCTCGGGCGACTCCAGCGACTTCTCCTTCTTCGCGGCCTGGAGAAGCGAAGCGAGGCGCACCCCCTGATACTGCCCGGGGGTCAGCCCCTCGGCCGACAGGGAGCCGATCATGCGGACCAGCTCTTCACCGTGCGGGCCGGGGCCGTCGACCGTGGACCAGGCGGGCTGGTACTGGCGCTTCTGATAGAAGTGGCGCATCTCCTCCCAGGCCCGGGCCCTTTCCTTCTGGCCCTTGATCGAGGCGGGGAGGGTCTGGGTTTCGACGGACGAACGGATGATCCCCGCCACCTCCGGCGGCATTTCCTTCGGCCGGCACCCGGTCAGAAGGAAGACCCCGGCGAGGATCAGGGAGAGAGGCAACACTCGGAGCTTCATGGGGCTAATCCTCTTGTCGGCGTTTGTCAGGTCTTCATCCCGACGGCCTTCTTCATGGCCGCTGTGATGGACTGACGTACCTTCAAGAAGCTTGCCCACGGATCGGCGTCGAGCCCCTCCAGCCTCTCGGGGAGGTTGCGGACGGTGTATGTGTTGCCCCGGACATCCGTCTCCAGCTCCTCCCAGAACAGCGGCGTGGAGACCGGCGCGTTCGGACGGGAGCGGGTGGAGTAGGCCGCAATCGAGGTCGCGCCGCGGCCGTTTCTCAGGTAGTCGATGAAGATCTTCCCCTTGCGGCTCGCCTTCGGGAGCTTCGACGTATAGCGCGACGGCTCCTCGGCGACGATCTTCTCGACCACGGCCTTGGTGAAGGCCTTGACGTCGTCCCAGTCGCCGCGCCGCACCAGGGGGACGCAGACGTGGAGGCCCTTGCCGCCGGTGGTCTTGAGGAAGGTCTGGAGACCGAGCCCTTCCAGCAGCTCCCGCACCTTGAGCGCGCCCTCGACCACCCGGTCCCAGCCCAGGCCCTCGTCGGGATCGAGGTCGAAGACGATGTAGTCGGGGCGCTCGATGTCGTCCGTGTGGGAGCCCCAGATGTGGATCTCCAGCACGCCCATCTGGGCCAGGGAGATGAGACCTGGGAGCGAGTCGATGGCGCCGTACGGGGCGCTGTCGCCCTCGATCTTGATCCGCTTGACCGTGGCCGGGACCTGCTCGCTGATGTGCTTCTGGTAGAAGCACTGCTTCTCGTGCCCTTCGGGGCAGCGCACGAGCGTGAGCGGCCGGTTCTCGAGATGGGGGAGGATCCAGGCCTGGATGCGCTCGTAGAACAGGGCAAGCTCGCGCTTGGTGAGACCCTGCTCGGGGTAGAGGACGCGGTCGGGGTTGGAGATTTTGACCCCCGCGATCTCGGTCACGTCCTCGGGGTCGCGCTCGGGTCCGAGCGCCGGCAGGTCCTTCGATTTCCTTGCGGTCTTTTTCGCAGCCGTCTTCTTCGCCACGGTTTTCTTTGCCTTCGCGGGGGGCTTCTGCTCGACCTCGCGGACCACGTCGGTGGGCGCCTTGTCCTCCCGCAGCCCCTGGAAGGTAGGGTGGCGCAGGATGCCGTCCCCTGTCCACTCGGTGAAGGCGACCTCGGCCACGAGCCTGGGCTCGACCCAGTGGCTGCGCCGGGCTTCGGCACCGCGCGGGGCCTTCTGGAAGGCCGGCGTCTTCCTCTCCAGCTTGCCCAGGCGCTTGCGCAGGTCGGCCAGGGTCTTCGCATTGAAGCCGGTGCCGACCTTGCCCGCGAAGACGAGGTCGTCACCCTGGTTCACGGCCAGGAGGAGGGCGCCCAGGCCGGTGCGGGAGCCTTCGGGATCGGTGAAGCCGACGATCACGAATTCCTGCCGCTTGAGGCACTTGACCTTGAGCCAGCCCTTGCCACGGCCGCTTTCGTAGGGGAGGTCGGCGCGCTTCGAGATCATCCCCTCCAGACCGTACTGGCAGGAGTGGCGGTAGAAGTCGTCGCCTGCGCCCTGGACGTGGTCGCTCAGGCGGATCACTCCCTCCTTCGGCTGCGTCTCCAGGAGCTGGGCGAGCGCCCG
>DATANP010000160.1:0-4889 GCA_036266195.1 Thermoanaerobaculia bacterium | reverse complement strand
GTGGCCGCATCCGCCTTCTGGCCGGCCGAGGAGTACCACCAGGACTACTACCGGAAGAATCCGGTGCGCTACAAGTTCTACCGCACCGGGTGCGGCCGGGACGCGCGCCTGCAGGAGATCTGGGGCGACGCGGCCGGCGGGCACTAGGCAGAGCCGAACCTTTTCGTGCATCCTGCGTAGGCAGAGGAAGACCGGACTTTCTCTCCGCGGAGGATCGCTATGACCCGTGCAATCCGTCTCCTGTTTCTGATGGCCTTGACCATCGCCGGGCCGGCCCTCGCCCAGGCCGGCCTCACCCTGCCGCCCGACGGCGACAACCAGCGCTCGACCGTCACCCAGCAGATCGGCCTGGTGCGGGTGACCCTCGACTACAGCAGCCCCGACGTCCACGCCCCGAACGGCGACGACCGGCACGGCAAGATCTGGGGCGGTCTCGTGCCCTACGGCATGGCCGCCCTGGGCTTCGGCACCTGCGGCGACCAGTGCCCGTGGCGGGGTGGCGCCAACGAGAACACGGTGTTCACCACGAGCCACGACATCAAGGTCCAGGGCCAGCCCCTGCCGGCCGGCTCCTACGGCCTGCACTTCATCCCGGGGCAGGACGAGTGGACGGTGATCTTCTCGAAGAACCACACCTCGTGGGGGAGCTTCTTCTACGACGCCAAGGAGGACGCCCTACGCGTCCAGGCGAAGCCGGAGAAGAGCGAATACCACGAGTGGCTGAGCTACGAGTTCACCGACCGGCACCCGGACAAGGCCACGGTGGCCCTCAAGTGGGAGGACCTCCAGCTCCCGATCAACATCACCGTGGACGACATGACGGGGCTCTACATCGCGAACCTGCGCCGGGAGCTGCGGTCCGAGCCGGGCTTCACCTGGCAGGGCTGGGTGCGGGCGGCGCAGTACGCGCTCGCCAACAAGGCCAACGCGGAGGCGCTGGAGTGGGCGACCCAGGCGGCCTCGCCGGGGACCGGCCAGGCGAACTTCACGACCCTGTCGACGCTGGCTGGCGCCCAGGAAGCGAACGGCAAGGCCGACGAGGCGAAGAAGACCATGGACATGGCCCTCAACCATCCGACGGCGGGGCCGATCGACATCCATTTCTACGCGCGCCAGCTCCAGGCCCAGGGCAAGAACGACGAGGCCATGAAGGTCTTCGAGCTGAACGCGAAGCTGCACCCGGGCGCCTGGCCGGTGCAGTTCGGCCTGGCCCGCGGCTACGCCGGACTGGGCAAGAAGAAGGAAGCCATCGACGCCGCCCGCAAGTCGCTGGCCCAGGCCCCGGACGAGGCCTCGAAGCAGAACGTCGAGAACTTCATCAAGCAGCTCGAGAGCAGCAAGTAGCCTTTGCTGGGAGCGCCGGCTTCCAGCCGGCTCCAACCCAGGGCGGGGAGGGGGTCTTCTTCTTCGCGGCCGATCCGGATCGGCTCCGTTGCGATCCACCCCGAGTTCGCGGTCGTCGACCCCGCGGGGTGGACCGTCAACCCCCGGGGGTGAACGGTTCACCCCCGGCTCGCAACGGCTCCCCCCGCGGGATGAATGGCTCCACCCGAGCTCGCGACCGTTCAACCCGCGGGGTGGACGATCGCGTCCCGGGGGCGCATCTCCCAGAGCTGGGGGTGAAGCGCTTCCACCGCGGGTTTGGAGACTCACCCCCGGGGGGCGACGGTCCCGAGCTCGGCACGAGCCGAGGCTCCGGTTCCAGGTGCGATGAGGGAGGAAACGGTTTACGCTCTCTTTGCGCCACGAGATGTCGTATCCTCCACTTCGAGGTACTCTATCACTTGTGGATTCGTCTGAGGTGTGCTAACCTCGGGCGAACAGGGAGGAACCCGCAGTTGGCAATCAGACGTCCGGATCCGGATAGGCTTGAACCGAAGCTCGAGGCGGTGCTTTGCCGCTTGTGCGGACGCCTTGGGGTGCTCTCTCTGACTCAAGCCGTCAAGCTGCCCTATCTCGTGGACGTCGTCGCAAGCCACGTCCTGGGTGGGCCGATCACGGGTGGCACGCACCAGACCTGGACTCTGGGCGTAGTGACGAGGGAAGTGTGGTTCTATGCCCAGCGTGGCGGGGACATCAACGATCCGTTTGTCTTCAAGAACTCGAATCAGTACGAGGGGGGCAAGCGGATCTACGTTGACGGTGAGCCTGATGTGGAGCTCACTCCTCAAGAGGCTGATCTGGTGGACCTCGTTGCGGACATCTGGGGCGGGCACAGCGCCGAGAATCTGGGGCGCCTGACGAAAGCGTTGAACACTCACCTGAAGGGTGACGTCTGGGGGCGCCGCAATGAGCCCGCCGCCCTCGGGGAAGATGCGTTCGCGCGCCTCTCTTCCGGCTGGCAAGCCTTCAACCGGCGGCTGCCCAGCCTCGATTTTTCCGATCGGCAACATTGGGGCGAGCCGATCGAGGATCCTTTCGAGTACCTAGAGCGCGAGCTGGGTGCCTAGACCGGTCATCCCCTACAAGCTGACCTGGCTCGACCGGAACTTCCGGAAGAGCTTCGACTTGCTCCCGCCGGTAAAAAAGGCGGCCTGCAAGGCGCGGCTGGGTGAGCTCATCGAAGCGCTTCAGAATTGCAGCCATCCTCTCAAAGATCCGTCGCTGAGGGACTGGCGACCGACGTCCTACTAGGTGGCCAACTTCAAGATGAACTGTCACCTTGTGGAGTACAGGCTGCCGATCGAGGGCTTCCGTGTCATCGCCTGCTACTACGATGGAGCGGAGGAGATTCTGCTTGCCGCTGCCACCCTGACCCATGATCATGCCGGCTTGCAAAAGCTCTTGCGCGAGCATGCCCGCGCAATGAGCTCTACCTGGTCCTAGCCACGAGGCTCCGGTTCCAGATGCGATAGAATTCCGGGGAACCGCGGTAGGGCGCCAGCCATAAAAAGTCGGGGGGGCTCCCCTCCACGGAGAGGATGTCGCCGGGTCTCAGGTCCATCTGCTCCCGGAGACTCTCCGGAAGGCGGATGACCCCCTCGGATTCCACAACTACGGTTTGTCTCTCTCGCATGGACCGGAAGCCTGGCCCGGACGCTACCGCGCGTCCAGGCCAGGCTCTCCTCCGGCGCGCTGGTATCCTCCGAAGAGAATCAGGTATCTCTTCCAGCGCTCAGGTCCGGCCGTCCGGGTCCAGCGAACCGCCCTCATCCGCCCTCGGCTGGCCGTCCGGGTCGAGAGAACCGCCATTGTCCGTCCTCGGCTGGCCGTCGGGATCGAGGGAGCTTCCCTCGTGCAGCCGGGGCTGGCCGTCCGGGTCGAGCGACGAGCCATTCATCTCCCAGATCGCGGTCAGGGTCGGAGTCAGGATGGACAGCAGCAGGAAGATCGCGGGCGGCCGGTTCCAGCGCTAGAATCTTCTTGAACCCGCAATCCCGGGAGGTACCTGCATGCGCGTCACGCTGGCTCTCTTCGCCCTGCTCCTCTCCGCGCTCCCGGCCCCCGGGCTGGAACCGGCCGGCTCCAACCCGCAGGACTTCGTGAGCCTGGGCTCCGTGGCGCTGTTCAGCGCCGACGACGGGGTTTCCGGCCGCGAGCTGTGGCGCAGTGACGGCACGACAGCGGGAACCTGGCAGGTTGCCGATCTCTGCCAGCCCGACTGCTCCGGGGACCCCCAGAGCTTTGCCGTGACGGGCCGCCTGTTCTTCTTCTTCGCCGCAGGCAATGACCACGGCCGTTACCTGTGGGCCACCGACGGCACCCCAACCGGCACCTTTCAGCTCACCGATGCCTCGGTCAAGATCGATTTTCTCTCCTTCGCGCTGCCGGTCCAGAACCTGCTGTACTTCGCCGCCGAGGACCCGATTCATGGCCTGGAGCTCTGGCGCAGCGACGGGACCACCGCGGGGACCTACATGGTGACGGACCTCCGGCCGGGTCTCGGCGGCTCCAACCCGCGGTCCCTGACGGCGTTCAAGGGCCGCATCTATTTCTCCGCGGACGACGGCCGCGCCGGAGGGGCGTTGTGGAAGACCGACGGCACGCCGGCCGGCACGGTGCTGGTCAAGGACCCGGTGCCCTCGTCGCCGACGAACTTCCGTCCCGCGTGGCTGCAGGTCGTGCAGCCGGCTCGTGTTCCTGGCCCCCACTCCAAGCCGAGGGCAGGAGATCTGGTCCAGCGACGGCACCTCCAAGGGGACGCAGGCGATCAGCGACATCGTCCCCGGGCCCGGGTCTCCAATGTACCTGGACTTCTCTCCGCAGGGCGGCCGCCTCTACCTCGTGGTGGAAGACAGCCGCAAGGGTCAGGAGCTCTGGGTCACGGACGGCACCGAAACCGGCACGCGCCTCGTGCGGGACATCTGCCGGGGGAGCTGCGGCGCCCATCCGCTCCCGTTCTGGCCGTACGTCCTGGAGAACCGGCTGCTCTTCGTCGCCCGGGATGCCCTTCACGGATACGAGGTCTGGTCGACCGACGGCACGGCCTCCGGCACGGTCCAGGCCAGCGACTTCGCTCCGGAGTCCCCCTGGGAGTACTTCGACGCGGCCGTGGCGGGAGGCCAGCTCCTGTTTGCCGGCCCGGGTGCGGAAGGACAGGAGCTCTGGCGTACCGACGGCACCGCGGCCGGCACGCGTCTCGTGCGCGACATCGACCAGGCCGGAGGCGAGCCATAGGCGCTGGAGGAGGGTCATCCGTAAACCAGGGCAGACTGGAGGGATCTATCTTCCCATGCGAACCTCGCCCGTGCTGGTCCTCGTCTGCCTTCTGTGTGCCCTCCCGGCACTCGGTCAGGACCCATATCTGGTCAAGGACATCAACCCGCTGCCGGGGGAGCCGGCGGATTCCGCTCCGGACAACTTCGTGAGTCTGGGCCCGGTGGCCCTGTTCACAGCCGACGACGGCGTCACCGGCCGGGAGCTGTGGCGCAGCGACGGCACGGCGGCCG
>DATANP010000159.1:0-2102 GCA_036266195.1 Thermoanaerobaculia bacterium | reverse complement strand
CAGCACTGGCAGGAGGTGGACTTCGGCGACGGCTTCGACACGGTACCCGATCCGAAGGACCCCCTGCGCGGCTACGCCATGAGCCAGGAGGGCTTCCTGATCCGCTACGACCTGCGGACCGGGGAGCGCAAGGACATCCGGCCGGCGGGGAAGGAGGGAGACGAGCTGCGCTTCAACTGGAACGCGGGCATCGCCATCGATCCGTTCGAGCCCGACACGCTCTACTTCGGCAGCCAGTACGTCCACAAGACCACGGACCGGGGCGAGACCTGGACCGTGATCAGCCCGGACCTGACCACGGACAACCCGGACTGGCAGCGGCAGGACCTCTCCGGCGGCATCACGATCGACGCCACCGGGGCCGAGAATTTCACCACCCTGATCGCGCTCGCCCCGAGCCCGGTCGATCCCGGGGGGCGGGGAGTGATCTGGGCGGGGTCGGACGACGGCCGGCTGCACGTGACCCGGGACGGCGGCAAGACCTGGACGAGCGTGGAGAAGAACGTCCGCGGCGTGCCCGCGAACACCTGGATTCCGCACATCCATCCCTCCTCCTACGACGCCGGCACGGCCTTCGTGGTCTTCGACAACCACCGGCGCTCGGACCTGGCGCCGTACGTCTACCGCACCACGGACTTCGGCAAGACCTGGACGAGCCTCGTCACCAAGGATCTCAGGGGGTATGCGCTGAGCATCGTGCAGGACCCGGTCGATCCGGACCTGCTGTTCCTCGGCACGGAGTTCGGCCTCTGGGTGTCGCTCGACGGCGGCAAGGACTGGATGAAGTGGACGCACGGCGTGCCGACGGTGTCGGTGATGGACCTGGCGATCCACCCGCGGGAGAACGACCTGATCTTGGCAACCCACGGTCGCGGCCTCTACATCATGGACGACATCAGCCCCCTGCGCGCGCTCTCGGACGCCACGCAGAAGGAGCCCCTCCATCTGTTCCCGATCGCGGACGCGGCCCAGCACCAGGTGGCGCAGACGGGCTCGTCGCGCTTCCCGGGCGCCGGCGAGTTCCGCGGCGAGGGCCGGCAGTACGGAGCGCTGATCACGTATTCGCTCAACGTGCCCGGCCTGCCCGCGCCGGACGAGGACAAGGAGCGCGAGCGCAAGGAGAAGGAGAGGCAGGCGAAGGCGCCGGCCGCCCGGGTGAGCGCCGAGGGGGTGCCGACCGACGAGTCCGGCAAGCCTCCGGTGCAAGAACCCGAAGAGGAAGAGATGCAGCAGCCCGGCCGGCCCGACCGTCCGAAGGGCCCCGAGGCGAAGATCGAGATCCTCGACGCCTCGGGCAAGGTGATCCGGACCCTCCGCCAGCCCGCGGTGCAGGGGATGAACCGGGCCTCCTGGAACCTCCGGCGCGACGCCTACAAGAGAATCCCGCGCAAGAACGCAAACCCCTTCTTCGAGGCCGCGGGTCCGGACGTGCTGCCGGGAACCTATAAGGTCCGGGTCTCGTACAAGGACCAGAAGGCCGAAGGCACGGTCAAGGTGGGGAACGATCCGCGCATGGACCTGACCCCGGAAGGCCGGGAGGCGAACTTCAAGGCCCTCGAGCGCGCCGGGCGCATCTCGGAGGCCCTGGCCGCGGGCGTGGAGCGGATCAACCAGGCACGCTCGGACGTCGACTCCGCGCTCGCCAAGGTCCGCGCCCGGGAGAAGAAGGAGGATGAGGGCGAGAAGCCGTCCACGGTCCTGGCCAAGCAGGCGCGGGAGCTCAAGGCGAAGCTGGACGCGGCCGAGCGGCGCCTCTGGACGCCCGAAGGCTCGAGGGGCGAGCTGCCGGACAAGGACGCGGAAGCGAGGGTGAACTATGCGGCGCGCAACATCGGCTCCTCCTGGGACGCCCCGACGCCGGCCCAACTCGCCTACCTGGACCAGGCCGAGAAGCAGGCCCGGGAGGCGCTGGAGGAGGTCAACCGTCTCTTCGCCGGAGACGTGGCAGCCTTCCGGGCCAAGGTGAAGGAGCTGGACGTCCAGCTCCTGCCCGACCTGCCGCCGCTCAAGATCGAGGAGTAGGATGGAAGACAAGTGGATCTCGCTGAAGCAGGCCGAGGGGGACCGGCAGGCGGTCTACGTCCGGGTGGACGCGATCACCG
>DATANP010000158.1:0-18623 GCA_036266195.1 Thermoanaerobaculia bacterium | reverse complement strand
AGTTGAAATGGGTGGGCCATGCGTTCGCGCTGGCCGATCCGCCGGGAATCCGAACCTCTCCCGAGGGCACGTAGATCAGGGAAGTCGTGATTCGCATCCGCTCCGCGCCGTTGGTGAACATGGAGATCGGGTTGTTGTTGGCGCTGTTCAGGCGCGTGGTCGAGGCGGCGTTGTCGATACCGAAGAAGAGGTCGACGTTGCCAGCGTTGTCGAGGTATTCGGTTCCGGAGTAGCCCGTCGCGCTGGAGTTCTGGAGTCTTTCGGTCGCCTGCCCCGCTACGTTCGCTTTGGCGTCGAGGCGGGTGGCCGGCGCCAAGGTCCCCAAGCCGATGTTGCCGTTGGCGAAAAGCACGAGGGAGTTGTCCGGGGCGGTCGGCATGATCCGGAAGGGAGCCGTGCCGGTGGTCCGGATCGTGAAGTCGCCGTTGACCCCGGGCTCGTTGGCCTGGAGGATCCAGGCCTGCTCCCAGGGTACGCAGCAGTTCCACGCGTCGAACTTGATCTGATAGTTGTTGGACTCCTTGATCCGCAGCGCCGCGCCGTTGACGTCGGCCGCGGTGCAATTGGCGCCGACGCAGGCTTGACCCTGGACGACGATGTCGTCGGGGAACACGGTCACGGTCTGCGCGGTGACGTTGCGCAGAGGAGGCTTCGACTCCGTGGCCTCCGGCTCGACGAAGCGGCCGTCCTGGACCCAGAGGCTCCCGGACTGGACCACGCCTCCCGCCGCCCGCAGCTCATAGGAATATACGCCGTCCTGGAGTTGGCGGTCGAGAGCGTTGAAGGCGGGCGACTCCCCAGCGGCAAAGTCCTGCTGGATGTAGAAGTTGCCTGGGCCGGCGACCTTCAGCTCCATCTTCTGGTTGGCGACCTGGGGCAGCCAGTCCACGCGGGTCGGCTGCACCTCGACACGGGCAAGAGGAGTCTTCCCGGCTCCCCAGGAGGCGAACGGCAGGCCGACGAGCAGAGCCAGAACGAGGACGCCCAATCTCTTTCTCCGAACCATACGAAACTCCTTTCAGTCACGCATGCGCAAGTGCGCATGCTACAGATAAGGGTGCGCGCGGAGCCAAAAACGTTTCCCTGGCTCGTCTGGTAGGCTGGCGCCATGGCCGATCTCCTCATCCTGGCCCACGGCGGCTCGTGGGACATGCGGTTCCAGATCTCGTCGCTCGCGGCGAGCGCGGCGGCGGGGGGCGACCGGGTGGACCTGGCGCTGTTCTTCGGCGCCCTGGAGGCGTGGTCGACCGGGCGGTGGGATGAGCTCGATCCGCAGCCGCCGCTCTCGGCCGACCGGCTGGAGGCGCTCGACATGCCTCCGCTCAGCCAGATGTTGCTGCCCGGGCGCGAGGATGGGCTGATCCGGGTCTATGCTTGCAGCGCGACCGCGCGGCTGCTCGGCCTCGACATGGCTCGGGTTCAGGCCTCGGTGGATGCTCTCCTGGGGTGGCAGAGCTTCGCGCGGATGATCCGCGAGACCCCCAGGAACGTGACTCTCTGAAGAAAGGCCGGTATGAAAGCGACTCTTCTCGCCCTGGTTCTGGCGGCGGCACCCGTAATGGCCGCCGATCTCTGTCCGACCGCGACCGCCTCGGCCACGATGGCGGATCTGAAGATCAAGGACTTCCTGGTCTCGGCCAAGGGGAGCTGGCAGTCGGGCGGGAGCGCCGCGGGTGTGATCCTGGAATACCGGTTCGACAGCGACCGGCTTCAGACCGAGGGACAGCCCGGGCCGGCCGGCTCCTGGAGCATGGCCCAGGACATCACCCGTTACGGCTGCGCCAACCACACGCTGCGGGTCACCGCGGTGCCCTATGTCATGGACGGCGTGAGGCAGGTCCACTGCCTGGACCAGTCCACGTATGTGAAGCAGACGTTCGCGATCTCCTGCGCTCCCGTGGCCGAGATCGTGGACTGCCAGTGGGAGTGCTCGGGCGGGAAGGAGCCGCATTGCACCGGTACCTGCACCGGCACGGCCCGCCTGGGGAAGCTCACCTATATGCCGTACTGGGGTGTGAACGGCGAGGCCTGGCAGCCTGCCGAGATGCCGGGCGAGGGTCCTTTCATCCAGGCGGTGAGCTGCAAGCCGGGGCAGAAAATCTCGTTCAAGGTCCGCGACCGCGACGGCCGCGGGTACTGGTCCGAGGTGGTCGAGCTGGGGTGCGGGGTGACGGAGTGACCCCCGCCAATATCGCGTTTGTGGGCTCCGGCGTGATGGCGGAGGTGATGATCAGCGGCCTGCTGAGTCAGGGGGGCACGGAGCCGGACCGGATCTGGGCGTCGGGGCCCCGCGAGGAGCGCGCCGCCGAGCTGCGCCAGGCGTATGGCATCCATGCCACCACGGACAACCTGGAGGCGGTAGCGAACGCGGACCTGGTGGTGCTGTCGGTCAAGCCGCAGACGCTGCCCAAGGTTCTGCCCGAGGTCCGCAAGGGCATCCGCGAAGGCCATCTGGTGATGTCGATCATCGCGGGCGCCCGCATGAAGGTGATCGGCAGCTCGCTCGGCCATCCGGCGATCGTGCGCTGCATGCCGAACCTGCCGTGCCGCATCCGGCGCGGCATGACGGTCTGGACCGCGACGCCCGAGGTCGGGGCTCCAGCCCGCGACGAGGTGCGGCGCATCCTGCGGACGATGGGCAAGGAGATCTATGTCTCCGACGAGCTGGACGTGGACCGCGCCACGGCGGTGAACGGCACCGGGCCGGCGATCATCGCACACTTCGTGAAGGCGCTGGAGGACGCGGCGAATTTCATCGGCGAGCCCCGCGCCCTGGCCCGCCAGTCGGTGCTGGAGACGATCATTGGGACAGCCGAGATGATGATCTCGTCGGACCGCCACCCGGCCGAGCTGATCGACAGCGTGACCTCGCCCGGCGGCACCACGTCGCGCGCCCTGCACGTCCTGCAGCAGGGGCGGTTCGGGGCGATCCTCACCGACGCGATCGACGCGGCCTTCCGGAGGACGGTGGAGATGGGCGACCAGCTCGACGAGAAAATGAAGGCGATCAGGGAATGAGGACGGCCCGGGTCCACTCAGGCGAGAGGACCCGGACGAGGTCAGCCGTCAGGGGCAGTTGTACGGGTAGCACGCGTAAACCGGCCCTGTGCAGTGCTGGTGACCGGTGCTGGGGTCGATATGGCCGCAGGTCTCCGGTTCACACATTGTGCAACTCCCGGCGGCGATGTTCTTGATTTGGTCCGGTGACCAGCCCGGCGCGAAATTCGTGGTGCCGAACAGGCGGGTGTCCGGCTTCAGGTCGCCGTTCGTGTCGACGACGGCAGACGTGATCCGCTTCATACCCGGACCGCCTTCCTCGCTCCACGGGATGGCTGCTTCGGGGAAGTCGAAGCTCGCCGTCAGCTCCAGCTTGCGCGGGTCTCGGCCTTTCACGGGCACGAAGGTCACGCGGGCGTCGATCGCGAGGGGCGCGAAGAAGTCGCCGCCCCGCTGCTGCTTGCGTTGAATGCGCATCGTGGTGATGCGCTGCTTTTCGGCCAGGGTGACGTACACGTGGAAGTTGCCGCACGAAGTGCGGATGGGGGCGATGCTCACCAGCGACAAGGCGCGGACGCGGATGCGGGTCACGGCGACCCCTTTGCGGTCGAAGGCGGCGTCATCGAGGCGCTCGATGACGGTGTCAGCCCCCCGAAGCTGTCCCTGAGTCTCCGTCTCAAGTGGCAGACCTCGGAGAGCCACGCGGCCGGTGTAGGCAGCCGAGTTGTCGCAGAAGAACCCGGCCGGGATAGGGTTCTTGGCGAAGTCATAGAAGGTCTTGCCGTTGGCCGTGGTGGTGAAGACGTCGATGCCGCGCTTGATTACAGTGCTGTCGGCTGCCGACAGGGGGGAGATGGAGAGCAGGAGAGCGGTCACGAGCAGGAAACACGTTCGCCTCACGCGAGACCTCCTTGTCCGAAGGACAGTTGGTGCTGCAAGCCCGCTGGCATCGTCGGAGCTGTCGAGTTTCGACGCCCCAACATTAGAGACTAAGATATTAAGCTTCTGGTTTGTTTCTGTCTACCGCCGCACCAGGAACGTCTCCTGACCCACGACCTCGGGGTCGAGGGAGAACTCGTAGAGGTCGAGGCCTCCGAAGAGGGCTTTGACGCGGGGGTAGCCGGCGGCCTGCATGTGGCGGGCTCCGTCGATGGCGGTGGCTCCGTCGTCGTCGAAGAGGACCACGTCCTGGTCGGTGGGTGGCGACCAGTCGGGGCCGGGGTAGGGGATGGCTCCCTGGATCGTCAGGCGTCCTGGCTCGTGGCGGACGTCGATCAGGAGCGGGGCCTGGCCCTCTTTCAGGCGGCGGAAGAGGATGAACGGCGAGACTTCGAGCAGGGGGTCGAACTGGACCACCGGGGTCTCGTCGTCCAGGTAGCGGGTCGGCATGGCGGGGATCGTACTACTTGACGATCACCACCTCCACGTCCCCCTCCCGGCGCTCCAGGTGGACGGCCACGTCGAGGGCATAGTGCTCCACGACCAGGTCGACCGAAGCTTCTCCCACCATGAGGTTGCGGATACGGACGGTCTTCAGGAAGTCGGGCAGCTCCGGGCCGTGGAGCAGCACGCGGCCTCCCGGCGCGTCCACTTCCAGGCCCAGGCAGGCCTGGAGGAGGAGGAAGACCGCGGCCGCGGACCAGGCCTGGGGCAGGCAGGCCACCGGGTACTGGGTGGGGCCTTCGTGCAGCCGGCGGTGGAAACCGCAGAACAGCTCGGGCATGCGCTGCTGGTCGAAGTGGAGCATGGCGTCGTAGAGGCTGGAGAGCAGTTGCACGGCCATCCCCTTGAGCCCATAGCTCGCCAGACCCTGCGCGATGAAGGCGTTCTCGTGCGGCCAGACGGAGCCGTTGTGGTAGGACATGGGGTTGTAGCGCGCCTCCCGGGCGTCGAGGGTGCGGATGCCCCAGCCCGAGAACGAGGTGTCGGACAGGAGCGCTTCGGCCACCCGGCGGGCGCGGTCGGGGTAGGCGATGCCGGTGAACAGGGCGTGCCCGGCATTGGAGGCCCGCACGGCGCAGGGCCGCTTGGAGGCGTCGAGGGCGAGCGCATAGGTGCCGATGTCTTCGACCCAGAAGGCTTTTTCGAAGGCTTTCTGGAGGTCGCGGGCCTGGCGCTCCAGCTCCGCGGCCCGTTCGGGGAGGCCGAGGACCTGGGCGAGCGTGGCCGCGGCCCGGCGGGCGCCATAGACGTAGGCCTGCACTTCGCAGAGGGCGATGGGCGGCGAGACCAGGCGGCCGTCGGCGTGGAAGATGGCATCGCAGGAGTCCTTCCACCCCTGGTGGATGAGGCCGCGGGAGGAGCGCCGCTGGTATTCGACGAAGCCGTCGCCGTCCTCGTCCCCGAAGCGGTCCATCCACTCCAGGGCGCGCTCGACGTGGGGCCAGAGCCCTTCGATGAACGGCCGGTCGGCGGTGCGCTTCCAGTAGGCGGCGGCGAGGATGACGAAGAGCGGTGTGGTGTCCACGGTGCCGTAGTAACGGCCGAAGGGGACCTCGCCGAGGCGCGCCATCTCGCCGAGGCGGATCTCGTGCAGGATCTTGCCGGGCTCGGCGTCGAGCTCGGGGTCGTCCTTGTCGGCCTGGGTGGCGGCGAGGTAGCCGAGCACGCCGCGGGCGGGCGCCGGGTCGAGCCAGAGCATCTCCAGGGCGGTGAGGATGCCGTCGCGGCCGAAGACGGTGCTGAACCAGGGGATCCCGGCATAGGGGTAGGGGCCGCGGTTGGTCTCGGTGATCATCATATGGAGGTCGGAGATGGAGCGGCCGACCCACTCGTCGAAGCGCTCGTTGGAGGAGTGGATGGAGGCCGAGCCCAGGCGCCGGGCCTCGAGCTGGGCACCGGAGCGCTCCAGGGCCTCGCCGAAGTCGAGGACCAGCGGCTGGCGGCTGCCGGTCTGGAAGGTGAAGGTGACGGTCCAGGTGACCTCGCCGCGCGGCGGCAGGGCGGCGCGGAACACGGCCGACTTGCCGGTCAACTCGTCGGGATCGGGCGTGAAGCGCATGCGGGTGCGGCGCAGGACATCGTCGAGCCCTTCGTAGTCCATCACCACTTCGGAGCGGCCGTGGTCCGGGTCGAGCACCTTGCCGCGCTTCTCGCGCGGGGTGCCCCGGACCTCGAAGATGTCCGCGAAGTCGTTGCCGAAGCGGAGCTGGAGCCGCAGGTCCGCGGGCTCGTGGCCGAAGTTGTGGAGGCGAAGCTGGAGGTAGCAGACCTCTTCCCAGAGGAAGCAGGTGGTGAAGAGGTGGAGCGTGTCGCGGGGGAGGATGCGGTCGCCTTCGAGCGTGAGGTCCGGGTTGGTGAGGTCGACGACCAGGGCGTTGTCCTGGCGCACGCTGGAGCTGAGGATCAGGGGGCGCTCGCCGCCGAGGAGGATCTCGAGCTGGCTCAGGAACCGGGTCCCTTCGTGGTAGAGGCCCTGCTCGCTGCCGGGCCGGATCTCGCCGTTGCGGCCGAACACCCCGAAGCTCTCGCCGTGCTTGAGCACGCGGTAGCGCTCGTCCAGGCGCGGGGTCGTGGCCAGGATCGGAAAGGACTCCCGGGTCTCGACGGTCTCGTTGGTCTCCATCGCGCAGCACCCCCTCGATGATGGTCCGAGCCAAGGCTACCGCACGTGGAGCCGGCTCCGCATGGAGACTATGGCAAACCCCATACCAGGGGAGCGAGTATCCGATATACTGGCGAACACGTCCGGGAACGACAGGAGTCAGGATTTGACGAGCCTTTCCTCGCCCGTCTCCGAGCAGGTTGCCACGAAGCTGGCCCCCTACATCGGCGCGTTCAACGCCCAGATGTGGATCAAGTCCGTGGCGCGGCGCGACCTCGGGATCGCTCCGGAGGAGCTGACCGGGACGCACGTCCAGAAGCTGCTGGACGGCCTGCGTCCTTTTCTACAGACCTTGATGGGGCGGGGGACGGCGGACGACCTCCTCACGCAGATCGGGCAGGAGGTCCACTGATGCGCCTGCGGTTGCTCGCTCTCTATCCGCTGGTCTATGCCGCGCTCTACCTGGCGGTCGCGGGGGCGCTCGACGGCGGCGCCGTCGACCGGTTCATCGTCGGCCAGCGAATCGTCCTGCGCGTGCTCGCCATCGTCGGCTGTTTCGCGGCGGCCTCGGCTTTCGAGGCCGCCGACCGGCTGCGGCGCGCCTGGATCTGGATGGGCGTCGGCACGGTCGTCATTCTGGTGCGGGACGTGGTGCGCCTCTTCCCGCCGTTCTCGGGGACCCCGGTGGGCGGACCCGAGGCGTTCCTGAACGGGCTCGGCATCCTGTCGAACATCGCCCTGCTGGTGGCCATCTGGATGCTCGCCCGCGCGTGGAGGCTGGTGACGCTCGACGTGCCGGGCGGCCGGACCGGCATGGTGCTCATCGTGCTGATCACCGCCGCGGTGGCGCTCGCGGTTGCCGGCCCCGGAGCGCTCCAGGCGACAAAGGCGGTCCTGGACGGCCACTGGGACTACCTGGTCATCATGGTCTCGGCCCTGGTGGACATCGTCAGCCTGTGCCTGATCACGCCGCTGCTCCTGACCGCGGTGGCGCTGCGGGGCGGCCTCTTCTTCTGGCCCTGGGCACTGATCACGGCGAGCCGGCTCGTCTGGATACTCTATGATGCCGCGGCTGTGGTGGCGCCTAGCAACAGTCTGCTGCCGGACCTCTTCCGCGGCCTGGCGCAGAACTACGTCTGCGTCGCGGGTCTGGCGCAGCTCCTGGTCGTCCAGCACGTCCGGAGCCGGACGCGGGCCGGAAGGGCGGGTTCATGATTCCAACGTCGAAAAGAGGCTGTTGAACGATGCACGTGAATCCCTGGCAGTTCATCGCGACCGTCATCCTCTGTGTCGTGTTCTGGTGGATGCGGCGCAAGCGCGCGCCGGAGGCCGGCGCCGGTCCGAAGGGCGCTGCTGCTCCCCAGCCGGGCGTCCAGAAGGTGGTGAAGCCCAAGGATCCGCCGGAGGTGGTCTACGCGAACCTCCGCAAGAAGATCCTGGAGACGCCGCGCGAGAGCCTCGGGCTGCCCGGAGATCCCGGCGAGGTGAACCGCATGGAGCCGTACGGCCTCGTGATGGAGATGGGGATCTCGGACTCCGCGGTGATGCTGGCCTGTTTCGCGAACGGCGACGCGGGCGTCTACTACCAGACGGGCGGCGGCATGAAGGGCGGACTGGCCCATGAGAGCGTCCGCAAGGCCGTGAAGGATCTCATCGCCCTGGCGGAGCAGGCGCTGCCGAAGATGGCCCGGTACACGGGCCAGCCCACGCCCGGCCCTGGCAAGGTCCGGTTCTACGTGCTGACCCCGCGCGGCCTGGTCACCGCGGAGACGGACCGCGAGGCGCTCGCCGATCGGGGCAACCAGCTCGCGCCTCTGTTCTACAGCGGCCAGGAGGTGGTCAGCCAGATGCGCGAGGTCCAGGAGCAGCGCCGCGCCGATCTGGAGAGCACGATGTCCGGTCAGACCCGGCCAGCTCCGGCGCCTCCTGTCTGAGGGAGAATCTGCTCCCTCTCCCCCGGCACGGGGGAGAGGGCTGGGGAGAGGGGGAACGGGATCAGACAATCTTCGAGTCGTGGTCGGCCCAGGCGAGGCCGGACATGACCTTGGGCATGAAGCGGGTCGACTTCGGCGGCAGCATCTGGCCGTCCGCGATGGCCGCCGCGAAGGCCGCCGGGAGCATGGGGGGGATCCAGATGCCGGTCTTGAGCTCGCCGCTCGCGACCTGCTGCCAGAGCTCGTCGGGGTTGGAGCGGTAGACGACCGTGCCGTCCGTGGCCGATTCCGGGGCATAGCCCAGGCCGGCCAGCAGGGTGTCGTGGAGCAGCTCCACGGCGAGCTTCCGGGAGTCGAAGCGCCAGATTTCGGGCGCGCGGCCGGCCTGCCAGATACCGACCGCGGGTTGCCCTGGCTGATCAGCCGCGGCCACGGCGTCGGCGAAAGCAGAGCCGCTGTCGACGTCCGGGGTGCCGGCGAGGGTCGCGATGCGGGAGAGGGCGTCGCGGTCGATCTCCTCGCGCAGGGCGCGGTGGATAGGCTCGATGGCCAGGGCCGGGGCGGCGATGCTGGTCACCACCGCGAGCTTGGCCGAGGCCGCGGTGCCCGGGCGGATGCCGCGGTCGGCGGCGAAGCGCTGGGCGACCTTGTAGCGGTGGTGGCCGTCGGCGATGGCTGCGGGGCCGGACACGGCCTCCTGGTAGAGCTTGATGCGGGCCGGGTCGTCCACCTTGTAGAGGACGTGGTCGTTGCCCTCGGCGTCGCGGTAGCGGACGAGCTCCTGGGCGCCGGCGAGGTCCTGGGCGAGGAGGGAGTCGAGCCGGCCGTTGTCCTCGGAGAGGAGGAAGACGGGCTCGAGGTCCACGTGCATGGCCGAGAGCAGGGCGAGGCGGTCGGCGAGTGGCTTGTCGAGGGTCTGCTCGTGCGGGCGGATGACCTTGGCGTCTTCCAGTCCCACGAGGCCGAGCACGCCCAGGCGCCGGCCGCCCCCGGCCAGCTCGATGACGTACGGGTAGAGCGCGGGCTTGCCCTCGCGGGCGATGAAGCCCTCTTCCATCCACCGGTGGTGGAGCGCGGCGGCGAAGCGGTAGGGGTCGCCCCCCTCGGGCGCGACGGGCTTGGTCAGGTGGACGAACTGGTGCGGCGACTCGCTGTGGAAGCGGTCGCGCAGGGCGTCGTTGATCTGGTCGTACGGGGGTGCCGCGAGCTCGCCGCCGTCGCCGGCCTTGGGCGTATATCGAATCCCTTCAAAAGCAAAGAGGCGCATGAGAATCTCCTCCGGAGTGAGCCGTTTGGACAGACGCGCCGTATTGTAATGGAGTAGGAACCACGGTACCCGAACGGAAAAGGAGGGATATGGATGAGGATTCGTCTCTTCGCCTGCGCGGTCCTGCTCCTGGCCGCCGGAGCGGCGTCCGCCCAGCCGCCTCACGAGCATGGCAGGACCCGGCCGCCCCGGCGCCGATGCAACTCGATAACCTCGGGTCGTACCACCGGGGGATCAGCACGAAGTCGGCCGAGGCCCAGCGCTGGTTTGACCAGGGCTTGAGGCTGCTCTTCTCGTTCAACCTGGAGGAGTCGCAGCGCTCGTTCGAGCAGGCCGCGCGGCTCGATCCGGAGTGCGCGATGTGCTTCTGGGGCGTGGGCATGGCCCTGGGCCCGCACATCAACCTGCCGGGCCTGCCCGATCGGACGAAGCCCGCGAACGAGGCGGCGCACAAGGCGCTCTCCCTGGCGGGTAGCGCAAAGCCGGTGGAGAAGGCGCTGATCGAGGCGCTCGTGAAGCGCTACTCCGATCCGCCGGCCTACACCCCGGAGGCCCAGTCGGCGCTCGACACGGCCTATGCCGAGGCCATGCGCGACGTCCACCGCCGGTTCCCGGACGATCTCGACGCGACTGCGCTCACGGCCGAGGCGCTGATGGATCTCCACCCCTGGGACCTGTACACGGTCGACGAGCAGCCGCAGCCCTGGACGGCCGAGATCCTGGGCCTGCTGGAGGGGGTGCTGGCGAAGAACCCGGACCATCCGGGCGCGAACCACTACTACATCCACGCGGTCGAGGCCTCCTCGAAGCCGGACCGGGCGCTGGCGTCCGCCGGCCGGATCGCGAACCTGGTGCCGGGCGCCGCGCACATGGTCCACATGCCCTCGCACATCTACGCCCGGGTGGGCCGCTGGGCCGACGCGTCCGAAGCCAACCGCAAGGCCATCCGGGTGGACAAGGACTACCTGGCGAAGGCGCAGGGGCTCGGCTTCTACTTCATGTACGCGGCCCACAACTACCAGTTCCTCTGGCAGACCGCGGTCATGGAGGGGCGGAGCGCCGAGGCCCTGGAGAACGCCCGGGCCGTGGTGGAGCAGTCGCCGGTGGAGATGCTGCGGCAGATGCCGGGCTACGACTTCGTGCTGGAGTATCCGATCTGGACCCGCATCTGGTTCGGCCAGTGGGAGGACGCGCTCGCCGAGCCGGGGCCGCCGGTCGAGTTCACCTACGCGAACGCGGTCTGGCACGCCGCCCGTGGCCTGGCGCTCGCTCACCTGAAGCGGCTGAACGAATCCGAGACCGAGCGCGTCCAGGTGGTGGAAGCCGAGAAGGCGACGCCCGCCGAGGCTCCCCAGGGCCTGAACTCGGCCCACGCCCTCCTGGGGATCGCGAGGCGCCTCGTGGAGGCGCAGCAGGCGGTCCTGACCGGCGACACGAATGCGGCGGTGGCGACGCTGGAGGAGGCGGTCCGGGAAGAGGACAAACTGCGCTACAACGAGCCGCCGGACTGGTACTTCCCGGTTCGGCACGCGCTCGGGGAAGCGCTCAACGCCGCCGGCCGGGGAGCGGAGGCGCAGAAGGTCTGGGAGGAGGCGCTGCGCCGCCACCCGGAGAACGGCTGGGCGCTGTCGGGGCTGGCCGAGTCGCTGCGCCTGCAGAAGAAGGAGGCCGAGGCGGCGAAGGTGCTGGAGAGGCGGGACCGGGCCTGGAGCCAGGCCGACGCGGGATTGAAGCTGCGGCGCTAGACGCGGCGGCGGAGCCAGCCCGCCTTGGCCATGCGGCGCTGGATGGAGCGGATCTTCCTCTGGTAGGACTTGCTCGTGCTCCCCGGGTGCCAGGATTTAGGCCGGGGGAGGCTCGCGGCGAGCTCGGCGGCCTGGCGCTCGGACAGGCCGGCCGCCGACCGGCCGTAGTAGTGGCGCGCCGCGGCCTCGGCGCCGTAGATCCCCTCGCCGAATTCGACCACGTTCAGGTAGACCTCCAGGATGCGGCGCTTGGAGAGGGTGCGTTCGAGCTGCCAGGTGAAGAGCGCCTCCTTGGCCTTGCGCAGCGGGTTGTAGGACGGCGACAGCCAGAGGTTCTTGGCGAGCTGCTGGCTGATGGTGGAGGCGCCGCGCGGCAGCTTCTTGTCCTCCCAGGCGTCCTCCAGCGCGGCGCGCTGCTCGCGGGTGGAGAAGCCGTTGTGGGAGAAGAACTCGATGTCCTCGGACACGATCACGGCGCGCTTGAGGTTCGAGGAGATGCGGGAGCCCGGCACCCACTTCCACTCGACCTTGCGGTCGGGTCCGAGGCCCATCCAGGGGCCGCGGCGGTAGCGCTCGATGAAGGCGGTGGTTTCCGGCTGGTTCTTCGCGAGCGCCGCCATGTCCGGCCAGGTGAGCGCCTCCCAGGCGAGCCAGGCAACGCACAGCCCGAGCAGGATGAAGAGCACCCTGCGCCGCCGCCGCGGTGGTTCGGGGGTGGGCGGCGGCGGTGCCTCCTCCAGGGGGACGGCCGGGGCTTCGGGCTCAGTCATGGGGCGGGGTAATCATATACTTCCTGCGTGCCGCCGATCACCGTTCCCCTGCACGCTCCTCCGTTCGGCCCCGGCCAGTGGATCCAGGGACCGGAGGTCGTGATGGCCGCGGCGCGGGGCTCGGTCGTGCTGGTCGATTTCTGGGACTTCACCTGCATCAACTGCCTGCGCACCCTGCCCTACCTGAAAGCGTGGCACGAGCGCTACGCCGCGAGCGGACTGGTCGTGGTGGGCGTCCATACGCCGGAGTTCGACTTCACCGGCGACGCCGGGACCGTGGCCGCGGCGGTCCGCGATCTGGAGATCCCCTATCCGGTGCTGCTCGACGACTCGCGGGAGACCTGGCGCCTGTACGCCAATCACTACTGGCCCGCGAAGTATCTGGCGGACTCCCGGGGCTACCTGCGCTACGAGCACGTGGGCGAAGGGGCCTACGGCTACACCGAGGAGTGGATCCAGCGCCTGCTGGTCGAGGCCGGCGACGGCCAGCCCATGCCGCCGATCCTGGCCCCCCTGCGCGAGGAGGACCGGCCGGGCGCGGTCTGTTTTCCGGCCACGCGCGAGACCTACATCGGCTATCTGCGCGGCAAGCTCATGGCCGACGAGGGCTACCGCCCGGGCGAGGAGGTGAGGCACCGGGGGAGAGCGGAGCCGCCGGAGCCCGGGACCTTTGCGGCCCGGGGCCTCTGGCGGCATGAAGCCGAGTACCTGGAGACGCGCGAGGCCGGGGCCGAGCTGGAGCTGCTTTCGGAAGCCGCCGGCATGAACCTGGTCGCGGGCTCCGAGGACCGGGGCGGCGGCGAGGTGGAGATCGAGGTGGACGGCCGGCCCGTGCCGCCCGAGGAGCGGGGCGCGGACGTGATCGAGCGCGCCGGCCGCACCCTGGCCGTCTGGGAGCGCCCGCGCATGGTCTCCCTTCTGGCCTCGCCCGAGTTCCGGCGCCGCCGCGTGCGCCTGGCGTTCCTCACCCCCGGCACGAGGGCTTATACTCTCTCCTATACAACCTGTGTTCAGGGTCCCGCGCCGTCCTGACCGTCCCGGTTTGAAATGGATCGGACGGCTTGGCCACTCCAGGGAAACCTGTGGAGGAGGAAGCCTCGTGAAGATCCGTATCGCTATGGCAGTCGTCCTGGTCTCGGCGTTCGTGGGAGAGCGGGTTTCGGCCGTGAGCCTCAAACAGGAGCGGGCCGAGTTCGACGCGAAGGTCGTCAAGGAGCTGCGGGCCGTGAATCCGCAGGCGGCCGACCTGTTCGCGCAGGCCAACCAGGCACGGGAGCGGGAGGACCATGTGCGGGCCCGCGACCTCTACCAGGAGGTGCGGGCGCTCGTGCCCGACTCGCCGCACCCGGCGCGGCGCGAAGCCATGGAGGAACTCGCCCTGGAGAACCGGCCGCGCGCCCTGGAGCTGGCTCGCGCGGCCGTGGCCCTGGACCCTTCGGCCGACGACCTGTCCTGCCTCGCGATCGTCCTCTCCTCGGGAAAGGAGGCGACGGAGGCTGAGCACGCGGAGGCCCTCGACGCGGCACGGCGCGCGGCCGGGCTGGAGCCGGACAATTTCTACGCCCAGGCCGCGCTGGCCCAGGCCGCGATCCTCGGCAACGACCTCGAGAACCTGGAATCGGCCGCGGCGCGGATGACGGAGCTGGCGCCGGAGGAAGCCGGGGGCTATTACTTCACGGCCATTGCCCAGGCCTCCCACCAGGAGATCGGCAAGGCGGAGGAGTCGCTGGCCGAGGCGCGCCGCAAGGGGCTGCCCGAGGCGGATTACCAAGCCATGCTGCAGGGCGTCCGCGAGGCGCGGCCCTGGTACAGCGGTCTGGGCACCCGGGCCGCGGAAACCGTCGTGGTCTGGGCCGGCGGCCTGCTGCTGCTCCTGGGCCTGGGCGCTCTCCTGAGCCGCGCCACCCTGCGCGCCGCCACCCGCATGCCGTCCCAGGGTATCGGCGGGACTGGCCAGGCCTCGGGCTCGGACCTCGCCCTGCGCCGCCTCTACAAGGGGGTGCTCTGGCTCTCCTGTCTCTACTACTGGCTCTCGATCCCGATCGTGTCGCTACTCGTGGTCGTGATCGGCGGCGGCCTGATCTATGGCATCTTCGCCATGGGATATGTCCCGATCAAGCTCGTCGTCATCATCGTGGCTGTGGTGTTCGTCACCCTGGGCTCGATCGTGAAGAGCCTGTTCGTCCGCGGCCGGGACGAGGACCCGGGCCTGAAGCTTGCGCCGGCGGAGGAGCCGCGGCTGCGCGACCTGCTGCACGAGGTGGCGGCCCGGATCGGCACGCGGCCGGTGGACAACGTCTATCTCACGCCCGGCACCGAGCTGGCCGTGATGGAGCGGGGCGGCATGCTCAAGCAGCTCCGGGGCTCCTCGGAGCGCTGCCTGATCCTGGGGGTCGGCGTGCTGGACGGGCTGAAGATCGGACCGTTCAAGGCGATCCTGGCGCACGAGTACGGCCACTTCTCGAACCAGGACACGGCCGGCGGAGGCTTCGCGCTGAGCGTCCGGCGCTCGCTGTACAGGATGGCGGTCCACCTCGCCCAGGGCGGGGCGGCGGCCTGGTACAACCCGGCATGGCTGTTCGTGATCGGCTTCCAGCGGGTGTTCCTGCGCATCTCGCAGGGCGCCTCGCGGCTCCAGGAGATCCTCGCGGACCGCTGGGCCGCCTTCGCCTACGGCCCGGCGTTCTTCGAGCAGGGGCTGCGGCACGTGATCCGGCGCGGCATCCTGTTCGACGCCCATGCCAATGCCACCCTGAGCGAGGTGGTCGAGGCCAAGGCGGCGCTGGCGAACCTCTACTCGTACCAGCCGGCCAAGCAGCCGGACGCGGTGACGGTCGCGTCCGAGCTGGAAACCGCGCTCACCCGCGAGCCGTCGCCCTACGACAGCCACCCCTCGCCGGTGGACCGCTTCCGCTGGACCCAGGCGCTCGCCACCACGGCCCGGCCCGCTCCGGAGGACGACCAGGAGTCCTGGACGCTCTTCCGCGACCGCGAGGCCCTGGAGCGGAAGCTGACGGGGACGATCCGGGAGAACCTCCTGTCCCAGGGGTTCGAGATCCCGGCCGAGGCTGCGGCGGCGACCGCGTAGCCCGGCTGTTCCAGTCCGGGCGGTCCGCTGTCTCACTGAGACATGACCGCCCTGAGTCTGCCCTTCCCCCTGACGGCCGGCCCGTCTTCCTGTACGCTAGCGGAAGTGCGCCTGGAGCAGCTCAGCGACGAGGAACTGGTCGAGCAGGCCCGCACCGAGCCGGCCCGCTCGTCGGAGTGCCTGGGTGTGCTCTACGGGCGGTATCACTCCAAGGTCGCCTACTGGTGCCTGCGAGTGTGCGGCAGCCGGGAGGAGGCCACGGACCTGGCGCAGGAGGTCTTCCTCCGGGTCCACTCCCGGCTCGGCTCGTTCCGCGGGGAGAGCCGGTTCTCGACCTGGCTCTACCAGGTCACCCGCAGCGTAGCGATCAACCGCGGGGAGTCCTCGCGCCGGCGCTCGGCGCCTCTGACCGACCTGGACACGGCTCCGGAGACGGCCGATCCGCTGCCGGACGCCGAGGAGGTCCTGAGCCGCGCGCAGGCCGCCGGAGAGCTGCGCTCCGCCCTGGCCGAGCTCGAGCCGCTGGAGGCGAAGGTCCTCTACCTCCATTTCGCCGACGGCCTCACCCTGCCCCGCATCACCGGCCTGCTCCGGCTGGACAACCGCTCCGGGGCCAAGGCCTACATCGTCAGCGCCACGCGCAAGCTCCGGCGCCGCTTCGGAATCAGCAAGGAGGTCAAACCGTGAGCCTGAGCGAATCGCTCCGCGAGGCCCTTTCTCCCGACGGCGCCTGCCCGTCCCCGGAGGACTATCTGCGCCTGGAGTCCGGCGAGACGAATCCGGAAGAGGGGAGGCGCCTGCTGGAGCACGCCGAGCGCTGCCCGGCCTGCGCGGCCGAGCTGGAGCTGGCCCGGGTCTTCCACGCCGGACCGGAGGAGGGGAGCGAGGATCTCGACTTCGTGGTCGGGCGCCTGGAGTCGCTCCGCCTGCACGAGACCCCGCGCCCGCTGGAATTCCGGCCACGCCGGAAGGCTGTGGTGCGCTGGGCCGCCAGCCTGGCGGCGCTGGTCGCGCTGGCCGTGGGGCTGAGCGTCTACACGTCGCAGAAGGCACCGTCCCTGCCTGAGCCGGGCCGCGAAGAGGTATTCCGGGGAGCGGAGATCCACGATCTCCAGCCGTCCGGGGAATTCCCGGAGGTGCCCCGCGGGTTCCGGTGGTCGGCGATCGAAGGAGCGGCCTCGTACCGGGTGACCCTTCGCGCGGTGGACGAGACCGTGCTTTGGGAGGAGTCGGTGGCGCAGCCCTCCGCCCGGTTGCCGGAGGAAGTGGCCCGCGGCCTGCACCCCGCGGTGCTGTATGCCTGGACCGTCGAAGCCCTGAACGAGCGGGGCGAGCGGCTCGCCGTTTCAGAGCCGGTCCGGTTCACCGTCACAAGAAGGTAGGCCCCTCATGCGTCACCCGGTCTCCCGTGGATTCCTTGCTGCCGCGGTTCTCTCGCTCCTTTCGCTGATCCCGGATTCGGCCTCCGCCGCCAAGAGCCTCACGCTGCGGGTCAACGACGCCCGCGGCGGGCCGGGAGACCTGGTCGCCGTGGTCGTGCGCACCTACGCCTCGCGTCCGATCGGCCAGGGCCAGCTCTGCATCGGCGCGCGCAAGCGCCCGCCGCGGGGGGCTTCGACGGCCCTGCTGGCGACGGAGGCTCCGTTCGTCAAGCTGGAGCGGGCCGAGGTGTTCAGCGCCAGGGGCGACGCCCGGTTCTCGGTGACCTTCGATGAGCAGGAGGCGACCCTCAGGTTCAACTCGCCGACCGGCTCGATCAACGCCGCGGACGGCCCGCTCGCCGTCCTCTACTTCCGGCTCTCCAACCAGGTGGTGGACAGGGATGTCTACGAGATCTCGGTCGACGTCGCGGAGAGCACCCTCTTCGACGGCTCGGGCCAGAGGATCGAGATCGATTCGAAGCCCGGCCAGTTGGAGATCCGGGACGGGGATCATGAGGCGGAAGACCTGGAGGTTGAGGTCTCCTCGGGCAAGGTGAAGGCCGGCAAGGTGGCGCGGGTGATGATCGGCACCGGCTCGCCGGTCCGGCTCGCCAGCGGCCGCATCGCGCTGCGCTACGACCCGAAGCTGATCTCGGGCCGTCCCTGGGTACGGATCGATCCGCGCTACGGCAAGGCCACGGTGGTAGTGAGCACCGACACCGCCGGGCTCGTGACGATCACCTTCCAGTCCCCGGACAAGTCGCTGAACGGCGTGCCCGGAGACCTGTTCGAGGTCCGGTTCCCGACCTCGCGCCAGGCGCCCCGCGGCCGGACCGCACTCACGCTCGACCGGAGCCTGACCTTCCTGCGCGGCAGCGACGGCGACCTGCTCGACCTGCAGCTCACGAACGGCGCTCTCGTGGTTCGCTGAAACTTCCGCCCTCCCAGCCCGTATCCAGGGCTTGACGACAACTGTAGTCAGGATTAATCTGACTACAGTTGTCGTCACGGGAGGAGCGATGAGCGGGACGAACGGAAGGACGATCGGGGATCAGGAGCTGGCTCTCCTCCGGCACGTGGCGGAGGCGGGGCCGGTCTCGGTGGGCGAGGTGGCGGAGACCTTCGGCGCGCCGCGCGGCCTGGCGCGTTCGACGGTGCTCACCATGATGGAGCGCCTGCGTCAGAAGGGCTACCTGGACCGGGAGCAGGTCGAGGGGGTCTACCGCTATCAGGCGGGCAGCTCGCCGGGAGAGCTGCTGCAGGGGGCGGTCCGCACGTTCGTGGAGAAGACGCTGGCCGGGTCGGTGTCGCCCTTCGTGACCTACCTGACGGAGCGGTCCGAGGTCTCGGACGAGGAGCTGGTCGAGCTGGAGCAGCTCGTGGACCGGCTCAAGTCGCGGAGGAGGGAGTCGTGAGCGGCCCCGTTCTCGACGCGCTGCTCCGGGCCTCCCTCCAGGGCGCCCTGTTCGTGGGCGCGGTCTGGATCGTCTGCCGGTTGCTGCCCGACCTGCCCGCCAAGGTCCGCTGCGCCCTCTGGTGGCTGGCCTGCCTGAAGATCGTGGCCGGCCTGGCCTCGCCGGTCGAGCTGCCCTGGCTGCCGGCGGAGTCGGTGGTGGTCGTGGCATCGGAGCCCTCACCCCCCGGCCCCCTCTCCCGGTCCGCCCAGCCCTCCCTCCCCGGGAGAGGGGGAGACCTGCATTCGTCTTCGGAAGGGTGGGGGCGCCCCTCGCCCGGGGAGGGTGTGCTTGGGTGGAGCGGGAGAGGGGGCGGGGGTGAGGGCCTCCTCGCTGCTCTCTGGCTCACCGGCTTTCTCGCGCACCTCGTCCTCACGGCCCGCCAGCTCGTCCACGCCCGCGG
>DATANP010000157.1:0-6984 GCA_036266195.1 Thermoanaerobaculia bacterium | reverse complement strand
CCGCTGCGCGAGCTGGGGCAGGTGCTGACCGTGGGTGTGCTGACCACCCTGATCACCACGGTCACGTTCGGCGCGGCCCTGCTCATCCTGGTCCCCCGCGGTGTGAAGACATCGAGGCCGGCGAACCTCTGGCGGAGCTGGGGAAACCCGGCGCTCTCCGGCACGATCGGGTTCGCCGTCCGCCGGCCGCGGACCGTCCTGGCCGCCACCCTGCTGCTGACCCTGGCGTCGGCCTGGGGTCTCTCGCGCCTGGAGCTGAGCACCGACCTGCGCTCCCTGCGGCCGAAGAACCACCCGTCGGCCCGCGCGGAGCAGCTCCTGGTTGAGACCTTCTCGGTCGGGCTCGACACCTTCAGCGTGGTGGCCCAGGGCCGGGACCTGGGCGAGGCGCTGGACCGGGCCGCCGTGGCGCAGCGGGTACTCCGCGAGCGCCTCGGACCGTCCGCGGAGATCACCTCGCCCACGGGCTGGATTGTCCAGGGGGAGAGGCGCGAGCGGCGGCTCCAGGAGCTGAAGGCGCTGCCCCTGGAGCGGTCGGCGGACGACTTCGAGCGCGAGCTTCAGGCCGCCGGCTTCCGGCTGGAGCCGTTCGCGCCGGCCCTCGCCACGATGCGCTCTCTCGGGCGCGGCCAGGATACGGGTGCGCCGCCGCCTTCCGAATGGCCGCGCTGGATCCGCGAGCTGGTCCATCCCCAACCCGCGGCCGTCGCCATCCACGTCCGCGTCCCGCTCGGCAAGGGCGGCGAGTCGTCCGCCGATCTGGCCCGGGATCTGAACCGGGCCTCCCCGGGGCTCGCCCTGGCCTCGATCCCCAGGGTCGGCGCGGAGCTGCGGGGCCTTGCGATGAGCGACCTCCGGCGGTCGAGCGCCGTGGCCTTCGCTTTGGTGGCGCTGGTGGTGATCGTCTCGGTCGGCGGCCGGATCGGCGACTCGCTGCTCTCCGGCCTGCCGCTCGCGCTCGGCTGTGTCTGGACGTTCGGCCTCTGGGGCGCGTTCGGCGGGCACGTGGACGTGCTGGCGATCTCCACCCTGCCCGTCCTGTTCGGCACGGGAATCGACCTCGGGGTCCATGCGGTTCATGGTGGAAGGCTGCGGCCGGAGGAGGGCATCCGGGGGACGGTGGAGCGCTCGGGCCTGGCCATGATCCTGATCGCTCTCACGACCGGCGTCGGCTTCGGCAGCCTGGGGTCCTCCCGGGTGCCGGGGCTCCTGAACGCCGGCACCCTGGTGGCGGTGGGGGTCACGGCGTGCCTGGTGGCGACCTTTCTGGTGCTTCCGGCGCTGGAAGCCTTGTCGCGGGGGCGCCGGATGAGAGAAGATTCCAGGGAAGAAAGCGATTGATCCCCAGGAAGGCCGTATGAGCATTGCCGCGACCCGCGAGACGCCGCACGTACCTCCCCATGCGCCCGAGGCGAGCTGGGCCCGGAAGATCCTCGGGCCGTTTTACGTGACCGGGATCTTCTGGTTCCGCATCCACCAGATCGGGGTGCGGCTGGTGCCGTCCTGGCTGATCGGGTGGTTCGTCCTCGGGTTCACCGCCTTCTTCTCGGTGGTCCTGCGGAACGCCCGAGCGGCCGTGGCCTCGAACCTGGAAGCGGTGCTCGGCCCCTGTGGCTGGTGGACCCGCCAGGCGCGGATCTTCCGCACCCTCCTGAGCTTCGCCTGGTGCCTGACGGAGCGCTACGAGCGGCTGAGCACGGACCGGCGGTTCGTGATCGGGGCCGAGGGGCTGGACCACTGGCGCGAGCTGAACGCCTCGGGCGGGGGGTTCATCCTGGTGACCGCCCACATCGGCGCCTGGGAGGTGGGCTCGATGCTCCCGGCGTTCCAGGAGGAGCGGCGGGTCCACGTGGTCCGCGAGGCCGAGATCGATCCGCGGGCGCAGCGCTTCTTCTCCGAGCTGATCCGCAGCCAGGCGGGGGAGCTCTACCAGACTCATTTCGCCGAAGACCCACAGCTCGGCGTCGATCTTCTCGACGCCCTGCGCAGCGGCGAGATCGTGGCCCTGCAGGGCGACCGGCCACGCAACGGCGGCCGCACCGCGGAGATCTCGCTCTTCGGCCGGCCGTTCCCGGTGCCAGTGGGTCCTCTGGCGCTGGCCCGGGCGGCCGGGGTGCCGATCCTGCCGGTGTTCGTCTTCCGGGAGAGCCGCCTGCGCTACCGCTGCTCCCTGCGCCCGCCCATCCGCGTGGGCAGCACCGGCTCGCGCCAGGCCGACATGGAAGAAGCCCAGTGCCGCTTCGCCGCCGATCTGGAGTGGGCGATCTCGCACCGGCCTCACCAGTGGTTCTGCTTCCGGAAGGTGTGGGGAAGGACTTAAAGGACTGCAAGGTCTGCAGGGACCAAAGGCTTTTGGTCCTTGATATCCCTGTAGTCCTTTAGGTCCCTTGGATGAAGGTGCTCACCAGCCCGGTGACCAGTCCGTTGCCGAGATTCACCTCGTAGATCGAAAGCGGCGGCGCGCTCCCGGCGGCCTTCACGGTCACCGCCAGCGGCGTGCCGGCTGGCAGCCAGGGGGTGGCAAACCGGGCGTTGCGGATCGCCACCACGTACCCGACCTTGGGACCCTCCGTCCCCTCCCGGCCCAACGCCTCCAGGACCGCGGCGGTCTGGGCTCCGGCTTCCAACCCGACGAAGGCCGGGGCGCGGCCATCCTGGACGAACGGGTTGTCCTTCGGGATCTCCACGATCGCCGTGGCTCCCTCGGCCGAGACCTCCAGCACCGAGCTGACCAGCAAAGCCGGCAGCGCGTGCGGGACCAACTCGCCGGGCGGGGGCCAGGCGCTGGGCGCCGGGCTGGCCGGCTCGACTGGCACCTCCTCGCCGCCCAGGACGACCACGCCGTTGCTGACCACCTCGTCCCTCCGGCGCAGCTCGAACTTCCCTCCATCCAGGACCAGCTCCAGGACATCCCCGGGACCGACCGGCTTGCGGAGCTTGAGGGTCTTCACCTCGGCCAGCGGCGGATCTCCCAGCGCCTGGGCCACCAGGGCAAGGTGGGCGATGCCGGGGAGGATGGGCTGGCCCGGGAAGTGGCCGGCGAAGAACGGGCTGTCTTCCGGGATTTCGATCCTCATCTTGTTCCGTCGATCAGCGAGAAGCGCTTGCGGCGGGGGACCAGCGGGACGAACCGGTTCAGGTGGACGAAGAGCTCCAGCAGCTTCATCCGCCAGCGCAGCGCGAACGAGGGGCGGGGGAACACGTAGCCCGCCAGCAGGGACATCGCGGCGTCGTGGATCCGGACGGGGCCCTCGCCGTTCAGGAACAGCTCCCGGAACGAATGCTGGTAGTAGAGATGGATGAGCTTGAAGAAGACCGACGAGCTGCCGGTCACGAAGCGGATGTACTTCCGCCTCACCGCCTCGGGACTGGCGCCGCGCATCAGCGCCGAGATCGACTTCGCCGCCTCGACCCCGCTCATCATCCCCATGCAGACGCCGGTGGAGAAGATCGGGTCCACGAACACGGCCGCGTCCCCGGCCAGGAAGTAGCCCGGGCCGGCATAGGGCGCGCAGCGGTAGCTGAAGTCGGCCAGGACCTTGGGCTCGACCGTCTGGACCGCGGCGGTCATCCGCTCCCGCACCGCCGGGCAGCGCTCGATCGCCCAGGCGAGGAGCTGCTCGGACGGGATGCCGGTCGCCTTCGCCTTGTCGGCGTCCATGACCACGCCCACGCTGGTGCGGGTCTCGTCCAGGGGGATCAGCCAGAACCAGCCCTCGTCGCTGACCACGATGACGATGAACCCGCCCTCCGGCATGGGCCTCCTCTCCACGCTCTCGAAGTGGCTGAAGCAGGCGATCCGCCGGTGGCTGGGGTGGACCTTGCGCAGGCCCAGGTGCTTGCCGAGGAAGGTCGCCTGCCCGGAGGCGTCCACGACGTACCGGGCGGAGACCTCGCCGAGGTCGGTCAGCGCCTCGACGCGGCCGTCCTCCAGGCGCGTGATCTTCTTCACGGCGCAGTCCTCGTGGACCTCCGCCCCGGCGCCGCGGGCGGCGTCCAGGAGCATGCGGTCGAACGGGGCGCGCTCGAGGTTGAACGAGACCGTCTCGCCGCGGGTGAAGTAGTCGGTGAACCAGAACAGCGAGGCGCCGTCGTTGCTGTCCCCCATGAGGAACTCGGCGCCGCGCTTCTCGACCTGCGGGAGCTTGCGCAGCTCGGGCTCCAGGCCCAGCTCCCGGATCAGCGCCATGTTGCGCGGCAGGAACGACTCGCCGATGTGGAACCGGGGGAAGGTCGTACGCTCGAGGAGCAGGACGCGCTTGCCTTCGCGCGCCAGGACCAGGGCTGTGGTGGAGCCGGCGGGGCCGCCGCCGAGCACAAGGACGTCGTACTGCGGTTCAGGGTGTGCCACGGAAGTTCCTTTTGGGAGGCGAAGCTTAGCACGATACAATTCGGCCCAGCCGATCCCAGGAGGACCGATGAGACGAGCTCTTCCCCTGCTTTTCCTCTCGCTGGCGCTCCCCGTCTCTCTCCGCGCCGAGCCGCTGGAGATCGTGAGCCCCCTGAAGGCCGAGCCGGTGGCGATACCGCTGAAGGAATCCGGCGATCCGTTCCGCCTGGAACGCGCTCCCGAGGATCGGATCGGGCGGCTGCCGGTCCGCCCCGGCGCCGGCGACCGGGTCTTTTCCGGAACCCTGACGGTCCTGGAGGACCTCGGGGTGAACGCGGAGGTCGTCCTGGTCGAGCCCGCCCAGGGCCCGGCCTTCTTCTATGCCGACCAGAACCTGGATGGCCGGCTCTCCATGAATGAGCGCTTCCCGCTCGGCCGCGACCAGGAAGAGGGCGCCGTCCTCCTGCGGTTCCCGGTGAATGCGACGGGCCTTCCTTACTATCCCGTCCTGATCGGCCCCATGCCCAAGGTGGATCCGGAGGCGGACCACCGGGAGCTCATGCGGTCGGGTCTCGCCTATCTCTCGGGGACCATCACGGTCGCGGGCCGGGAGATCGCGGTCCGCTACCCGATCCACTACGCCACGGGCGAGGTCAGCCTGGGCCTGTGGGGCGTGGGCATGGATACGGACGGCGACGGCCGAATCACCGACGACTTCGTCTCGGGCGAGCTGGACCACGGCAAGTCGGGGACGATCATCTTCAAGGTCGGAGACCTGTACCTCTCCACCTCCCGCCTCGACGTGCCGGGCGGCCGCGCGTTCCTCCGGGTCCACCCGGCATCGGACTACCGGCGCTTCGACCTGCGGCCGGGGAGCCCGATCGACTTCGACTACACCGATCCCGAGGGCAACCGGCACCGCCTGTCGGACCTCCGCGGCAGCGCGGTCCTCCTGGACTTCTGGGGCACCTGGTGCGTCCACTGCATCCAGGAGATGCCGGTGCTCCGCAAGGCCTACGCGTCCTACCGGGACCTCGGGTTCGAGATCCTGGGCATGGACGCCAAGGACGACCTGGCGAAGCTCCAGGCGTTCCTGGCCGAGAAGAAGGACGCCCCCTGGCTCCACGCCACCGCGGACAGCGTGAAGGAGGTGATCGAGGAGCGCTTCCGCGTCCGCGCCTATCCGACCAAGATCCTCCTCGACCGGGACGGCCGGATCGTGGCTGCCGGCAGCCCGCTCGACGCGCCGTCCCTGTATGGAGAGGCGATGCTGAAGACGGTCGCGGAGGTCGTCGCCCGGCCGCCGGCCGAGTACGTGGGCAAGCTCGATCCCGAGCCCGCCGTGGAGCCGCGCCAGGGCGCGGCCCTGGGGCTTTTCGAAGGGCCGCAGGCCGGCCTGCCCGTGCCGCCGTCGCCGGGAGACCGCACGTTCGCGGGAAAGATCTTCCTCCGCGAGACCGAGCCGTCCCGCGCCCGGGTGGTGCTCGTCGAGCCGGCGTCGGGAGGCGCCTTCGTCTATGCGGACCTGAACCAGGATGACCGCCTGTCCGCGGAGGAGCGGTTCGACCTGAAGCGGGAGCCGGACGGGGAGTGGGAGAGCGTCACGCTCCGTTTCCCCCTGAAGGTCGGCGCCGTGAAAGAGGCGCTGGTCTACCTCGGGCGGCCTGTGCCGGAGAAGAAGCCGGAGGAGAACGTCCGCCGCATGGCCTACAACGTCGGGCAGGCGGTGGGCACGGTGCAGGTGGATACCCGGGAGGTGCGGGTCCGCTACTGGATCGACCTGGACACCGGCCAGGTGGACATTGCCAGCAGCCAGGCCATGGACCTGGACGGCAGCGGCACGTTCGACCGGGGGCTCGCGCGCGGCGAGGTCGAGGTGGGCGACGGGGTCGAGCCGGTGGTCTTCCACGTCGGCGACTACTACCTCTCGGCCCGCAGCGTCGATCTGGCCACGGGGCGGATCGTGCTGCGGACCCACCCCGCGTCCGACTATCAGCGCTTCGAGCTGGCCGCCGGGTCCGTGGTGCCCGACTTCGACTTCACCGGCGTGGACGGCAAGCCGCGGAAGCTGTCGGAGCTGCGGGGCAAGGTCGTGCTCCTCGACTTCTGGGGCACCTGGTGCGGCCCGTGCGTCGCGGACCTGCCGAAGCTCCGCAAGATCCACGAGGCGTATCGCGGCCAGGGCTTCGAGATCCTGGGATTGCCATTCGAAGACGACCTCGACACCCTGAAGAAGTTCCTGGCCGAGAACGATGCCCCCTGGGTCCACGCCACGGCGTCCAGCGTCGCGGATCTCGTGCGCAACCGGTTCCGGGTCTTCTCCTTCCCGACCAAGATCCTGCTCGACCGGGAGGGCCAGGTCCTCCTGGTCGGCGAGGCCGGCCAGCCCGCGCTCAAGACCGAGGACGACCTCCGCAGGGCCGTCGAGGAGGCCCTCGCCCGGCCGCGGACGGTCGAGTACCAGGGCCGCCTGGACCCCGGGCTCGTCCCCGAGCCGCACTGGGGCGCGGTCACGGGGCTCAATCGGGTTCCGGAGGCGGTTCTGGCCGAGTTGCCGGCCGCGCCCGCGGCGCCCGCATCGGGAGACCGGGCGTTTGAAGGGAAGATCTGGCTTCGTCGTTCTCAACCTCCGACCCGGTTGGTGCTCGTGGAGC
>DATANP010000156.1:0-19489 GCA_036266195.1 Thermoanaerobaculia bacterium | reverse complement strand
CTGCGGTGGGTTTGAAGGCCCCCTTGATTCCGAGGGCCGATGGAGCGACGACAGCCTCAAACGAAGCCGCCAAGCAACCGCTCGAAACGTTCAGCATCTTCTTTCTGACAGTCAACTCCCCGAAATCGGCAACCGTGGACGGCCAGTGCAGCCAGATGGACTCGACGATCTGGCCGCTGACACACCCACCGCCGTAGCTCACCGAGTAATTGGTCACCTGCCCGTTGGTCACAGTCGCGGGACTGAACGTGAGCGTACAGGTAACGGGACCCGCGGCCGCGGCAGCAACCTTTTGGCGGATCGCCATTCCCTTTCTCTCATCCACCTTCTCCCCAGGCTTTACTTTGTACGGGATCGCGGCCTGCGCAGCCAGCGCCAAGGCCAGCACGACGATGGAGCACGCTACGGCTTTCATACCATCCTCCATTCTCAGTGCTGCAGTTACCGCGACTGTATCATAGTATTCAGTGGAATGCACATTGAAGCGACCGGAAGCCACGGGCTGCAGGTCTTAGCTTGGTGGCTTCCTGCCCTCGATTGCTGCGACGAGGCTCCGCCAGAGGATCGACGTGCGCCGAGCCTCTCACCGCAACGCCTGACCGATTCCGATCAAATTTCCTTCACTGTCCCTGAACCAAGCGGCCAACTCGCCGATCCCGCCCTTGCTCGGGTAGTTGCCCGCAACCTCGGCAATTCCATCCACGGTCTTCATGCTTGGCAGGTCGTACTCCTCGAACACCACGCCGCGATCTCGAAGGTGCTTGACCGTGGCCGCAAGGTCGGCAACCTCCAGCCCCATCTGGGTGTGGCTCCCGGAGGGCTTCCCCTGGGAGACGAACAAGGCGAAGACTCCACTGCCGCAGCGGTAGAGGAGCCCTCCGGGGCGTTCCTCCACAGGTTCGAGCCCCAGTTTCTCGGCGTAGAAGGTTCGGGCTCGATCCAGGTCCTGAACAGGGAGGCGCGTCGCAACGCCGGTATATTCGTGCATGGCTTGCCCAACCGGCCGGCCATCGGCCAGCTCCAAGCCTGGAATCTAACACCTTCCGAGCCCAGGGAACTTCCCGGGCCCGCCGGGAGTCCAAGTCAGACACGGAGGACCTCATGAAGCTCCATGTCTCGCTCTGGCTCCTGCTTGTCGCCCTACCCGCGCCGACGCTCCCGCAGCAAGCGCAACCCGCTCTTGACGCCAAGGGTCGCGCTGCCATCATCGAGGACATCGCGGCCGCTCTGCGCGACACCTACGTCTTTCCCGAGATCGCGCAGCGGATGGAAGAGCAGGTTCGGCACCAGCTCCAGAGCGGCGCCTACGATCGCCTCGGGACCGTGGAGAGTTTCACGGAAAAGCTGACCGAGGATCTGCGGTCGGTCAGCCACGATCTGCACCTGGCCGTTCTGTGGGCTCCTCCCGAGCCGCCCGCCCCGGAGACGGAAGGGCCGAATCCAGAGGAGCTGGCGATGATGCGCCGCGACAATTATGGCTTCCGCAGAGTCGAACGGCTGGCTGGCAACATCGGCTACCTCAAGCTCGACAGCTTTGAGCGGGCCGACCTCGGCGGCGATACCGCGGTGGCGGCGATGGGCTTTCTGGCCGGCAGCGATGCGCTGATCGTCGACCTGCGGGACAACAGCGGCGGTGACCCGACCATGGTTCAGCTCATCACCAGCTATCTGGTCCCCAGCGAACCGGTCCACTTCAGCAGCTTCTACATCCGCAAGGGGGACAAGACCCGGCAGTTCTGGACCCAGGCGTGGGTGCCCGGCACGCGCCTGCCTGCCGTGCCGGTCTTCATCCTCACCAGCGGCCGCACCTTCTCGGCCGCTGAGGATTTTGCCTACAGCCTGAAGAGCCTGAAACGCGCCACGATCATCGGCGAGACGACGGGCGGCGGCGCCCACCCGGTCGAGATCCACCAGGTCCAGGGATATCCGGTGCTGCTGAGGCTTCCGTACGGGCGCTCCGTCAATCCGATCACCGGCACCGATTGGGAGGGGACCGGTGTCGAGCCAGACATCGCCGTGGCGGCGTCGGATGCGCTCGACGTGGCGCATACGCGCGCACTCGATGCGGTCGCGGCGATGACCACCGACCCGGCGCGCAAGGCGGAGCTGGAGCTCGTGCGCGGCGTCGTGGAGGATCGCCGCCACCGGGTCAACCTCTCGGCCGTCGAGCGACAGGCCTTCGCCGGCAGCTACGGCCCGCTCACAGTCATCGCCGAAGGCGACGCGCTCTGGGCCCGGTTGGGGAACGGACCCAGGGTGCAGTTCCGTCCGGTCGGCCAGGACCGCTTCCTGGTGGACGATCGCGACGATTTCCGGATTCGCTTCGAGCGCGACGCGAGCGGAAAGGTTGTACGCGTCATCATCCTTTCCCCCGGCGGAGAACAGTCGTTCAACCGCGGCAGCGAGTAGCCCTCTCCGTTCCGAAGCCGGAATCCAACACCGGCTTATACTTCCGCGCTCAAGGGAGGGATTCCCATGCGGTTGCAGACCATGAAACACCTGATCCTGATATGCCTGCTTCTCCTGCCGGTGCTGGGGGCCTGCCGGAGCGCGCCGGCCGAGCAACCCCAGTCTGCCGCCCTGGCCGAGGGCTCCTGCTCGACGAACGAGCAGTGCGCCGAGGGCGAGTACTGCTCCAAGATCTTCGCCCAATGCGGCGAGAGCGGCAGGTGCGAGCCTCGCCCCGAAAGCTGCGTCGAGCACGGCCATGTCATCGACAAGCCGGTCTGTGGCTGCGACGGCAAGACCTATGGCAACTACTGCCTTGCGGCTGTCGCCGGGGTCAATGTGAAGAGCGAAGGGGCCTGCACCCCGCAATGAGCCCGCGGTAGACCCTAACCCGGTTCGCCGGACGCCATATCGGGCACCAGGCGGCGCAGCAGACCGGCCAGATCCTTCTGCTCGCCCGGAGTCCACTGAGAGAATACTTCGGTCAGATGGGCTCGGCGCGCGACGACGATCTTCTCAAAAATGGCGCAGCCCGCTTGTGTGACCCGGCCGAGCCCCATATCGCCTGCGATCCACCCTTTGGCGCGAAGGTCCTCGGCGGCACGGCGCAGTGCCTCGGCTCCGAAAGGTGACTGCCGAGCGAGGGCGTCGAGCGTCGTCTCGGGCTGCTCTCCCAGGCGGACCAGCAGCCACGCCGCCGCCGGGTCCAGGGCCACGCCGGCCCGCGCGACGATGCGCTCGAAGTGCTTCCGCCTCAGGTCGCGGTCCACGACCGCCACCAGCCCGCGGACCAGCTCCTCGTAGGGCTCCGGAGCGGCCGGCATGGCTACCGCGCCGCCCATCTCCTGGCCGACCTCGGCGCTCGTGGCGGCGATGGTCTCCCGCAGGGGTTTCTCCGGGAGCAGCCAGGTCAACAGAAAGGCCATCACGGCCAGGCCTCCGGCCACGGCGAAGATCGTGCCGGTGGCTTCGGTGAACGCCTGGGCGTAGATCCTGTGGAGAGCCGGCGGGAGCTTCGCGATCTCCGAGGGCGCCAGGCCTGCCGTGCCGGGCAGGACCCTCCGCAGCTCGGCGCCGAGGCGCACCGCGAAGATCACGCCGAGGATCGCCGTGCCCACCGAGCCGCCGATCGAGCGGAATAGAGTGTTGCCCGAGGTGGCGGTGCCCAGGTCGCGATAGTCCACGGCGTTCTGGACCGCGATCACCAGGACCTGCATGATGAGGCCGATCCCGCAGCCCAGCAGGAGCATCATGCCGACCAGGGCCGCATCGCTCGTCTCCGCCGTCACGAACGAAAGCAGGAGCAGGGCCGTCACCATCAAGGCCGTCCCGGCAATCGGGAACAGCTTGTAGCGGCCGGTGCGGCTGATGAGCTGCCCCGACAGGATCGAGGTCGCGAGCATCCCTGCCATCAAGGAGACCATCTGCAGTCCGGACCCGGTGGGGCTCGCCCCCTTCACCACCTGGAGGAAAAGCGGCAGGTAGGTCACCGAGCCGAACATCGCGAAGCCGACGACCAGGGCGATGGCCGAGGTGATCGCGAAGGTCCGGTTCCGGAAGAGGTGCGGGGGCAGCACCGGCTCCTCGGCCCTCCGCTCCACCAGGGCGAACGCGATCAGCGACACTGCCCCGAGCGCCGCGAGCCCGAGCACGATCGGCGAGCTCCAGCCGAAAACGGAACCGCCCAGGTCCGTCACGAGGATGATCGCGCTCAACGCCACCGCGAGCAGGACGGCGCCCGCGTAGTCGATGCGGCGCCGCTGGCGCGTGCCGGCCGACGGCAGGGTCGCCGCGATCACGATCAGGGCCACGATGCCGAGCGGCAGGTTGATGTAGAAGATCCACCGCCAGGACCAGGCCGTCGTGAAGTAGCCGCCGAGCAGCGGACCGGCCACGCTCGACAGCCCGAAGACCGCGCCGAAGATCCCCTGGTACCGGCCGCGCTCGCGGGGCGGGATGATGTCGCCGACCACCGCCATGGTGGTCACCATGAGGCCGCCGCCTCCAAGGCCTTGGAGGAAGCGGAAGCCGATGAGTTGCCCCATGCTGCGGCTCAGCCCGCAGAGGACCGAGCCCACCAGGAACAGCACCACCGCGCCCTGGAGCACGCCTTTCCGGCCGTACAGGTCTCCGAGCTTGCCGTAGAGCGGCGTCACGACCGTCTGCGCGAGCAGATACGCGGTCACCACCCAGGACAGGCGTTCGAGGCCGCCCAGCTCGCCGACGATCGTGGGCAGCGCGGTCGCGACGATGGTCTGGTCCAGGGAGGCCAGCAACATCGCCAGCAGAAGGCCGCTGAAGGCGACCAGGACCTGCCCGCGCGGGAGTGAGGCTGCGCTCGGTTCTGCAGCGAGGGTCGCCATCCGTCGATGAAGGTGCAAATTCGCTACCAGAAGCGGGTCTATTGGTACCGCTTCATGAACCCGCGGTCGATCCGGTCCTTGAGCCGCCACGCCCAGCGGCTGTGGGAGACCAGACTCTTGTAGCGCAGCAGCGCCTTGCCGTCTCCGGTGTTGAGGAGTGACAGGAAGCCGCCCTGCGGTTTGTAGCGCGGCGGCTTCCCGCCTTCGATCGCGGCCACGAGGCTTTGCCAGAGGACCGGCGCCTCGCGCACGGCATAGACTCCGGCCTTCGGAGTGTCCGGATAGCGTTCTGGTGTCACGCAGTCCCCGGCTCCGAAGATCCGCGGGTCGGCGATCGAGCGCAGCGAATCGTCCACCAACAGAAAACCCTTTCGATCCACTGGCAGGCCCGACGATTCGAACAGCGGCCAGGCGGCCGCGCCGGTCAACCAGACCGTGAGGTCGGACCTCAACAGGGCTCCGCCCTTGATCCGGACCGCGTCGGTCTCGACCGTCTCGACCCGGATGCCGGTCCGGACCGCGATGTCCCGGCCGGCCAGCACGGCTTCCGCGCGCCGGCGAAATCGTTTCGAATAGTCCGAGAGGATGGCGCCGGAGCCTTCCACGATAGTGATCCGGCGCCGGCATCCGGCCTCGTCGAGAAAGGTCGCGATCGCGCAGGCGATCTCGACGCCCGCCGCGCCGCCTCCGACGATCACAACGTGGTTTTCCCCGGACATCTCCCCCAAGCGTCGCCGGAGCTCGGCGACGCGGGACATCGGCTTGACTCGCGCGGCATGGCGCCGGACTGCCTCGTCCTCGTCGCCCGCCGATCGCGAGCCCACGTTGAACGAGACGAGGTCATAACCCAGGGTGCCGCCGCCTTCGAGCCGGACCTCCCGCGCTGTTGGATCGAGCGCGACAGCCTTTGCCTGGACGAACCGGCCGCCGGCTTTTTCGGCGAGCGCCGGCAGGTCGAAGGTGATCTCGCGCTCTTCGTACTGGCCCTGGAGAAAGCCGGGGACCATGCCGGAGTAGTGGTGGCAGTCCGCCACCGAGACCAGGGTCAGATCCACATGGGCCTGTGGATGGGACGCCTGGCGGCGCAGGATCTCCAGATGGGCATGGCCGGCGCCCACCAGCAGCAGGCGCGTTGGCGATTTCGATCGCACCAGGCCCTTTTACATCATTTTGCGCTGGTCACGCGCCAGACCGTGTTGCCCACGTCGTCCGCCACCAGCAGGGCGCCGCCCTTGTCGATCACCACGCCGACCGGACGGCCCATGGCATCGCCGTTTTCCTTGACGAATCCGGTCAGGACGTCGATCGGCTCGCCGGACGGCTTGCCGCCATCGAACGGCACGAAGATGACCTTGTAGCCGCTGCGCGGCTTGCGGTTCCAGGAGCCGTGCTGGCCCACGAACATGCCGTGGCGGAAGGGCTCCGGCAGCCCAGTCCCCTCCGCGGAGACGAGGCCCAGCGAGGCGGTGTGCGGACCGAGCGCGTAGTCGGGCACGATCGCCCTGGCTACCAGGTCGGGCCGCGGCGGCTTTACCCGGGTATCCACATGCTGGCCGTAGTAGCTGTAGGGCCAGCCGTAGAATCCGCCTTCCTGGACGGAGGTCATGTAGTCGGGCACGAGGTCGCTGCCAAGCTCGTCCCGTTCATTGACCGCCGTCCACAGGGTTCCGCTCTCCGGCGCCCAGGCCATGCCGACCGGATTGCGCAGCCCGGTCGCGAAGACCCGGGACTTGCCGGTCGCGCGGTCCACCTCCCAGATCGCCGCGCGCCCCTCTTCCTCCTCCATTCCGTTCTCGGCCACGTTGCTGTTGGAGCCGACGGAGGCGTAGAGCTTCGATCCATCAGGCGAAGCGATCACGTTCTTGGTCCAGTGGTGATTGCGCGGACCCGCGGGCAGATCGGCGAGCTTCGTGCCGGCCGCCTTGATCTCGGTCGCGCCCGGCTCGTACGGAAACCTTACGATCGCGTCGCTGTTGGCGACATAAAGATCCTTGCCCACGAGCGCCATGCCGAACGGCGAATTGAGCCCGGTCAGGAACGCAGTACGCGTCTCCGCCACGCCGTCGCCATCCGCATCCCGGAGCAGGGTGATGCGGTTGGCGCTCGGCACGGCGCCGCCGGCCTTCGCCTGGAACTTCTTGAAGAAGAAGCCCTTGATCCCCTTGCCCTCCTCCGGCCGCGGCGGCGCGTTCGTCTCGGCCACGAGCACGTCACCGTTCGGGAGCACGTAGAGCCACCGCGGGTGCTCCAGGCCGCTGGCGAACGCGTTGACAGCCGTGCCGTTGGCGGCGACCGGCTTCGCCCCTTGGGGCCAGCCCTTCGCGGTGACCACGTGAACCAGCGGGATCAGCGCCTTGTCCGGCGGCGGCAGCGTGGGGTTCGGCCCGGTGCCGGCGGTAACGGGGAGCTTTGCCGAAGATCCGCATCCCACGGCCGTCAGGGCGAAGCAGAGCAGGAGGAGCGCGCATGGGAAGCTGGCTCGGATCATCGGCCACCTCGCGGAAGTGGGGCGCCAGCGGCGCCGGGTCCACTCGGATTCGAGCAAGAATCAGGCCTGTCCCGGATGCATCCGGCAAGCCGGGTGATGCATCCAACGGACCGGTGGATCGATCCGGCAAGCCGCTGGATAGAGAAACCGGCCGGTTTCCGCGTCCGGCGAGACGCCGGATGCAGCCGGAGGGCTGGGTGACGCATCCAATGGCCCGGTGGATCGATCCGGCAAGCCGCCGGATGGAGAATCTGGCCGGTTTCCACGTCCGGCGAGACGCCGGATGCAGCCGGCGGACTAGGTGACGCATCCAATGGACCGATGGATCGATCCGGCGAGCCGCTGGATGGAGAATCCGGCCGGGTTCCGCGTCCGGCGAGCCGCCGGATGCAGCCGGCGGGCTGGGTGATGCATCCAACGGGCCGGTGGATCGATCCGACGAGCCAACCATCACCTATGCTCCAAACCAAACCCTACCACTTCGCCGACCGGCCGAAAACGGTCCGCTCGTTCAGCGGCCGCCATCGAGCACTGAAAAGACCTGCTCGAGGACTTCCCGTGAGGCCGGTTCGCGCACCCGCCCCTCCAGGTCCGCACGGAACCGCGCCAGGTCGCCGCCGCGATCGATCACGTGATCGGTGATCCAACGGATCAGCCGGAACCCCATGCCCTGAATGTCGCGGTCGAGCTGGGTGTCGAGATACGCCGTCGTCTCTGGCGCGGGGCTGTACCCCCGCGCCAGGAACTGCAGGACGCGAAACGACATGCGATGGTTGCCCGCGAGCACGGTCGGATGGTTGATCAGCCGCAGGGTGCCCGTTCGCAGGTCGTCGAGGCCGCAGCCGAGGGGATCGAGCAGCTCGCCCGAGCGGCAGTCGTAATAAAGACCATTGATCGAAAAATCCCGCATCCGGCAGTCCGCCGCGAGATCGCTCCGCGGCACGAAGGTGGTTTTGTACATCTCCCCGTTCTGGATGTCCTCGTAGCTGCGCAGGATGTTGAAGTCGAGCTCGCCCATCTTGGGATCGCCCCAGCGCAACGTGCCGAAGCGCTCGGCGTGAGCAACCAGGGGATCGATGCCGGGAAAGGCCTCGCGGAGCAGGCCGTGAACGGAGGAGAGGTCGCGATCCAGGGAGAGGTCGACATCCTGCGAGACTCGGCCGGAGAGCCAGTCGCGCGGGGTGCCCCCTACCACGTAGACCCGGACTCCCGCGTCCAGCAGGCGATCGATCACATCCCGGACGCGGACGTCGCCGTCCGGTCCGCGCACGACCGGCCGCCCGAAGGTCGATTCCACGAGCCCGGGATCAGCGACGGCCATCTTCTGCTCCGGATGACCTGGGCCGGATCGCCGCGAAGAACCGCTCGCCCCAGACCAGCGCTCCGAGGCCCACCAACGCGTTCGCCGCGCAGGCTCCCGCGAACACGCCGGGCAGACCCCAGAGCCAGGAGCCCAGGTAGGCCAGCGGCACGTAGAGGACGAACATCCGCAGCAGGGTGATGGCGGTCGAGTAGAGAGCCCGGTTGACCGCGTTGAAGGCCGAGCTGACCAGCGTCGACATGCCCTGCAGGCCGAGGCTCCAGGAGACGATCCGCAGGTAGCTCACGGTCGGCGCCACCACCTCCGGGTCCTTGGCGAAAACCCTTGCGATCCATGGCGCTCCGAAGAACAGGCCGAGGCTCACAGCCAGACCCCAGACGAAGGAAAAGCGGAGGCTCGCCCTCAGTCCCTGGAGCGACCGCTCGGGTTTTCCCGCACCCCAGTTCTGACCGACGAACGGCACCAGCGAGGCCGAGAGGGCCACCACCACGATCATTACCAGTGTCTCGATGCGGCCGGCCACCGCGAGCGCTCCCACCGACTTCGGACCATAGGTGGCCACAAGCCCGGTGATCAGCAGCATGGAAACCGGAAAGACGATCCGGGTCATGGCCGCGGGCACCGCCACCGAGCCGATCCGGCGGGCGGATTCGATCAGCTCGGCGACTTTGGGACGGACGAAATCCAGCATCCCCTCCCGCCATCTCAGGACCGCGAGCAGCGCCACGAGCGTCAGACCCTGGGACAGCACCGAGGCCCAGGCGGCTCCGGCCAGCCCGAGCTTCGGCACCACGCCCCAGCCGAAGATCAGCAGCGGATCGAACAGCGCATTGAGACCGGCCGCCGTCAGCAGCGCGACCGACGGAGTCCTCGTATCGCCGGTTGCGCGGACGGCGTTGTTGCCGATCATCGGCAGCAGGATGAGCGGCAGGCCGGCGTACCAGACGGTCATGTACTGGCGGACCAGGGGGAGGACGTCCGGCGTGGCGCCGAGCAGACGGAACAGCGGCGCGAGGCTCAGGAGACCGAGCCCGGCGAGGCCGAGCGCCACGGCGAGACCCATCCAGAGAGCGTGCGTGGTGGCCTGCCGCACCCGCTCCGGACGGCCCTCGCCGATGGTGCGCGCCACCACCGAGGCCGTGCCGATGCCCAGCCCCATGATCAGGCTGTTGAGCACCAGGCTGACCGGAAACGAAAATCCGTACGCGCCCAGCTCCTTGCTGCCGAGGCGGCCGATGAAAAAGGCATCGATCGCCCCCGAAAACGAGGACGAGGCGATGCCCAGGATCATCGGCACGGTCAGCTTCGCCAGCACCGGACCGACCGGCCCTTCGAGGATCTCGTCGCGCGGGACCCTTCTGGGCCGGCGTTGCTCGGGAAGCGCCATCGGTACCGTGGTCATTTCAATCCCGGCGGCTTCTCAGGCGGCTTTTCCGGTTTTTCGGGCTGCGCCGGGATGGGCGCGGCCATCGGCGGCGGCGGTGGTGGGGGCGGCGGCGGGACCGGCGGCGGATTGCCGATCTTCACCGCGTCGTCCCAGGCCTGGCGGATCATCGTGCGCACGGCCAGGGTCGCGAGCGCCATGCGTTCCGCCTGAAGCTGCGCGGTCGAGCGCCGCAGGCCGCCGAAGTCCTCGGTGTGCGCGAACCAGGCCTGGCGGTTGAAATCTTTTTCCTTGAGCGCATCCTCCTGGGCTCTGCACAGGAACGACTGCAGATCGTAACTGCTGAGCAGCGCCTCCTGCGTGGAGACATAGGGATCGAGGCGCTGCACCTGTGTGGCGGCGCCGGCGGCCAGCGTCTCCTTGTACTGGTTCCAGAACACCGTGATCATCGGTTTCACGGCCGGGCTCTCGTCGGTGAAGATCGTCTTCTCGAACTCGCCGTGCGTGATGTACCGATCGGGTTTTTCCCGGCGCTGGTTGGCCGGGCACAGGAGGCCGGCGTAGTTGAGGGAGGCGTGATAGGGCTGATAGGCATCGCTCGCGTAATGCGAAAGAAAGCCCATCCACAGGAAGATCTGTTCGTTCGAGAGATCCTTGGCAAGGCTCGCGACCAGGGTGTCGTAGGCCTGCTGGACGCGGAAGGTGACGAAGCCGCCGACGGCGTAGCGCTCATCCTTCCAGTCCCGCGGCAGGTCGGACAGGCTCGGCTTGTTCGAGCCGTCGGGCGCGTACTTGCGGCGCTCCGGATCGCGGTTGAAGCGCTCCAGGTTGAGGTAGTGCATCCGGTCCTCGGTGTTGTCGAAGACCGGCACCGGCGAGTTGGAAGCGAGATCGTCGGGCCTGTGAGAGTAGAGATCCAGGCCCGGTTCGAGGGCTCCGTCCACCTTGGAATACGGTTCCGTGAGAACGAACGCCTCGATCGTATCCATCTTGGCCGGATCGCCGAGCCCTTCCAGAAGCAGGGCGCGCAATGCGGGGGGAGTGGTGGGATCCTCGACCAGCAGCTTGACCGCCGAACGGATGATCAGGATATGACCCTTTCGCGACCACGCCGCGGAAGGGGCGGGCAGCGCCAGGGCCGCAACGAGGATCAGGAACAATCCCGATTTCACAGCTCGCATTGATCGCCTCACAGTCGGTTGAAGATCTGGGATGTCTCTTCGAGCATCCCGAACACGCGGCCGAGAACCTCGCGGGATGCCGGCTCGCGCACTCTCGATTCCAGGTCCGCCCGGAACGCCGGCAGGTCGCCACCGCGTTCGATCACGTGCGCCGTGATCCAATAGAGCAGGCGCGGCCCCATGCCCTGGACGTCCCGGTCGAGCCGGCTTTCGAGATAATCCGCGGTCTCCGTCGAGGGTTGATAACCCCGCGCCAGGAACTGGAGGATCCGGAACGACATGCGGTAGCTGCCCGCGAGCACCGCCGGATCGGCGATCAGCCGCAGGGTGCGCGTCCGCAGGTCGTCGAGGCCGCAGTCGAGAGGATCGAGCAGATCGCCCGACTGGCAGTCGTAATAGAAAGCGTTGATCGAAAAATCGCGTGTCCGGGCGTCCTGAGAGATGTCCGCTCTCGGCACGAAGACGGTCGACCACATGTCCCCGTTCTGGATGTCGTCGGGGTTGCGCAGGATGTTGAGGTCGAGCTCGCCGAGCGCCGGATCGCCCCAGCGCAGCAGGCCGAACCGGTCGAGGTGGAGAACGACCGGATCGATGCCGGGAAACGTCTCGAGCAGCAGCCCGTGGACGGAGGCGAGGTCGCGGTCCAGCGACAGGTCGACGTCCTGCGGCACCTTGCCGCAGAGCCAGTCGCGCGGGGTGCCGCCGGCCATCCAGGCCCGCATGCCGGCCTCCTGCAGACGGCCGACGACATCACGGACGCGGACCGTTCCTTCCGGCCCGCTCAGCACGGGCCTGTCCAGCGTCGCTTCCACGAGACCGCGGTCGAGCCGATCGGTGAGCCGGATCATTCGGAGGTGACCGCGGCCGGCCTGCCCGCGGCGTGCCAGGCGTCGGCCCTGTCGTTCAGCTCGGCGAAGAGCGCCATCTTGCCGACACTGTAGCCGAGAAAATCCTGATCCGCTTCGGCCGCGAGCTGCCGCTTGCCCTCCTCGTAGCGCCGGCGCTCCTGCGGGTGGACGCGCATGAAATCGCGGAAGTTCACCACGGTCGAGAGCCACGCGCGGCCGGGCCGGCAGACGTGGGCCGCGAAGGCGCGGTTCCCCTGCGTGCTCCAGTACCAGACCGTTTCCGGATCGACCGGACTGTTGCCGTACAGCTCATAGCCGAGGTCGGCCATGGCCGAGACCAGCTCCGGAGCGTCCGGCAATGCGTCGATCGCAACATAGAAGTCGACGATGTCCTTCGACGGCAGGGGCGGGATGGACGTGCTGCCGAAGTGCTGGATGCTCACGACGGATGGCCCGAGCCGCGACCGCACGCGGCGGCTCTCCTCCGCGAACAGCTCCGCCCAGGCCGGATCGTGCTCGCGCATGGCGAGCGGCAGCTCGGGGATGCGCACGGCCTGCCAGCGCCGGAAGGTCTCCTCGACCGTCTCGACACCATAACGCTCGATCCGGGTGCGCAGACTCTTGATCCTGCGCGCCGTGCGCAGGACACGGTTCAGCCGGGCGTCGGCCGCGGCCTGCATCACCGGCTCCAGTGCGACAGGTCGCGGCCGAGCAGCTCGCCGAGCCGCGTCACGTCGGAGCGGAAGGTCTCGCGCAACGCGCTCCGCACCGCGGGCGCGAGCGGCTCGCGGGAGCCCGCGTGCTGGCGCAACCCCTCGCGGCCGATCTTGCTGCGGACCCGCGGATCGGTCCGGCGGAGCTGGCGGATCGCCATCACCTGGATCCTCTCCGCGGCGCGCGCCGGATCGAGCTCGGGCTCGAACGTGGGATCGACCTCGAGGAACTCCAGCACCTCGCGATAAACCTTGGCATTGTCGCGGCGGAAGTCCTCGAACAGGACGACGCGCACGCGGTCGCGGCCGAACGCCGTGAAGTAGCGCTCGACCTTGTCCGCGGCGCGCGCCACGTCGGTGTACAGCAGCCCTTCCGGGAAGTAGCAGCCGGGGGGAAACCGCCGCCCTTCCCGGCGCTCTTCCTCGGCCGCCAGCGCCTCCTCGAAGGTCGGCAGGTCCTCGTTGCCGGTGCGGCGGTAGAGGTGATAGAGCGAGTGCGCCATCTCGGACGGCTCGCGCAGCAGGGCGAGGATTTTCGCGTCGGGCGCGAACTCGCGGATCTCCTGCGCGGCGCGCTTCGAGGTGAGGTACCAGACGGAGCCTTCGCCCACGCGCCGGTAGTCGCCGGCATCGGCGAACATCCCCAAATAAAGATCGGGCTCGCGGATGGTGTGCGGCTGGACCGTCAGGTCGGTGCCGAAGAAGTGCGGCTCCTTGAGGATCGAAAGATAGATCTCCGGATGCTGCTTGAGCAGGCTGTACATCGCGGAGGTGCCGCTGCGCGGGTCGCCGACGAGGAAGAAGTTCGGCCGGGGAGCTACCACGGGAACTCCTCGCGGTCGCGGAAGAACCTGCCCGTCGGGCCGGTCCCCTCCTGGGTCGCCAGCCAGACGGTGCCGAGCGCCCCCTCCTCCACGGAGCGCGGCGCGTGGATGCCGCCCAGGTGCGTCCGCACCCAGCCGGGGGTCACGGCGTTGACCTGGATGTTGGCGTCGCGCAGCTCGTCGGCGAGGACCACGGTCAGCGCGTTGAGCGCCGCCTTCGAAACCCGGTAGGCCGGGTAGTCGGCGGCGAGCTTGGTGAACGAGGCCTTGCCCGTGGACACCATGATGATGCGTCCGCCGCCCGCTTTCTTCATCAGCGGAATGAAGGCGAGCGAGAGCATCCACGGGCCGAACAGGTTGACCTCCATCACCTCGCGCACGGTCGCCATGTCGACCTCGCTCGACACCTTGCCCTGCTCGGGCGAGACGCCGGCGTTGTTCACCAGCACGTCCAGGCGGCCGAATTCCCGCTCGACACAGGTGCGCAGGCGCTCGATCGCCTCGGGGTCCTGCACGTCCAGAGGGTGGAACAGGACGTCGCCGCCCTCGGCCCGCAGCTTCGCGCAGGCGGCCTCGCCGGCCTGCCCGTTGCGCGCGGTGAGCAGGACCTTCCACCCCTGGGCGGCAAGCTGGCGGCAGACCTCGAAGCCGATCCCCTTGTTGGCCCCTGTCACCAGAGCCAGCTTCGGCTCAGGCATGGACTTCCTCCTCGGCAAACTCGAACTGCGGGAAGAAGTCGAACAGGAGACGCTCGCGCGTGCGGATGTAATCGCGGATCTCCGGCGTGTAGTAGGGCTCCCAGCGATCGCCCGGCTCGCGCCCGCCTTCCACGGGGAAGATCTTGTTCGCCGAACGGATGAAGTCGATCTTTTCCGCCGGGTGTCCGATCTCGAGCAGGTACTCGTAGAGCGCCTCGTTCAGACGGTCGACGGGCAGGAAGCGCACGGTATACATGTGCTTCCGGAAGTCGCCGCTCGCGAGGGAGGCTTCGTCGAGATTCGCGAAGACCTCCCGCGGGTTGTCGAAATAGAAGCGGACGAACTGTTCCGTGTGCCAGCCCAGCTCCCGGCCCGGCGGGAACCGGTCGTTCGCGAAGCCGGTGGGGCGCTGCTGGTAACAGTTCAGGAACTTGGTGTTCGCCAGGTGCACGAACTCCTCGAACGTCAGATCCGGATAGTTCGGATAGGCGCTCTTCATCTCGTCGACGCCGCAGTAGAGGTCCGGGTGCAGCTTCCACCAGGCGAAGCGGTATTGCGACACGTAGCGCTCGTACGGGTTGCGCAGCGTCGAAACGATCGGTTTTCCCCGGTGCTCCGCGGGGATCTCGCTGCACGTGGCGTGCTTGTCGACGTCGACAAACCCACCGTCCCGGCCGCCCCGGCCGCCGTAGACGCGGGAGAGCATCTCCGTGACGAAGGTGCCCCCGGTCTTCGGATAGTGGATGAAGACGAAGTCCGGCGTCAGGATCATGCCGCGCCTTCTCCGGTCATCAACTGCTGCAGGCTGGCGCCGAGCGTCTTGCCCACGGTGTCGCCGTAGAGGCGGCCCTTGCGGGTGAGCCGGATCGCCGTGTCGTCCACCTCGATGAAGCTCTGATCCTCCAGTGCCTGCAGGGTCGGCGCGCAGAGGTGCTTCAGATCGACGCCGTGCCGCTTGCGGAAATCCTTGAAGCTCACGCTGAGCAGCTTCATGCCGAGCACGACGTCGCGGACCATCAGGTCGAGCGCGGTCAGCGTGTAGCCGCGCAGCAGGGGCAGCCGCCCCTCTTCGACCTGCGCCTGGTAGCCGTTCAGGTCGCTGGTGTTCTGGAACGACCAGTTGCCGTAGCCGCCGAAGGCGGAGACGCCGACCGAGCAGAGGTCCTCGCCGCGCCAGCGGTTGGAGATGTGGCGCTGCGCGTGCTGGGGATCGCGGGTGTGGGTGAAGAAGTTCACGGCGTGATAGCCCGCAGTCTCCAGGCGGTCCATGGCATAGCTCATGAACTCGATCTCCTGCTCGTCCGACGGCAGATCGATCACGCTCTCGCGCACGCCGGTGTAGTACTCGGTGTTGGCGTAGAGCTCCATCTTGTAGACGGTGATCGCCTGGGTGCCGGCTTCCAGGGCACGCTGCACCGAGTAGGCCCAGGTCTCCTGGGTCTCGCCCGCGAGGCCGCTCAGCAGGTCGATGTTGATGATCGCGCCGGTGGCCTTGGCCAGCTCGATGGCCTGGAGCGCGAGCACCTCCTTGTCGTGACGCCCGGTCTTGAGCACGATCTCGTCGCGGAACGACTGGATGCCGAGGCTCAGCCGCGTCACGCCGAGATCCTTCACGGTCTCGGCCTTGGCAGGCGTGAGAGTGACCGGCTCGGCCTCCATGACGATCTCGGGATTGTTGAACGTGAAGTTGTCCCGCAGCGTCTTCATCAGGCGGTGCAGGTTCTCGTCCGAGAGGAGCGTCGGGGTGCCGCCTCCGAAATAGACGCTGTGCACCGGCCGCTCGCCGAGATTGAAATGTTCGGCCGCGATCTCCAACTCCCGGCAGACGGCGTCGACGTAGCGGTCGATCTCGGCGCGGCGCGTCTCGCCGACCGTGGCCGTCTTGAAATAACAGTAGGCGCACCGCTGGATGCAATAGGGCGTGTGCAGGTAAATATTGAGCGGCTTCGGCGCCATCATCTCGCTGACGCTCTCGGGCCGCCAGTACCGGTTCGGGGGATAGATCGCGACAAAACCATTGCGCGTCGGCTCGATGTTGGCCGACCCTTCCGTAACGAATCTCATGACTGTCTCCTTCGAGCCGTAACGCGGCGCCGGTTCAGGCGGCGCGCCGGCGCTCGATGACTCCGGCGAGCGCGTTCAGGTTGCGGAACGACTCCACGTTCAGCTCCGAGTCCTCGAACTCGAACCCGAAACGGTCTTCGACCAGGCTGATGAGCTCGACGACGACCACCGAGTCCAGGGCGAGGCCTTCACCCAGGAGAGGAACCGTCTCGTCGATCTCGTCGAAACGAATGTTGACGTCCAGATCATCGGCGATGATCCGCTTGAGCTCCGTGACAATGCTGTCGGCCATGCTGTCGCTCCTCATTTCCTAGCGTTGCGCGCTGGCGCAAGATTGAAGCGGGTTTCCAGGGGATCGCGGTCCGAAGCCCGGATCGTGGTGCTGGTGTCCCACTTGAGCCCGTCGGGATACGAGCTGTTGAAGTGCAGGAAGTCGGCGCCCGCGAACGCTTTCATCAGAGCGGGGCTGACCAGGGTGTGCGACACCACGACGCCCTCGCCCTGGAAGATGTAGTCATAGCGCTGAGCCTCGTCCACCAGGCCCGTCACGTTGGTCATGGGCACTTCGCCCTTGTGACCCCTCAGGTTGGCGAGCGGGTAATCGTCACCCTCTCCCGGCTCGGCGAAATCGAAGTCCGCGAGGTCGCCGGTGACCACGACGTAGGCGTTCGGGTCCTTCTCGAACAGGGAGTTGAGGAAGCCGCGGATCGCCCTGGTCTGCGCCTTGCGCTGCACCTCGGTGAAGCGGTACGGCGGCTCGGTCGTGAACGGCGACTCCTCCGTGCGCTTCGTCTTGAGCTTGTTGCAGAGGACCGTGATCGGCGGGATGCCGGGGCCGGCTTCGAAGATGCCGACCAGCGGCTCGCGGTTGCCCACCGGCGACGACTTGCCGAAGCTCGCGTCCGTTTCGCTGCCGGTGAACTGGAAGAGCTTCTGCAGCTTGACCCGCTTCGCGTCGTAGATGAACGCGATGGTGAGACCGCGCCAGTCGCTCGTCGGCAGCGTGGCCGTCTCGTATTGATGGTCCGCCCCGGCCAGCTCGTTGATGCGCTTCAGGAGCGGCGGCAGGTTCACGGCCTGCAACTCCTGCACCGCGACGATCTGCGGCAGTTGCAGCTCGGTGATGAAGGACTGCGCGATCTTTTCGACGCGCTTCGCCAGGTCCTCGGGCTTGAGGACGTACTTCTCGTTCTTCCCTTCGGGCACGGACGAGAAGAAGTCCCACAGGTTGTAGGTCGTGACCACGAAGTTGCCCGGCTTGCCGGTGCGGACGCTGACCGGCGGCTTCGGCAGCTCTCGCTGGCTGAGCTGCAGGCTCTCCGGCTGCACCATGTAATAGCCGAATGCGAAGTCCACCACGCCGACCAGCGAGACCACGGTGTCACCGGCGCTCACCGCCGGCTGATCGTCGACCGTGGCGTCGCCGACCATGATCCGCTCGGGGTCGTAGTCCACCTGGTCGCCGCCGAGGCTGTGGATGATCAGGCGGCCGGAGGACGGATGGAAACCGGCACCGGCCACGGCGTTGCCCGGAGCCACGATGTCGAACTGGCGGAAGCGGGTGGTGGGCGAGACCACCGGCGCGTTGTCCACGCGGACCCGCATCCCCTCGATCGCCTCCCAGAACGCGATCCCTTCCGCGAGCGAGGTGTCGGGGAGCTTCGTGAGCTGGACCGGCTCCGGCAGCGGGTTTCCCCGGGAGATCACGTGCGGGCTCTGCACCGCGACCATCCGGGTCCTGGGCAGCTCGTTGCCCTTCTGCTCCTCCTCGATCCGGCCGGTCATCGTGATCGAATCGCCCGGAGTGGGTATGACGAGACTGGGGAACCCGAACACGAAAAGGCCGTCGGAGGTGGACGGATCGCCGTCACCCTTCGGGTCCTGCATCCAGAAGCCGTCCTTTTTCGCGGTGACCAGAGTCACCACGCCGGAAGTCTCGACATAACGGCCCTTCAGCGGCGAAACCTGGCCGTTCCCCTGGATCTGCATGATTGAAACCGTCTGCAGCGTCTGAGATGTCATTTCTCCCGCATGCGATGACAGCGGCAGGAGGGAAAGCAGGAAAAAAGATGTCAGGACAAATCTCATACATCCCCCAAGGCCGAAGCCTTATGAGCGGTTGAAGCGGCGACCCCCTGTCTGGAGTGACCGTCTATCTAGCTTATGTGCGCTCCGCGTCACTTTCGTGTCACACGATTTAAAATTGGCTGCAGATGGCTGAAAACCACGGCTTGCGCGTCCCACGCGCTGGAGAGAAGCATGATCCGAAAAAGGTGCACGAGGGCCGGCGTGATCCCCCTCCTTTCTTTCCTGGTCCTCGGCAGCGCCTGCCGGTCGTCCGGCGGGAGCGGCGGGAGCGCGCCCCGCGCTGTTTCCAGGGCCGAGGCGGCCGTCGCAGCTCCCGCCGCGTCGCCCGAGGCGTGCCCGACGGCCGCGCCGCCAGCCTATCGGCCAACCGCGGAAGAGGCGGAGAGGGACGACATCCTCTCGCTGCTCGCCTACGCGGTGGTGCACAGGACCTGGCAGCCCACGTGCTCTCCGGCGGGCGACGCCTGTCCCACCACTTGCCGGAACGGCCGCGGCTACAACATCGGCGCCGTGCTCGCGAAGCTCGAGCAGGGCAAGCCGCAGATCCTCTGCTGGGGCCTGAACTCCGTCTACCGCACCCGGAACTGGACCCAGCACGGCGAGGTGCGCCTGATCACCAACTATCTCGAGGGCAGAGGCGCCTTCGGCAAGGTCGACGCCCTCGTCTACACCACGCTCGAACCTTGCGCGATGTGCTCGGGCATGATGACGCTGACCGGCGTGCGGACGACGATCTACGGCCAGGCAGACCCCGCGTTCGGCGGGGCCCTTGAACGGCTGGAGCTGGACTCCACCGCGCTCCCTCACGGCTTCTGCCCCTATCCGCGCGGCGTGGCCAGCGCCCGCGCTCCGGGGAGGATCTCCGGCGCGCTCGCCGGCCGGCTGGAGGCCGGATTCGAGGCCTATCGGCAGCGGTGCCGCGACTCCATCGTCGATTGGCTGAGCACCCCTGAAGCGGAAGCCCTCTTCGCGGAGGCCCCTCGCGAGCTCCTCCGCTACACGGTGCAATTCCCGGCCAACGCCGACCTGCTCGCGGCGGCCCGCAGGTTTCTCGAAGGGGTGCCGGCGA
>DATANP010000155.1:0-3410 GCA_036266195.1 Thermoanaerobaculia bacterium | reverse complement strand
GGGACGTGGCGAAGCGCTACGGCACGGACAAGCTGCCGGAGACCTACCTGGTGGTCGGCGGCGAGGTGGTCAGGAAGTTCGTCGGCCAGACCGACTGGGACAACCCGGAGGTGCGGGCGCTGATCGCCAGCCGTCTCGCCGGCGGCGCGCAGGCAGGCTCCGGGCCAAAAGCTTCGGGGACCTGAGATCAGAAGTGGACGGCTACGCCGCCGTGCCCGATCGCGAAGAACTGGGCCTCGTCGAAGTCCGCGTAGTGGCCCGACAGCTCGATCAGGACCGCGAGCCAGCGGGTGACCCGGAACTCGCCGGTGACGCCGACCACGAGGCCCGGCGCGGTCTCGCTGCGGTCCCTGCCGCCGCGCGTGCCTTCCAGCCGGTAGCCGCCCAGGCCGGCGTAGATGCCCGACTCGTAGTAGGACTCGGGGAAGCGGTACTCGCCGGCCACGGTGATGTAGGAGAGCTCGGCGTCGGTGAGCGTGCCGAAGCGCTCCTCGCCGTCGAGCGCCAGGTTGCCGAGGCGGAAGCCGACGTGCGTCCGCGGCTCGGTGACCATGTCCAGGTTGACCTGGTAGCCGGTGTTGCCGAGGTCGTCGCCCGGGTCGGCGTCGAGCGAGCCGCCGATGCCGCCGAGCAGGCCGACCGTGAACGTGTACGGCTCCTGGGCGCGGGCCGCGCCGGGGAGCAGGAAAGCGGCGAGCAGGATGATGCCCGTGCCGAGCCGTCGAAGGTGCTGAGTCAAGTTCCGTCCTCCCTTTCTTGGGGCCGGCGCGCGGCCGCCCGTTCTTCCGTCCGCCGAGTATAGCCTTGCCATCCCCTCCCTTATACGGACCGGAGGTCTCCGGCGTCACAGGCAGATTGCTTCACCTCCTCCTGCCGGCCACCTGCCTCAAGTGCGGCGAGCCGCTGCCGGTGCGCGCGCCCCTGGGTCTCTGCTCCCGATGCCGGACCCGTCTGGAGCCGGTTCCGCGAAAGGCGTGCGCGGTCTGCGCCGCGCTCCTTGACGCCTTCGAGCCGCCGCCGGGCTATCGCTGCGGCGCCTGCCGCGAGAAGCCGCCGGCCTTCGAGAGGCTGCACGCCCTGTGGCTCTACCGCGACCCGCTCGACGCCGTGGTCCTGGCCCTCAAGTTCGGCCGGCTGGACTACCTGGGCCGCCATCTGGCCGTGGCCCTGGAAGAAGGATTGGGCGAGCGCCTCGCCGGCTTCGACGCGGTCGTGCCGGTGCCGCTCCACTGGTGGCGGCGGCTCACGCGCGGCTACAACCAGGCGGAGAGGATCGCGCGGCCCCTGGCCGGCCGCCTGGGCCTGCCGTTGCTGCCGGCCCTCCGCCGGTCGCGACCCACTCGGGCCCAGACCTCGCTCGGCCGGACCGCGCGCGTCGCCAACCTGAGGCGGGCCTTCCGGGTACCGCGGCCCGAACGCGTGCGCGGGCTGCGGCTGCTCCTGGTGGACGACGTGGCCACCACCGGGGCCACGCTGGACGCCGCCGCCGCGGCCCTGGTGCGGGCCGGAGCGGACGGCGTCACAGCCGTGGTCGTCGGAAGGACACCTCTCTGACTAGGGGGTGAAGCGGCGGCCGAACGCCGTGCCGACCCCCTCCTGCCAGACGACCACGAAGGCGCCGCCCACCCCATAGTGGGAGACGTCCGGCAGGCTGGGCCTGTGGGAGGCCTGGTCCGACTGGTGGACCACGAACGCCGTGCTGAGCGGCGCGCCGGCCAGGCTGAAGCGGCGGGCGAGCACCGCGTCCTGAGCGGTCGACGCCGAAGCCCAGGCCACCACGAAGTTGCCCTTGTTGTCGTAGGAGATGTCGGGCGCCGTCTGGCGTCCGTCGATCGCGGTGTTGATCCGGACCGCGGCGCCCGCGAGCGTCCCGGTCTTGGAGAAGCGCTGGATGTAGACGTCCGACTCGTCGGTGACGCCCGGCTGGTCGAGCTCGTAGGCGAGGGTGAAGACACCGCTCTTGCCGCAGGCGATCGACACGCTCGCCGCGTCCGCCGCCGGCTTGACGATCTGCCGCTCGGCCGTGCCCACGACCACGCCGGCCGTGGTGAGCTGCCGCAGGGAGACCCCTTCATGACTGGGCTCGAACGGACGCCGCTCGTCGATGGACGTCCAGGCGATCGCCGGGCCCGCGCCCTGCGGCACGCAGATGTCGGGCGCCGTGCCCTTCACCTGGCCCGTGCTGACCAGGACCGGGTTGCCGATCGCCTTGCCGGCCGCGTCGAAGCGCCGGGCCCAGATCTGCGGGCTCGTCCCCGGCGTGGTGGCGCCCGGCGGGATCGAGCGCACCCAGGCCACCACGAAGCCGTTCGGCAGGGCCGCGACGGCCGGGGCGTAGTCGAGCGGCGCCTTCGGCAGCGCCGGGTCGTCGAGGTTGACCAGGATCGCCGAGCCGAGGACCGCGCCCGTGGACTTGAAGCGCTGCACCAGCACGTCGCTGTTGCCGTTCGTAGCCTCGGACCATGCCAGGTAGTAGTTGTTCTTCGTGTCCGCCGCCAGGGCGGCGTCGGACTGGTCGGCGGTCGGCGTCTTGAAGACCAGGCGCTCGGCGGCGCGGGCCTGCCCCTTGTTGGAGTAGAACCGGGAGAGCAGGCCGTGCGTGTCGGTCGCGGCGGTGCCCTCCCACGACGTGGCGAAGGCGCCGGACGGCGTGCCGGAAACGGTCGGGGCCTGCAGGCGGCAGGTCGCGCAGGTCCCGAGCGGGAACTCGGCGGCGACCGGCTTCGGGTCGGCGGCGTGGATGGCGGTGGGGAGCAGGGCGAGCGCGAGGAGCGCTCCGAGGGGGCGAATCAGGTTCTGCATGAAATCTCCTCGAAAACGTATGGCTCTATATCATACGGAACTGAAGCCCAAAGTGTTGGGTTTCCTTTCCGCGGCCTGGTGTGTCTGAACGGTTGGAGGAGGCTCGACATGAAACCAGATCCCCGGCTCTACCAGATCGCGATCCTCTTCTCTCTCCTCGTCTACGGCGTCTTCCGGCTGGACCTGGAGATCCGGGCATCCATGGCCGCCACCCTCCTGGCCACGGTGCTCCTCACGCAGTACGCCTGCACCCGGCTCTGGCGCCTGCCGGCGTTCGACCCGAAGAGCGCCTTGATCTCCGGCCTCTCCCTCTGCCTGCTGCTGCGCACGGGCTCGATCCTCCTCGCGGTCGCCGCGGCCGTGGTGACGATCGCGGGCAAGTTCGTGATCCGCTGGCGGGGCAAGCACCTGTTCAACCCGACGAACTTCGGCATCGTCCTCCTGATGCTGATTACGGGCGGGAAGGTCTGGGTGTCGCCGGGCCAGTGGGGGAGCGCGGCATTCTTCGGCTTCCTGATCGCCTGCCTGGGCGGGCTGGTGGTGAACCGGGCGGCGCGGAGTGACGTGACCTACGCCTTTTTGGCGTCCTATCTGGGGGTCGTCTTCGG
>DATANP010000154.1:0-3700 GCA_036266195.1 Thermoanaerobaculia bacterium | reverse complement strand
TGAAGCCGCAGGAGCCGCAGATGCCCTCCCGGCAGTCGTGATCGAACGCCACCGGCTCCTCGCCGCGCGCCACGAGCTCTTCGTTCAGGACGTCCAGCATCTCCAGGAAGGAGCTGTGCTCGTTGACGTTCTTCACCTCGTACTTGACCATCTTGCCCGGAGCCGACGGCCCCGGCTGACGCCAGATATGGAGGGTGAGATCCATTACTTGTAGCTCCTCTGGGACGGCTTCACGTACTCGAATTCGAGCGGCTCCTTGTGCAGGGTCGGCGACTGGCCCGGTCCGTTCCACTCCCACGCCGCCACGTACGAGAAGTGCTCGTCGTCGCGCAGCGCTTCGCCGTCCGGCGTCTGGTGCTCCTCGCGCAGGTGGCCGCCGCACGACTCCTCGCGGTCCAGCGCGTCCAGGCACATCAGCTCGGCCAGCTCGAAGTAGTCGGACACCCGGCCCGCCTTCTCCAGCTCCTGGTTGACCCCCTCCGCGCCGCCCACGACCGTGAGGTTGCTCCAGAACTCCTGGCGCAGCTCGGGGATGAGCTGCAGCGCCTTCTTCAGGCCGTCGGCGTTCCTGGCGATGCCGCAGTAGTCCCACACGATCCGGCCGAGCTGGCGGTGGAAGCTGTCCGCCGAGCGCTTGCCGTTGATGGACAGCATCTTCTTCGTCCGGTCCAGCACCTCGGCCTCGGCCGCCTGGAAGGCCGGCGTGTCCGTGGAGACCGGCTTGTTGAGGAAGGGCGCCAGGTAGTCGCCGATCGTGTACGGGATGACGAAGTAGCCGTCCGCCAGGCCCTGCATCAGCGCGCTCGCGCCGAGCCGGTTGGCCCCGTGGTCCGAGAAGTTCGCCTCGCCCAGCACGAACAGGCCCGGGATGTTGCTCTGGAGGTCGTAGTCCACCCACAGGCCGCCCATGGTGTAGTGCGGGGCCGGGTAGATGCGCATCGGCACCACGTAGGGGTCTTCGCCCGTGATCTTCTCGTACATCTCGAACAGGTTGCCGTAGCGCTCCTCGATCGCCTTGCGGCCGAGGCGCTTGACCGCGTCCGAGAAGTCGAGGTAGACGCCGTTCTTCTGCGGCCCCACGCCCAGCCCTTCGTCGACCACGGTCTTGGCATTGCGGGCCGCCACGTCGCGGGGCACCAGGTTGCCGAAGGCCGGGTACTTGCGTTCCAAATAGTAATCGCGGTCGGAGTCCGGGATCTGGTTGGGCGACCGGGTGTCGCCAGGGTTCTTCGGCACCCAGATGCGGCCGTCGTTGCGCAGCGATTCGCTCATCAGCGTGAGCTTCGACTGGTAGTCGCCCGAGGCCGGGATGCAGGTCGGGTGGATCTGCGTGAAGCAGGGGTTCGCGAACAGGGCGCCGCGGCGGTGGGCGCGCCAGGCGGCGGTCACGTTCGAGCCCTTGGCGTTGGTCGACAGGTAGTAGACGTTGCTGTAGCCGCCGGTCGCGAGACACACGGCGTGGCCGGCGTGGCGGTCGATCTTGCCCGTGACCAGGTCGCGCGTGATGATGCCCACGGCGCGGCCGTCCTCGATCACGAGGTCGAGCATCTCGGTGCGCGGGAACATCTTGACGGAGCCGGCTCCGATCTGGCGCTCCAGAGCCTGGTAGGCGCCGAGCAGGAGCTGCTGCCCGGTCTGGCCGCGGGCGTAGAAGGTGCGGGCCACCTGGGCGCCGCCGAAGGAGCGGTTGTCGAGCAGGCCGCCGTACTCGCGGGCGAAGGGCACGCCCTGGGCCACGCACTGGTCGATGATGTTGACCGACAGCTCGGCGAGGCGGTGGACGTTGGCCTCGCGGGCCCGGAAGTCGCCGCCCTTGACCGTGTCATAGAACAGCCGGAACACGCTGTCGCCGTCGTTGTGGTAGTTCTTTGCCGCGTTGATGCCGCCCTGGGCGGCGATCGAGTGGGCGCGGCGCGGCGTGTCCTGGAAGCAGAAGCATTTGACGTTGTAGCCCAGCTCGCCGAAGCTGGCCGCGGCTGCGGCGCCGGCCAGGCCGGAGCCAACCACCAGGATGGTGAACTTCCGCTTGTTGGCCGGGTTCACCAGCTTGAGATGGTTGCGGTGATCCAGCCACTTCGTCTCCAGGGGACCGGAGGGGACCTTGGCGTCGGGATTCATGGCCGGAGTCTCCTACTTGAGCAGGCCGGTCATCACGGCCAGGGGGAACGAGACGTTGCCGAGGGTGATGATCCAGGCGAAAGCATGGGCGAACCAGCTCCGCCAGTGGTTGAAACGCGGGTGGTTCCAGCCGAGCGACTGAAAGAGGCTCCAGACCCCGTGGTACAGGTGGAGCCCGAGCGCGAGGTTGGCCACGATGTAGAACAGCGACACGTACCAGACGCTGAAGCTCGCCACCAGGTTCTCATACGGCCGGCCCTCGTGGAAATCCGGGTTCACCGTGCCAGTGGTGAGGTCGAGCAGGTGGTAGATGATGAAGAGCAGGATGATAACGCCGCCCCAGCGCATGGTCCGCGAGGCGTAGTTGGTGTGGTTCTTTTCCTTGAATTCGTAGCGCGAGGGCCGGGCGGCCTGCGCCATGCGGGTCAGGCTGTACGCCGCCCAGATGTGGAAGATCACGGCGGCGAGGAGCACCAGCCGGGCGATCCAGAGCGCCGTGTAGGCCGGGATGACGGGACCGCCGACGTGGCGCAGGAACTCGCCATACTCGGCCAGGTGGTTGGCCGCGTCGGGCCCCAGGTAGACCTTCAGGTTGCCGAGCAGGTGCCCGACGACGAAGCCGAAGAGGATGATGCCCGTGACGGCCATCACCGCCTTCCTGCCGACTGCCGATCGATTGAGATCCGAGAACCAGGACATGCTTTCCCCTTCTTGGAGGATGCCGCAATGCGGCCCTATCCTATGTCAACCCGGGCAGGTTGTGAAATATGTCACAAGGGGTTGATCCCGTGCCCCTCTCCCCGCCTGATACCGGGGAGAGGGAGGTCACGCGGGAGCCCGTCTTCTCCGTCTGCGGCGGGGGCGAGGCCTGATGGCTTCGCCCTCGGCGCCGGCCTTGACAGGCGGTCTCCGGCGGGCCGCGGCGTCCCATTCGGCGAGCGCCTCGGCGCCGCCGCCGGTGGCTTCCACCAGGATCTCGAAGAGCAGCCGGGCGTCATCGAAGTAGGGCTTGCGGGTGAACCGCACGCGCTCGGGCAGGGTCCACCTGGGCTCGCAGAGGCGCTGGAAGCCGATCAGGGCCTGGACGATCTGCTGCGACTTGAGGTTCGAGACCGTGAAGCGGGCGAGGAACGGCGCGACCTCCTCCTCCACGAGGGTCTCGATGGCCGACCGGCTCATGGGGTGCTGGTCGAGCGCCTCGATGTCGTAGCGCCGCAGGACCACCTTGGGCAGCAGGAGGGCGGCCAGGAGACCGGTGTCCGAGAGCTGGCGTCCGCTCGCCACCATGCGGTCGACCACCGGCAGGATCTGGCTGAAGTCGCCCAGCCCGCGCTCGCCGGCGGCCACCATGGCGTAGGCCTCCGGGAGGAGGACTTCGAGGAGGCCGAGGTCGAGCATCCACTGCATGGCCGCGCCCGCATGGCCGCAGCGCAGGAGCTGGGCGATCTCCTCGGTGACGCGCGCGGGCGAGGCCTTCTCCAGCTCCTTGCGGTGGCGGTGGATGCCCTCCTGGGTGCCCGTCTCGATGCCGAACCCTAGGCGGGCGGCGAACTCACAGGCCCGCATCATGCGGACCGGGTCC
>DATANP010000153.1:0-5619 GCA_036266195.1 Thermoanaerobaculia bacterium | reverse complement strand
AGATCCTCTCTGGCTTCCGCCGCGCGCCCGGCACCCGCCAGGGCTTCGACCTCTACACGGTCCAGGGCTGGGACTACGCCGGCCTGTGCGAGACCTTCTTGAACGCCGCCCAGATCATGCGCCGGGAGCACGTGCCCGCGGTGGTCCACGTGGTCGAGATGACCCAGCCGCAGGGGCACTCCACCTCGGGCAGCCACAAGCGCTACAAGAGCGCCGAGCGCCTGGCCTGGGAGGACGAGCTCGACGGCATCCGCAAGATGCGGCAGTGGATCCTGGAGCAGGGGATCGCCACCGCCGCCGAGATCGACGCGCTGGAGCAGGAGGCCGCGCTCGCCGTGCGCGAGGCGCAGGACCGCGCCTGGGAGGCCTTCGTCGGCCCGATCCGCGAGGACCGGAAGACGGTCCTGGCCCTGACCGCCGACCTGGCGCGGGAATCCTCGAACAGCGCTGAGGTGGAGAAGGTTCGCCAGGAGCTGGAGAAGCTCCACACCCCGTTCCGCCGCGACGTCATGGCCGCCCTGCACAGCGCGCTGATCGCCACGGCCGGAGAGGACCTGCCCTCCGCCCGCCGGCTGGTGGAGTGGAAGCGCGAGCAGGACGTTCTCAACGAGGACCGCTTCAGCTCGCACCTCTACAGCACCTCGCCGCAGGCGGCCCTCAACAGGACCGAGGTCAGGCCGGTCTACGCGCCGGACGCCCGGCTCGTGAACGGCTTCGAGGTGGTCAACGCCTGCTTCGACCAGGCGCTGCGCCGCCTGCCGAACCTGATCGCCCTGGGCGAGGACGTAGGGAAGATCGGCGACGTCAACCAGGGCTTCGCCGGGCTCCAGGCGAAATACGGCCCGCTCCGGGTGACGGACACGGGCATCCGCGAGATCACCATCGTGGGCCAGGCCATCGGCATGGCTATGCGGGGTCTGAGGCCCGTGGCCGAGATCCAGTATCTGGACTACATCCTGTATGCGCTCCAGATTCTGTCCGACGACCTGGCGTCCCTGCGCTGGCGCACCAAGGGCCAGCAGCAGGCGCCGGTGATCATCCGGACGCGCGGGCACCGGCTGGAGGGGATCTGGCACTCGGGCTCGCCCATGGCCGGGATCATCCACCTGGTGCGAGGCATGTACGTCTGCGTGCCGCGGAACATGACCCAGGCGGCGGGCTTCTACAACGCGCTGCTCCAGTCGGACGACTCGGGCATCGTGGTCGAGGTGCTGAACGGCTACCGCCAGAAGGAGAAGCTGCCCGCGAACATCGGCGAGATCACCGTCCCCCTCGGCGTGCCGGAGGTTCTCAGAGAGGGCACGGACGTGACGGTGGTCACCTATGGCGCGCTCTGCCGGATCGCCCTCGAAGCGGCCGAGAAGCTGTCCGAGGTGGGAATCGAGGCCGAGGTGATCGACGTGCAGACCCTGCTGCCGTTCGACCGCCACGGCCGGATCGTCGAGTCCCTGAAGAAGACCAACCGGGTGCTCTTCGTGGACGAGGACGTACCCGGCGGGGCCACGGCCTACATGATGCAGCAGGTCCTGGAGGTCCAGGGCGGCTACGCCTGGCTCGATTCCGCTCCCAGGACGCTCTCGGGCAAGGAGCACCGGCCGGCCTACGCCTCGGACGGCGACTACTTCTCCAAGCCCAACCGGGAGACGATCTTCGAGGCGGTCTACGACATCATGAACGAGGCCGACCCGGGATCGTTCCCGGTGTTCTACCGCTGAATCAGGAGCCGGGGTTCTCCGGCGGAGGCGGGGGAGCCTCCTGCGGAGCCGCCGGCTCGCCTGTCGGTTCGCCCGCTTGTTCGCCCGCTTGTTCCCCAATACCCTGGGCCTCACCGCGGTTGCGCGAGCCACCCCGCCGGCGCCTCCTGCGCCGGCCGCGCTTGGCCGGATGGCTGCCTTCGGCCTCCTGGCCCGGCGCGCCCTCGCCGGCTTCCTCATCGGGACCCTCGTCGTCGCCGAAATCCGCGGTCGCTTCGAAGCCTTCCTCCGGCTCGCCTTCGGTCCGCGCCTGGAACGCCGCGGCCTCGGCCGGCGCTCCGACCGTGACATGGCCGTTGCCCTTCTTGCGCTTGCGGCCGCCGCGGCGCCGCTTGCGGCGCTTGCCTTCGGCCTCGGAGACAGGCTCTTCGGCGCTCGCCACGGCGACCTCGGTGTGCTCCTCGGCGGTCTCCGTGGGCGTGGGCTCCTGCGGCTGCGGGCGCGCCTTGTCCCGGCCCTTCCGCCGGTCGCGTCCGCGCTCGCGCTTGGCGGGCGCCTTCGCCGGGGTCTCCTCTTCCTCTTCTTCCTCGTCGAGGCCGGGCAGGGCGAGGTCCCACGGCTGGAGCGTGACCGCGGCGGGGCGCGGCTTGGGAGGAGGCAGCGGCTTTTCGCGCTTGTGCCACTCGATCTGCTCGTCGGGCCGGTGCAGGCCGGGAGCTGCGATGATCTCGATCTCGATGTCGAACTCCTGCTCCAGGTCGGACAGCTCCTTGCGGCGGCCGTTCTGGAAGGCGTCGGCAAGCTCGGGGTGGAGGCCGACGCGCACGCCCTGGATCGCGCCGCTCGCGGCCCGCGCCTCGATGCGGCGCAGGAGCGACAGGCTCACCATCTCCTCGCTCGCCAGCCGGCCCGAGCCGTTGCAGGTCGGGCAGGTGCGGTGCGTGCGGACCTGGAGCGCCTGCTGGATGCGCTGGCGGTTGATCTCCAGCAGGCCGTTCGCGCTGATCCGGCCGACCGAGGCGCGCGCCTTGTCCTCCTTGAGCGCATCCTTGAGCGTCTTCTCGACCTTGCGCTGGTTCTTGGACGCCCGCATGTCGATGAAGTCCACCACCACCAGGCCGCCGATGTCGCGCAGGCGGAGCTGGCGGGCGACCTCGTGGGCGGCCTCCAGGTTCGTGCTGAGCGCGGTCTCCTCCTGGGTGGCCGCCTTGGTCGAGCGGCCGGAGTTGACGTCGATCGCGGTCAGCGCCTCGGTGCCGTCGATCACGATCGAGCCGCCGCTCGGCAGGTCCACCCGGCGCTCGTAGATGCGGTCGATCTGGGTCTCCAGGCCGTAGCGGCTGAACAGGGGGAGGCGGTCCGAGTAGTAGGTCAGCCGCGTCTTGCCGCGCGGCATGAACGCCTGCATGTAGGCGCGGGCCTTCTGGAAGGCCGCCTCGTCGTCCACCAGGACCTCCTCGATGCTCGCGTCGAGATGGTCGCGCAGGGCCTGGAGGATGAGGTCCTGGTCGCTGTAGATGAGCCGGGTGCCCTTGCCTTCGAGCGCGGCGGCCTGCACCCGCTTCCAGAGACGGAGCAGGGCGGCCAGGTCGCGGCTCAGCGTGGCCTTGGTCTGGTCGAGGGCGTTGGTGCGGACGATCACACCGCAGCCCTGCGGCAGATCCAGTCCGTTGGCGAGAGTCTTGAGCTTCTTCCGGATGTCCTCGTCTTCAACCTTGCGGGAGACGCCGCGGGTGTCCTCGAACGGGGTGAGGACCAGGTAGCGGCCGGCCAGGGAGAGGCTCGTGGTGAGGGCGGCGCCCTTCTGTCCGATCGCGTCCTTCGCGACCTGGACCACGATCGGCTTGTTCTTCTCGAGGACGTCCTCGATGCGGGCATGGCCGCCCTTGGGCGACCGGTAGTAGGCCTCGGGAACCACGTCCTGGATCGCCAGGAAGCCGTGCCGCTCGGCGCCGTACTCGATGAAGGCGGCGTTCAGGCTGGGCTGGATGTTGGCGATGAGGCCCCGGTAGATGTTGCCGCGGGTCAGCCCCGACTCGGCGATATCCACCTGGTAGTTCTCCAGGGTGTTGCCCTGGACGATGGCGATGCGCAGCTCTTCCGAGCGCTGCGCGTTGATCAGCATCTTGCGACTCAAGTTCGCTCCAATTCTGGGTGGGATACAGGGACGGCTAGAGCAGGAGAAAAGGGAAAGGCGGACGGCGGAGGGGTCTTGGTGGCAGCATCTTCCGCAGCGTATTGTGCCCGGAATGGAGACGTGCCGCAAGCCCTGGGGCCGACCCTGCTAGACTCCCACCCGTATGAGGAGCTTCGACGTCGTCATCCTCGGCGGCGCCTTTTCGGGTGCTTCGGCGGCCATCCTGCTGCGGCGGGACCGGCCCGATCTTTCGGTTCTGATCGTGGAGCGCCAGGCCGCCTTCGACGAGAAGGTGGGCGAGGCGACCACCGAGATGTCCGGCATGTTCCTCACCCGGCGGCTCGCCCAGTGGCAGCACCTGGAGCGCGAGCACCTGCCCAAGGAAGGGCTGCGCTACTGGTTCCAGAACGACAAGGTCCACGGCCACGCCGAGGCCAGCGAGGCCGGCGGGTTCCTGCGCAGCACGGTCCCCTCCTTCCAGCTCCGCCGCGACGCGCTCGACGAGCACCTCCTCGCCACGGCGGTGGAGGAGGGCGCCGAGCTGTGGCGGCCTGCCAGGGTGACGGATATCGAGCTGGGCAGCTTCGACCAGAAAATTACGCTGGAGAAGGACGGCATCCCGGAGACCGTCGCCTGCCGCTGGGTGCTCGACGCCACCGGCCGCGCCACCCTCCTGGGGAAGAAGCTCGGCCTGATCGAGCGCAACAAGGACCATCCGACGGCCGCGGTCTGGTGCCGGTGGCAGGACGTGCGGCACATCGACGACCTCGCGGCGCGCGGACCCCTGTCGCTCTCGCGCGGCAACGTCAGCTCCCGGCGGCTCGCCACCAACCACTACATGGGGTTCGGCTACTGGGTGTGGTTCATCCCGCTCGGCAACGGCGAGACCAGCATCGGCGTGGTCTTCGACACGCGGCTGGTCGATCTGGACCGCGGCAGCAACATGGCCGCCGATTACGACGCCTTCCTGCGGCGCATCCCCATGGCCGCCGAGCTGCTCGAAGGCGCCCGCATGCGCTCCGAGGACCTGCGGACCTTCTCGAACCTAGCCTATGTCACGAAACAGTACATGGGCGACGGCTGGGCGCTCCTCGGCGACGCCGCCGCGTTCCTCGACCCCTACTACTCGCCGGGGCTCGACCATGCCGCGTTCAGCGTCGAGGCGACCGTGGAGATCGTCAAGGCCCAGACCTCGGGGGAGGACGTGAAGGCCAGGATCCAGGAGCACAACGAGATCTTCCTGCGCTCCTACCGGCGGTTCTTCGAGTCGATCTACCGCGACAAGTACTACTACATGGGCGAGCACGACCTCCTCTCCGCCTCGTTCCTGGTCGAGACCGCGCAGTACTACATCTTCGTGGTCATCCCTGCCTACCGGGTGTTCGGGAAGTTCCACTGGATGCCGGTGCTCGGCCCCAAGCCGGCCTTCATCAGCTATCACCTGATGCGGATCTACAACCGGCGCTTCAAGAAGATCGCCCTGGCCCGCCGGGAGATGGGGGAGGCGGGCCGCCGCAACGACGGACGGCGCACCAAGGCCTTCTTCAGTCTCACCTTCGCCCCCTTCCGCATGGCCGGCCGGGGCCTCTGGATCTGGGCGCTCGCCGAGGCCGACTACCTCCGCCTGCTCCTCAAGAGATTGTTCGCCGGCAAACCGGTGGCTCCGGTCGAAGAGCCCGTCCCCGACAGGCATTAGATTTGAATGCGTGCGGAGGTGGGGGTCCGCCGGGGTTTGTCCTTCCTCTGACGGTCCATGGGTTCCGACAGGTCTCACGCGGGCCCCTGCTG
>DATANP010000152.1:0-2775 GCA_036266195.1 Thermoanaerobaculia bacterium | reverse complement strand
TACCCGATTCGATCGCAGAGCAGCTCCGGGAACAGTCGGAGGTCCTCGAAACCGTCAACCGCATCGGCCGGCTGCTGTCGGCCGAGCTGGACCTCCAGAAGCTCGTGCAGGCGGTCACCGACGCCGCCACCGAGCTGACCGGCGCTCACTTCGGCTCGTTCTTCTACAACGTCCTCGACGAGCAGGGCGCCTCGTACATGCTCTACACGCTGTCCGGGGTGCCGCGCGAGAAGTTCGAGGGCTTCCCGATGCCGCGCGCCACGAAGCTCTTCGGGCCCACGTTCCGCGGCGAGGGTACGATCCGCATCCACGACGTCCGGCAGGACCCGCGCCACGGTCAGAACCCTCCCTATCACGGCATGCCGCCCGGCCATCTGCCCGTGGTCAGCTACCTGGCCGTGCCGGTGGTCTCGCGCTCGGGCGAGGTGATCGGCGGCCTGTTCTTCGGCGATCCGCAGCCGGGCGTCTTCACCGAGCGCCACGAGCGGATCATCGAGGGGCTCGCCGCGCAGGCCGCGATCGCCATGGACAACGCCCGGCTTTACGACGGCGCCCAGCAGGCGCTCCGGGAGCGCGAGTCGCTCCTGGCGAGCGAGCAGGCGGCGCGCCAGGAGGCCGAGGTCGCCAACCGCGCCAAGGATGAGTTCCTGGGCCTGCTCTCCCACGAGCTGCGCAACCCGCTCAACGCGATCCTCGGCTGGACCCGGCTCCTCGCCGGCGACCAGTTGGACCAGAGAGCCTTCGCCCGCGCCGTCGAGACCATCGACCGCAACGCCAAGCTCCAGGCGCGGCTGATCGACGACATGCTCGACGTCTCCCGCATCGTGTCGGGCAAGCTCCGCCTGGACGCGCAGCCGATCGACCTCACGAGCGTGATCCACGCCGCCGTGGACACCTCGCGGTCCGCGGCCGACGCCAAGGACATCCGCCTCTCGGTGGTGCTCGACTTCGGCGCCGGCGTGGTCCTGGGCGACCCCGTGCGCCTCCAGCAGGTCATCTGGAACCTGCTCTCGAACGCCATCAAGTTCACGCCGAAGCACGGCCGCGTGCAGGTCCAGCTCGAACGGATCAACTCCCACGTCGAGATCACGGTGAGCGACACCGGCCCGGGGATCGACGAGGACTTCCTTCCGCACGTGTTCGAGCGCTTCCGCCAGGCCGACAGCAGCGCGAGCAAGAAGCACGGCGGCCTGGGGCTGGGGCTCTCGATCGTCCGCCACCTGGTCGAGATGCACGGCGGAACCGTGGTGGCCGGCAACCGCATGGACGGTCCGGGAGCGGTCTTCACGGTGCATCTGCCCCTGATGGTGGTCAAGTCGACGGCCGAGACCCTGGTGCCGCCGCGGGTCCACCCGGCCGCCGACGGCTCCGTGGCCTTCGACTGCCCGCCGGAGCTCCAGGGCGTGAAGGTGCTGGCCGTCGACGACGAGGCCGACGCCCGGCACCTGCTCGCGGCCGTGCTGGAGCAGTGCGGCGCGGAGGTCCGGACCTGCGCCTCCGGGGCCGAGGTGATCGAGCTGCTGGAGACGTTCCGGCCGGACGTCCTGATCTCCGACATCGGCATGCCGGGGGAGGACGGCTATGCCCTGATGAAGAGGATCCGGGCCTGGGAGGCGGGCCGGGACGCGGCCGCCATGCCGGCCGTGGCCCTGACCGCCTACGCGCGGGTCGAGGACCGCCTGCAGGCGCTCCTCGCGGGCTACAACATGCACATCACCAAGCCCGTGGAGCCGGCCGAGCTGGCGGTCGTCATCGCCAGTCTGTCGCCGAAGAGCCGTCAGACGCCGCCGAGCCAGGGGTAGCCCTTGTCCTCCCAGAAGCCGCCGGGGCGCTCGGCGGTGAAGGTCATCTTCGTCACGAACTTCGTGAGCTTGTAGCCCAGCTTGATCGGCGAGTACACGCGCAGCGGCGCGCCGTGGTAACCCGTGAGCGGTCCGTCGTTGAACCCGTAGGCCAGGATCGTCTGCGGATGCATGGCGCTTTTGAGGTCCCAGCCGTTGAAGTAGCCCCTGTCGAACGAGTCGAACCGGAGGTAGCGCGCCCCGGGTGTGGGGTCGGCCATCTTGATGACGGTCGAAAGCGGCGCGCCGGTCCAGGTGGCCACGGCGGACCAGCCTTCGACGCAGTGGTGCTTGACCGTGTAGGTGACCCGGGGCAGGGCCTGGATCATCTCCAGGGTCAGCCGCATCGGGTTGCGTACGAGGCCGCCCACTTCGAGGGCCCAGGCCGCCGGCTCGGCGAGCGTCGGATAGGGCCGGACCAGCGAGTACGCGGGGAAGAGCCGCGGGTCCGTGCGCGCCGAGACCGGATACTCGGGAGCGCGCCGGCCGGAGGAGACGAGGAACGTCTCGCCGACCCAATCGTTGAAGCGCGAGAAGGCGCGGAGCTTCGGCTCCAGGGGGCCGCCCTGCCAGCCGCAGGCGGCGGCGAGCGACGCCGGGCCGGCCACCAGGCCGAGGCGGAAGAGATCGCGCCGGCTGAGGCTACTCATGATTGGGGAACCTCCCTCGATACTTGCCGGTGATCATGGCCCGCAGCGAGGCCGGGTCGACCAGGAACACCAGGAGGACGTGGACGATCGTGAAGGCGATGAAGATCCAGACCGCCCAGAAGTGCCAGTAGCGCGCCAACTCGTAGCCGCCGAACGCCGCCACCAGCCAGGAGAGCTGAGCCGGCTTGTAGACCGCGAAGCCGGTGAGCACCGAGAGCGCGCCGAGCAGGAAGATCGACGTATAGGCCGCCTTCTGGAGGGCGTTGTGCTTGCCCTGCGGAGGG
>DATANP010000151.1:0-7693 GCA_036266195.1 Thermoanaerobaculia bacterium | reverse complement strand
GTCCAGGCGCCGACGACCCCGGGTCTCTACCGCGTGACGCATCATCTTCTCCGCAACAGTCCGGTCGCGGAGGGCAAGAAGGAGAAGATCCGCCAGCGCGACGCGGCGGTGCTCAAACTGGAGGCGGTGCGCTTGGGCGACGCGGAGACCAAGGCGGGCAGCGCGGCGTCCGAGGCTCCTCTCTTCCTGATGGAGGTCAAGGCACCCGAGCCGAAAAAAGCCCTCGCCACCGGCTTCCCGCCGGCGGGCCAGTGGCCGCCCATGCCGCCCTATCTCCAGAACCTCCCGGCCGGGAGCACGATCGATCAGAATCTCAATTTCCAGATGACCGGCGGCCCGGGCGATCCGACCACGCAGTTCAAGATCAACGACAAACAGTACGATGCCAACTGCGCCGACGTCACCACCGAGCTGGGCACGACCGAGACCTGGATGGTGCAGAACAGCAGCCCGCTCGGACACCCGTTCCACATCCACATCAACCCGTTCCAGCTCGTGGAGCAGGGCACGATCATCAACGGCAAGCAGGTGCCGTTCGTCAAGTACGCCAGCCCGGTGTGGCAGGACACGATCGCGCTGCCGGTGCAGAACAATACCTGGGACGTGAAGGCCGGTCCGATCTGGAACAACACCGACGCCCAGACCAAGTGCCCCACCACCTGCACGAACGCCGGCGGCGGCAAGTGGAACGGCCAGTGGAACACGACCATCCCGGGCGTGATGTCGGTCTGCGGATGCTCGTACACGGGCAACGGCTACGTGCTCTTCCGGCACCGGTATTCGGAGTTCACCGGCGAGTACGTGCTCCACTGCCACTTCCTGGGACACGAGGACCGCGGCATGATGTTCAACGTCCAGACCGTGTGCAAGGACAACCCGACGATGTGGGGCAAGTCGAAGCCCTATCCGCAGGCGGAGTGCGTGCCGGGCAACCTGACTCCGGCGGCTCCGGCGTGTACCAGCACCACGACGACGAGCCATTCAGGGCATTGATCGGCGGGGAAGGGCATGAGGTTTGGGAAGGTTTTCTCCGGGTTGGCGCTCGCCGCCGCGATGGCGGGCGCCGCCCGGGCCCAGACCGTGAGCTGCCCGCCGGTCAAACCCGGCGAGGAGCTGCGGGACCTGCCCGAGATCCGGGCCGACCGTGGCACGAAAAAGCTCGACACCACGCTCCGCATCCAGCTCCGGACCCTCTGTCTGCCTACCTTTCAGAACGGTTTGTGGCTCAACCTGCCGACGCAGCTTCGCACATACGGATTCCCCGGTCCCGATGGGTGGGTGTGGGGTTATCCGGGGCCGGTCCTGCGCCTGCGCAAGGCGAATGCCGCCGATACCGCCGATACTGAAGGCGGGCAGGGGGACAGCCTTTCGATTCTCCTGAGGAACGAGCTGCCCGCGGGCTCGGAAGACAACGACACCAACCTCCACTTTCACGGCGGCCACGTTTCGCCCCAGTTTCCGCACGACGACGTGACGCTCGTGCTGCGGCCTGGCGGTTCGCAGAAGGACGCTGGCGCGCACGCGCACGGCCGCGTCGTCGAAGGGGAGACCCGTTACGAGATCGATCCTCTGCTCTGGACGCAGCCGGAAGGCACCCACTGGTACCACCCGCACAAGCACGGCGCGGTGTCCCTCCAGGTCGCCAACGGCATGGCCGGGGCACTGATCGTCGAAGGGCCGTTCGACGACTGGCTCCGGATGTCCTACGGCTGGAAGATCAAGGAGAAAATCCTTGTCATCCAGAGGGTCGAGCCCGGAACCGATCTCTACGGCGAGGACGACTTCGGCCCCGGCCACCTTCCGGCTCCGCTGGTCAATGGCCAGGTCCAGCCCGTGATCACCATGGCGCCGGGCGAGGTTCAGCGCTGGCGCTTCGTGAATGCCACCGTGGGCCCGCTGTCACAGCTCGATCTCCGGTTCCCGCCGGGTGCCACCGTCCGGCAGATCGCCATGGACGGCGTCCGCTTCGCGCCGGAGAACTACGAGCGCCAACCGCTGCCCTACCAGCTCTCGCCGGGCAACCGCGCTGATTTCCTGGTCCAGGCACCCCAGGCTGTCGGCGATCATCCAGTCTCCTACGGAGTCTTTGCCCACATGGCCGGGGCCGAGGCCAACGGCGAGATCCTGGTGACGATCCGCGTCGCGGCTTCCTCCGCCTCAGTCGCCACGGGCTTTCCGGACAAGGGTGTCTGGCCGCCGATGCCTTCCTATCTCAAGGATATTCAGCCTGAGGAGATTCGGGGTACTGTCGATCTGTCGTTCGACAGATCCGCCCCCGAGGATTTCAACATCAGCGGCCGGAAGTTCGATGGGAACTGCGTGAACGTCACGACGGTGCTGGGCACGGCGATGGAGTGGAACGTCCGGAACACCACGGACCCGCTCCATCCGTTCCACATCCACAGCAACCCATTCCAGGTGATCCGCCATGCGGGGAAGACCTACTCGCCGCCGTACGTCTGGCAGGACACGATCTCCCTGCCGGCCGGCAGCGAGGCGGCCCCGGCCTCCGTGCTGCTGCGTCAGCGCTACCTGGATTTCACCGGCGAATACGTGCTGCACTGCCACTTCCTCGAACATGAGGACCAGGGCATGATGTATGCCGTGCAGACCGTCTGCCCTCAAGATCCGGGCTCGTTCGGCAAGGCCAGGCCAGGCGGCCAGCCCGAGTGCGTCGCGGACAACCTCGTCAAGGCCTCACTCTCATGCACGGTCCGGAAATAGCCGCGTCCGTCCGCGGCGTGCGGGTGCAGTTCGCGCATGCCTACTCCGCGCTCAAGCAGATCGATCTCGACCTGCTTCGGGGCAGGATCACCGCATTCGCCGGACCGAACGGCGCGGGCAAGACTACTCTCCTGCGCGTCCTCGCCGGCCTCCAGAAGACCGACGAGGGCACTGTCGAGATTCCCGGCAGGGAACGGATCGGCTACATCCCCCAGGATGTCGCGCTCGATCCGGAGATGACCGGCCGAGAGATCCTCGTCCTGATGGCCACGCTGCACGGCGTGCCGCGTCGGGAGCGGCCCGGCCGTGTCGCCGACCTGGCCCGAGCCTTCGGCTGCACCGAGCACCTGCCGATGCCGGTCGCCTCCTGGTCCGGAGGGCTGAAGCGCCGGCTTCACCTCGCCGCGGGCATGATCCAGGACCCGGAAATCCTCCTCCTCGACGAGCCCACGGCCGGGCTCGACCTGGAAGGCAACGACTTTCTCTGGGCCGAGCTCGAGCGCCGCGCCTCCGCCGGCCGGGCTGTGGCAGTTGTCACCCACGACCTTCCGGCCGTCGAACGGCATGCCCAAAGGGCGGCCATCCTGAACCAGGGACGGCTCGTGGCGCTCGGCGATCCGCGGGAGATCGGCGGAGGCGACCTTGCCGGGGCCTACCGGCGGCTGACCGGCGCCGAGCCGGAAGGTCCGAAACGGGGGAGGGGAGGGAGGTGACCCGCTGGCTCGACGTGATGTGGGAGGTCTGCCTCCGCACCTGGCGCCTCACTTGGCGCCGGCCGGTCCTGCTCACGTTCTCCCTGGGCCAGCCTCTCGTCTGGATGCTCTTCTTCGGCTTTCTGTTCGAGAGGGTGCGCGCGGCGGGGGAGGGGATCGCCTACCTGGACTTCCTGGCGCCGGGCGTGAGCGTCATGACCGTGCTCTTCGGCGCCTCTCAGTCCGGGATCGGCTGGATCCGCGACCTCCAGACCGGCTTCCTGCCGCGGATGCTCAACACGCCGGCCAGTCCATCGGCGATCCTCGCGGGCAAGGTCCTCGCGGACTCCGTGCGGCTCCTGCTCCAGGCCGCCGTGGTGCTCGGCCTGGGCGTGCTCCTGGGCGCGCGGCTGCACCCCGGGCCCGGCGCTCTTCTCGGGTTGCTCTGCCTCCTGCTCTTCGCCGCGGCCTTCTCGTGCCTCTCCTGCGCCTTCGCCCTCCAGGCGCGGGCGCAGGAGACCATGGCCACCTTCGTCCATCTGGTCAACATGCCGCTCCTCTTCACCAGCACGGCCCTGGTGCCCCGCGACCGGATGCCGGACTGGCTCGCGAGCCTGGCCCGTTGGAATCCCCTCTCCCTGACGGTGGATGCCTGGCGCGGCGCCCTGCTTTTCGGCCAGACCCCTTCCCTGGTCCTGCGCCTCCTGCCCCTGGCCGCGGTCACCGGCGTCCTTTTCCTCGCCGCGCGAAGTGGCCTGCGCTCCGCCGTGAGGAGGTTTTGACGGCCGGGCGCGCACAACCGCCTGCAGGCCGTCTCCCTAGCCCGGCGGCACGGCCTCTATTGATATATCTGCAATAGAAAACGTTTCTGGTCCGCCTGCACCAGCCAAACTGATGATCCGGCAGGATTGTTCCCTGTCGTGGGTCGTTCCATGCTATTTCCATCGAAGATCGACCACTGGATCTAATGGAGTCTTGGCATTGGGCCGTCTTTCCCAGAGGAGGAAACCATGATATTTTCATATTGCTCGAAGACAATTCGAATGGCCGGACTGATCGCCGGAGCGCTTCTCGTTCCGGCTGCATCAGCTTGGGCCACCGACGTCGATCCGATCTTCATCGCCGGAAACCCGTCCTGCACCTCGTTGGGCTACGCCTTCGGATTCAAGGTCGATCCGCCGAACGCGGGGACCTATTCGATCGACGGCATCAACACGGTCACCGTCACCACGGACGGCGTGTTCTTCGATTGGAGCTCGACCCTCGGCATGGACGCCGTTATCTCGAAGGGCGGCCCGAACTCGAACGTCTTCATCTACGACCCGCCGGCCGAGAGCACGTCTGACACGGAGCTCGTGTCGCCGATCAATCCCAACAACGGCAAGCCATACGGCCTGAGCCATATCGAATTCTGTTTCGATTATGAGGTTGTGGTCAGCAAGGATGCTCACACGTCGTTCACGCGCACCTGGGAGTGGCGGATCGACAAGTCCGTGAGCCCCGCGCAGTGGCAGCTCTTCAACGGCGACCAGGGAACCTCGCGGTACACCGTGGCGGTCGAGCGCATCGGCCACGCCGACAGCGGCTGGGCCGTGGCGGGCACCATCCACATCCAGAATCCCGCGCCCGTGACGGCGACGATCCAGTCGGTCGCCGACGTGATCTCGGCGAACATCCCGGCCGCGGTCGACTGCGGCGTGAGCTTCCCGTATGCCCTCGCCGGAGGGCAGACGCTGGACTGCTCCTATCAGACTCCGCTGCCGGACGGCACCAACCGCACCAATACGGCGACCGTGGCCACCACCGGCCCGGTGGGAGGCGGCTCCGGCAATGCCGCCGTGGTCTTCGGCGATCCCACGACCCAGGTGAACGCGTCGATTCACGTCAGCGACACGAACGGCGGCGCCTGGCAGTTCGGGGACAGCGGCTCGGTGAGCTACGACCGCACCTTTGCCTGCGGCGGGGATGCGGGTGGGCACGGTAACACAGCCGCCATCGTGGAGACCGGCCAGAGCGCCAGCGCCTCGGTGTCGGTCCAGTGCTACGACATCTCCGTCACCAAGGACGCCCATACCACCTTCGACCGCACCTGGAAGTGGACCATCGACAAGTCGGCGGACCAGCAGGAGGTCACCCTCTCGCCCGGCCAGCAGTTCCCGGTCAACTACACGATCAGCCTGGGCGCGGTGTCCGCGGACGACAACTGGGCGGCCCATGGAACGATCCACGTCTACAACCCGAACCCCACGCTCTCCGCGTTGATCAACGGCGTGGCGGACGTGGTGGGAAGCATCACGGCCGGCGTCACCTGCGGCGTGCCCTTCCCCTATTTGCTCGCGCCGGGCGGCGACCTGAGCTGCACCTATACCGTGGCCCTGCCGAGCGCTGCGACCCGTACCAACACGGCCACGGCCACTCGCCAGGCCTTCTCCTACTCTCCGACCGGGGTCGCAACTCCGAACGGCACCACCTCCGCCTCGGGCAACGCCACGGTGGACTTCGCGGGAGCCACGATCCACTCGTTCGACAAGTGCGTGGATGTGAACGACTCGCTGCAGGGCCCGCTCGGCCAGGTCTGCGTCGCCGATCTGCCCAAGACCCTGACCTACAGCCGCTTCGTGGGTCCGTTCACGTCGCCCGGCCAGTGCGGCGATCAGCACGTGAACAACACCGCCTCCTTCGTGGCCGGCGATACCGGCGCGACCGGACAGGACTCGTGGGATGTCCTCGTCCATGTGGTCTGCAACACCGGCTGCACGCTGACGCCGGGCTACTGGAAGAACCACTCCCGCCGCGGTCCCGCGCCCTACGACGACACCTGGGCGCTCCTCGGCGCCGGGCAAGAGAACACGGCCTTCTTCCTGAGCGGCAAGACCTACTACCAGGTGCTGTGGACGGCGCCGCAGGGCAACGCCTACTACATCCTGGCGCACGCCTGGATCGCCACCACGCTCAACGGCCTCAACGGCGCGTCCATGCCGGCGGAGGTCATGCAGGGCTGGCAGGAGGCGACCACGCTGTTCCAGGCCTGGACTCCCGCCCAGATCGGGGCCCAGAAGGGCACGCAGCAGCCGCGCAAGCGGTTCCTCGAGCTCGCCGGCCTGCTCGACATGTACAACAACGGGCTCCTCGGACCGGGCCACTGCTCGGAGTGACGCCCACGGGCGTTGTGCAATAAAGGGAGGCGGCGCGAGCCGCCTCCCTCTTTCTTTTCTATGGGCTATTCCGGAAACAGCGACTTGTCGATGCCGGGGATGATCCTCAGCGCGTTCTTGTAGTAGAGCTTCCTGAGCACCTCATCCGGCAGCTCCAGGCCGTAGAGGCGCCAGAACGCGTGGCGCTTGCGGTAGTAGGGGAAATACTCGTCCCCGGTTTCCAGCGTCCGGAAGTAGGTGTAGTACTCGGACGGCTCCCAGATGTCCTTGCCGAACAGCACCCGGTCCTGGTACTTGATCATGAAGGCGCGCGCCATCTTCGGCTGGCGGCCGAGCTCGTGGAGCACCGCGCCGATCTCCGTGTTCATGTTCGGCATCTCGTCGAGCAGCTTGCCGAGACGCGCGAGGTCGTTGCCCAGCCAGCCGAGATGGGCGTTGATGAAGGTCGTCTTCGGGTGCTTGCGGATCACGTTGTGAAGCTCGCCGATCGTCTGCTCGAAGCTGGCGAACTCGGGGGAGTCGCGGCGGCGGCTCGGGAACTGCTTCAGCTCCAGCCAGCGCTCGTTGAAGCGGTCCCACGGCTGCCAGAACGCCACCGGCTCGCCGACGTGGATCAGCACCGGGATGCCCAACTCGGCGCACTTGTCCCAGACCGGGTCGATACGAGGATCGTCCGTCTGCACCCGCTTGCCGTTCTTGTCCTTGACGAACATCCCGAGGTTCTTGAACACCTTGAGGCCGCGGGCGCCATTCTTCACGTCCTGCTCGAGCTGGCGGGCGGCGTTCTCGCCGAAATTGGGCTCGTCGATCTTGCTGAAGTCCACGTTCGCGAACTGGATGAACCGGTTCGGGTGTTTCGCGGTGAGGTTGGCGAGGCCCTTCTGGAACCCCTCACCGCTGCCGCCGCTCAGGTTCACCATGACGCCCATGTTGAGGGCGTCCATGTCGGCGGCGAGCTTGTCCACCTGCTCGGGCGTCATCTCCTGCGAGTCCTGGTGGTTGTGGACGTCGATAAAAGGATAGCGGGCGCGCGTGAGCGGGTGCTCCGGGACGACCAGGGTGGAGCGCGGCTCGTAGTCCTCGAAGGACATGATGGCGTCCGACGGCTGCTCCTGGGGGCCC
>DATANP010000150.1:0-6538 GCA_036266195.1 Thermoanaerobaculia bacterium | reverse complement strand
AAGAGCAGCAGCACGGTGATTCCGGTCGCCGTGGCCACGGAGCGCGTCAGGCGCCGCTTCATCTCCTCTTCGCCAACCTCGCGCCGACGGTGGACGAGGGCGGCCGCGAGCGCGAGCATGACCAGGACGAAGACCACGGTGCTGACCCAGAACATCAGCCACCAGAGGTCGGCGATGCTCCCGGCCTGCGGCCCGGCGGGATCGAGGATCGAGTGCACGCCGGTCATGAGCCGTGCTCCGCCTGGGTCCGGCGGGCCTCCTCCTCCCCTTCCCGCTTCATCTCGGACTCGCCCGGATAGAGGTTGTCGCTGCGGCCCGGGGCCGCGCTCTTGTAGGTCTGCTGGCCGAGCGCCCGCACGTAGACCACGATCTTCCAGACCTCCTCGGTCGGGATGTGGCCGCCGAACGACGGCATGCCGTTTGGCCGGCCCTCGACGATCGAGTCGTAGATGTTCTGGGGCTCGTAGCCGTAGATCCACTCGTCGTCCATCAGCGGCGGGCCCATGCCGCCGCCGCCGTGCGAGTGGCAGCCCACGCAGTTGTACCACTCGAAGAGGCGCTTGCCCTCGTTCATGGCGAAGGCGTTGTTCTCCTCGGGAAGCTTGAAGCGGCCCGGCGACTGAATCTGGCCGGGCTGCAGGGTGCCGACGCGGACCGGGGCGATGCGCGAGGCCTCGGTCGGCAGGGTGCGCAGCTCGCGCTGCTCCCGTTGGCAGGCCGCCAACATCAGGGCCAGGACCACCCAGTGGCGAGACTTCATGCTCGATGCTCCTTTCCGACTCTGGGGACCCCGTAGGCGTCCAGGATGGCGTCGATTTCGGGCTTCCGCCTCTCCAGGATCCCGTCCAGCTCCTCCTTGAGGGCCTTGTCCTGACGGCGGACCCCCATCGAGATGTCGAAGACGAACGGCAGGAACGGCAGGTCGATCTGCGGCGAGACGGGCACGAGGTCCAGCGGCACGGGCTGGCGCCGCGCGAAGTAGCCGGCCAGCGGCCCCCAGACCACGGCCACGTCCACCTCGCCCCGGCCCACGGCATCCACGATGGCTTTGGGCGGACTCTCCTGCGAGTAGTCGCCGTAGACGCTGTAGCCGTGGACATTGCCGATCACCCCCCGGGCGGCCAGGGCTTGGGACGGCGGCGAGTTGGCGTAGTCGTCCCCCACGAGCTGCACCCCGATGCTCACGCGGCGCAGCACCGGGTCATCGAACGAGCGCACGCCGAGGTGCCGGTCCCGGCGGGAGACGAAGACGTAGGTCGAGCGGTAGTACGGCCGGGTGGTCAGCACCAGCTCGTAGCTGGCCGGAACCCCCATCACCACGTCGCAGTCGCCGGTGTTGAGCGTGTTGCGGACGAACCCGCGGCGCTGGGGCCACCAGGTGTACGCGACGGTGGCGTCCAGATCGCGGGCGATCAGCGTGGCGATCCGGTTCTCGAACCCTTCCAGGCGGCGGTTCGAGAACGGCAGGCTGTTTGGGTCGGCGCACACGCGCAGCACCCTTTCCGGCTTGTGGACGCCCAGGGCCAGCAGCCCGGCCGCTCCCGCCAGGACCAGGAGGAGAATGATCGCTTTCCTCATCGCTATCCCCTCCCCTCTCACGGCAGCGCGAAGACGTAGAGCATGCCGCCCTCGGTCGTCTTCTTCGGCAGGTCCGTCATGGCGTTGACGAAGCCCAGGGCCGCGGTGGCGTCGCGCGGGTCCAGCTTGCCGGAGACGATGGCCCCGGACCAGCCGCCCACGCCGGAGAGGACGGCCACGTACTGCTTGCCGTCCGGTCCACGGTAGGTGATCGGCTGGCCGATGATCCCGGAGCCGACCTTGAACTTCCACAGCTCCTGGCCGGTGCGGGCGTCGAGCGCCTTGAACCAGCCGTCCATGGTGCCGTAGAAGACCAGGTCGGCCGCGGTCGTGAGCGCCCCGCTCCAGACCGGCAGGTCCTCCTTGACCTGCCAGACCGCCTTGCCCTTCACCGGGTCCCAGGCCGTGAACAGCCCGCGGTGGCCGCCGGGCCCGGCGTACATCCGCACGTTGGCGCCGACGAACGGGGTGCCGGCGATGTAGTTCGCCTCCACCCCTTCGTAATCCATGCAGAGGTTCTGGTGCGGGATGTAGACCAGGCCGGTGCGCGGCGAGAACGCGGTGGGCTGCCAGTCCTTGGCGCCCGGCGCCGCGGGGCAGATCTCGCGCACGACCTTGCCCACGCCGGTCTCCTTGGCCTGGACCGGGATCAGCTTGCCGGTCTTCAGGTCCACGCCGCGGGACGCCGTGTTGTAGACGAACGGGTTGGCCGAGAGCACCTCGCCGGTGGCGCGGTCGATCACGTAGACGTAGCCGTTGCGCTCAGCGCGCACCATGACCTTGCGCGGACGGCCGCCGACGTTCAGATCCAGGAGCAGACTCTCGTTGATGCCGTCGTGGTCGTAGAGGTCGTGCGGGCTCGTCTGGTAGTACCACACCGCGTGGCCGTCGTCGGGGTCGCGCGCGAAGATGCCCGTGGTCCACTTGTTGTCGCCGGGCCGCTGGTCCGGGTTCCACGGGCCCGGGTTGCCGGTGCCGTAGTAGATGAGATCGAGCTCAGGATCGTAGGAGATCCATCCCCAGACCGTGCCGCCGCCGGTCTTCCAGGCGTCAGCGGGCCATGTCTTCACCCCCAGGTCGGTGCCGCGGTCCTGGGGATAAAACGGCTTGAACCCGGGGCCGATCAGGACATCCTTGTCCGGGCCCGTGTGATAGGCCCGCCAGGCGATCTTGCCGCTGGCGGCGTCGAGCGCGGTCAGCCAGCCCCGGACGCCCATCTCGCCACCGCTGTTGCCGACCAGGACCTTGCCCTTGACCACCAGTGGCGCCATGGTGAGCGTCTCACCCTTGTTGATGTCGCCGACCTTGGTCTTCCAGACCTCCTGGCCGTTGGCGGCGTCGACCGCGACCGTATGCCCGTCCAGGGTGTTGTAAAAAATACGGCCGTTGTCGTAAGCCGCGCCGCGGTTTACCACATCACAGCACGCGACGCCCTGGGAAGCGGGGTCCGGGTTGGGCTTGTAGGTCCACTTCGCCGGCGCGCCGGGCTGGGAGAGGTCCAGCGCGTAGAGCATGTTGGGGAACGGCGTAACCACATACATCGTGCTCCCCACCACGAGCGGCGCGGCCTCGTGGCCGTTGAGCACCCCGGTCGAGAAGGTCCAGGCGACCTTGAGGTTGCGGACGCTCTGGGCGTTGATCTGCTGCAGCCCGCTGTAGCGGGTGCTGGCGTAGTTCTTCGCGGGCATGACCCACTGCCCGTCGTCCGCCTGGAGCTCGGCGAGCCCCATCTTTCCATTCAGAGAGCCGGTGCCCTTGGCGGTCTGCTGCTCGTCCGGAGCCTTGGTCTGGCAGCCGAGCGCCAGGAGGATGAAGAGGATCAGAAGTCCTATCGTGCTTCGATTCTTGATTCCGCGCGAATGTCCACAGCTCACGCTCTGCACGCTTTCCATCTCCCTCAAAGTAATGAAAGGGAGCCGGTAGAGGTTCAACGATGGAACCGACTCCCGGTCGCGGGAACATGCAATCCGCGGACCATCTGGCACCGGAGATGCAAACCGGAAGAGCGGATGAGCGAGACTTCCGACATCAGCGCCCAGGCGACGACCCGGTCCGCCCAGCAGAATATCCGCACGATCGCGAAGCTGGAGCACGAGGCGATCGACCAGAGGACCCCGGGAGAGCGGGTCAGCGATGGGATCACCCGGTTCATGGGGAGCATGACGTTCGTGGTGCTCCACCTGATCTGGCTGGCGGTGTGGTTCGCGGTGAACCTGGGAGGGATCCCGGGCGTGAAGCCCTTCGATCCCTTCCCCTTCGGCATCCTGACGCTGATCGTCTCGACCGAGGGGGTGATCCTGGCGATCTTCGTGCTGATCAGCCAGAACCGGATGAGCCGGCTTTCGAACCAGCGCGCCCATCTCAATCTTCAGATCAGCCTGCTGGCCGAGCAGGAGACGACGAAGATCCTGCAGAAGCTCCGGCACATCTCCGACCGGCTCGACATCCCGGGCGACGAGGAGGCCGAGCGCCTCAGCCAGAGCACCCATCTGGAGGTGCTGGCCGAGGAGCTGAAGCGGAGCCTGCCGGCGGAGTGATGCCGATCCGGTAGAATGTCTCCGCCTCCATGAGCGCCATTCGACCCGACGATCCGCTGCCCTTCGACGAAGGGGAGTACTCCGTACTCCAGATGCCGGACTCCTGGCACGTCCTCTCCCTCGTCTTCTTCGCGGCGTCGCTCGGCGCGCGGTTCCTGGTCGCCCTCCTGCCTTCGGGACGTGGCATTTTCTATCGCCCGATCCTGACCGCCTTCTCCGTCCCGGTCCTGGCGGGAGTCGGTCTGTTCTTCGGCCTCGTGGGCCTGCGCCGTCCGGAGACCCGGAACGTGGCCCGCATCGCCGTATTCCTGAACCTGATCGTGCTGGGCCTGAGCGCCCTGGTGATCGCGGCCTTCTACTACATCCTGCCGGGCTGAGCGTCAGCGCCGGGGATACCTCGCGGCCAGGTAGGCGAAGACGTTGGGGCGGACGGCGCGCAGCAGGTCGGGGTCCGTGGTGTAGAGGGCGAAGGACTCGGAGAACAGCTCCTTCCAACTGGTCTGCCCGTACTCCGTGAGCGCGCCGGAGACGATCTGGCCGCCGCTGGTCACCAGTCCGTCCGCGATCGCCGCCTTCTGGAAATCGCCGGTCGTCGTCGTGCTCGGGACGTCCAGCAGGGTGCGCCTGCCTCCGAGCATGCCGTGCTGCACGCCGATGCCGGACAGGGTCTGGTGCTTCGTCGGATCGGCCGTTCCCCGGATGGGTCTGGCATCGGCGAGGTGCCCGATCTCGTGCGTGATCTTCCGCTGCAGCTCCGTGCTCGTCCCGGACCTCGTGGAGGTCGCCTCGAAGGCCTTATCGAACACCGTGACCTTCCGGGTGATGCCATCCGCCTCGGCAGCCCGGTTGGGATCGCACGAGCCCGCCCGGACCGCCGCCGGAGTGCAGACCTTGGCGGCCTCGCGGAACCAGCGCGAGCCGGCGGCCTCCTGGAGGATCGAGTCCGGGAGCGCCTCCAGCACACCCTGGATCGGGTTCCAGTCCTTCCAGGTCCAGCCGGCCTCCCGGGTCAGCTTCGTCCCACGGATGTCGAGCCTCTCCTTGCTCAGGACTGTTCCGGGAGACGGTCCGACCGGGACCAGCTTCTCGCCCAGGACATCCCGCCGGCAGCGGTCGAGATCGCCCGTATTCGTGCTGCACTCGGCCAGCTTCGTCGCCTCCACGTAGGGGAGGGTGCTGCCGCGAAAGAGAGGCGACGGCAACTGGATCTCGGTCGGGCTGGCCAGCGGCGCCTTCTCGGTCCTGCCGAGATCCTCGACCAGCACGACATCCTCGGCGCCTGCGGCTCCGCCGGAAGCGTGCCGGAAGCGGCTGAAGCGGACCGTCCTTCCCGCGGCTCGCACGGCGATCGTCACGCTGGTGTTCTCGGCTAGCACGGGACCCTTGGCCCCCGGGGCCGCGAGGGTCAGGCCGGCGGCGACCCGCGTCAGCCCCTCTTTCAGCTCGTCGGGCATGGTCGAGCCCAGCCTGATCTTGCGGTCGGCGGGAATGGGGATGATGCTCCCCTTCGCGCGAAAATACTGGTCCGCGATGGCGTCCCCCTCCGCGGAGAGTCCAGCGGTCAGCACCCGGATCTTCTTGCGTTCGTCCTCCGGAAAAGGCTCGAGCTCGCTGTCGAGCTGGAGCGCGGGCCGGCCGGACCGTCGTTGCTGGACCACGTGCGCCAGCTCATGGGCGATGAGGGTCTGTCCGGTATGGGACGAAGGCTCGTAGCGCCGGGCCCCGAAGGCGATGTGCTCGCCGGACGTCCAGGCGCGGGCCCCCAGCTCGCCGGCGGATTGCCGGGCCTGGCCATCCGTGTGCACCCTCACCCGGCTGAAATCGTGGCCGAAGCGCGGTTCGAGAGCATTCCGCAGCCGCTCGTCGAGCGGCTCCCCGGGAGAGCGGACCGTCTCCCGGACGTGCGCCGGCAGCTGTCCGTCCTCCGTCTTCGCCGCTCCGAGGGGCTCGACCGCCTCGTGGCGCAGCGCCACCGTGGCGGCCCGGCGCGCGTCCCGTTCGCTGGCATCCGAGGAGCCCCGGCGGACGCGCTGGCTCAACATGCGTCAGTCCCCATCCTTCAGCTCTACGCAAAAACCCGCGCGGAGCCGACACTGCCTACTTCTTCTTTTTCACCTGTGGCCAGATCGCCTCGAAGTACTGGTAGATGTGAGGCCGGATGGCCTTGAGGAGATCGGGGTCGGTGAAGTAGAGCATGTAGCACTCGGTGAACATCTCGTTCCAGCCGGCATGGCTGTAGTCGGTGATGCCGCCGCTCTTGATCTTTCCATCCCGAAAGACCAGTCCGTCCAGGACCGCGGCTGCGCGGAAGGCTGTCGACACGTCCCCCGGCTCCTTGAGCTTGACTTGGATTCCGTCCGGGGTGAAGACGTCATCGGCCCACGCCATGCCGGAACGGGCCCGGGCATCCATGACCTTCTGTT
>DATANP010000149.1:0-19519 GCA_036266195.1 Thermoanaerobaculia bacterium | reverse complement strand
GAGGGGAGAGACCGGAAAGGCTTTCTCTTCGCACTCGCCTGGATGGTGGTGACCGTCGTCTTCTTCAGCATCTCGCCGGCGAAGCGGTCGGTCTACATCCTGACCATGTACCCGGCGATGGCGCTGCTCGTCGGCGCCTCTCTCGATTGGATCGCCGCCCACTGGCCGGAGAGGAAGCGCTGGGTAGTCTGGCCGGCCGGTCTGATCGCGCTGCTGGCGCTCCTGATCGAGATCGCCCTGCCCATCGCCGGCCGGGGCCGGAAGGAAGCGGCCCCGCTGGGGGGCGACCGCCTCGTCTGGCAGGTCACCCTCTGCTTCCTGCCGCTCCTGATCGGCGCCCTCTACGCCGCCTGGCAAGCGAGACGGGGGCAGGTCCCGAGAGCCGCCGCCGGCATCGCGGCCGGCATGGGGACCGTGGCGCTCATGGCCGCCCTGACCGTGATCCCGACTTTCGACGTGGTCAAGTCGGCCCGCGGAATGTCCAAGGAGCTGCTGACCCGCCTGCAGCCGGGGGACACCTACGGCATCTATCCCCGGCTCGACTCGACCTTCCTCTTCTACAGCCGCCGTTTCGCCGTCGAGCTCGACAGCGAAACGAAGCTCCAGGAGTACGCCCGCCGTCCCGGCCACGTCTGGATTCTGGCCCAGCGCGACGACCTGAAGAAGCTCAAGGCGCCGCTGCCGCTGGTGCCCGTGACGCAGGACCAGGACGTGCTGGAGGGGTACGTGCTGCTGACCCGGCCGGGCGGGTGAAGCCGCCCGTCACGAGCCCAGGGCCTTCACCAGCTCTTCGATGGCGCCGCTGCTGGCGCACCCGCGAATCCAGGCCAACGTCTCGTCGCGGCCTTCCTTGCCGTGCGGGTACCGCCTGGGAGCATAGAGGCCGTCGAGGCGTTTGAAAAAGGGATGGGTGCTCCTATGGAGCGCGTGGATTCCGACCGCTTTGTTCAGGAACTCCCACCGCTGCCAGAGCTTGTCCTCATCCAGGTGCTGATCCCTGTCGATCCTCCGGGTGAGGTAGGCCCCGCAGATCATCAGCTCCATCCAGGCCTGCAGCAGCCGCGTCAGGCGGAAGTCCCGGGAGGTGATCGGCTCCTCGTTCCGGATGCGCGGCACGACATCCAGCCCCTGGCGGATGGCCCGTAGGCCGGTCTTCAGCCGCTGCAGGAACTGGGCGATGAACCGCCGGTGCCAGACCTCCGGATCTTCCCCCGGCGATTCGGAAACCTGCAGGAGCAGATGCTCCACCTGGACCTGGGCCTTGAGCTGGTACAGACAGACCCAGCACTCGACGTTCTGCCGCGCTCCAGCGAGCATCTCCTCCGCCCGCGTCAGTACGTCCTCCGCCCGGAAGAGATGCCTTTGCGCGTAGGTCATCGCCAGTTCCCAGCTCCGCTCCTCCGCAATGACGGCGTCGGCGCGCGCCATGAGCAGCTCTGCCAGCCGCAGCAGGCCCACGGCGAGCGCCTCGCGCATGGCGCCGATCTCGGAAGAGGTGCCGACCTGCGAGAGGTCCATCTCTTGGAACGCCTCCGTGAACTCCTTGCGGAGGTAATGAGCCCGGCCCTTGAGCGAATGGAAGTAGGACTTGTGGCGACCGTAGTCGCTCCCTGCCCCCCACTCGATGATGCGCAGAGCCTCGCGGCAGGCCTCGATGGTGTCGCGGCAACGCTCGGCCACGTCCGTGTCCGAGATCGTCCGCGAGGCCCAGGGACTGAGGCCCGTGAGCCCATGGTCCGCTTTGCTCCTCAGGACGGCCACCTGCAACTGCTCCAGGACCGGATTCCGGTTCGCTCCGCTGGAGCAGCGCGCCGCGATCCGGTCCAGGCACTCCAGGACCTGTCTGGCCCGCGCCAGCTCTCCGCAGCCGCGCAGACAGGCCCAGAGATCACACAGGGCCAGGACGACCTTCCGTTGACCGTCGAGATCCAGCCTCGCCGCGCCTTGGCCGATGGCATTGAGATCGCCTTCGAGTTGGTGGGCCTGCTCGGCGCCATAGTCTCCGCGGATCAGCGACGGCAGGGCCTCCAGAACAGGAGACTTCAGGTCCAGGAGCTTCAGGAGCTGCCCTGCGCGCAGGTCGGCCCAGGGAAGGAAATCCATCTTGTCGCGCAGCACGTCGGCCCTCAAATCCTCGATCAAGTCTTTCAGATTCTCGCATTCCGCTTCGATCTGAGATTCCAGGTCGTCGTCCGCAGGAAGAGTCCCGGTCGGCGCGCCGCCGACGGAGATCAGGCAGGTCCTGACGAGGAAACGCGGCAGGTCCTTGTCCCGGATCCAGTCGATCCAGCCGATCAGGGTATCGGAGGCGACATCGCTCAACAGCCGCTCCCTCTCGCGCTCCAGAACCGCGCGGAGCGATCTCAGGCGGTGCAGGCGCAGCTCGCGCAACCTCTTGCGGACCGGCTCGGCGTTGGGCAGATACCACCTGCCGAGATACTCCCGCAGGCTCGCGGCGACCGGCTCGGGCAGGCTGCCGAGACCCTCCTGGGGAATCCAGGCGTCGAGCTTCGTGAGATAGCGCAGCGCAGAAATCCGGTGATAGAGATGCTCCAGCAGGGCCACGGCATCCTGCGACGCGGCGAACATCTCGGAATAATAAAAATCGGCGATGCTCTCGTGCATCGAGGCAAGGCGGGCGAGATTGCGGGGGGTTTTCGTCCGATTGGGAATCCGGAGCTCGATCCGGCTCGCCAGGGCCTTCGAGTCCGTGTAGCGCTGACCGATCTTGTAGATCCGGTTCCTCATGTGCACGGACATCCAGTATTGTCCGCCCTCCAGCCTCCTGACATATCCTTTCTCGAGGCTCTCCAGCAGGGCGTCGATGCGGGCATTCCGCTCCTTCTGGTCGCCGGTGACGGCACGGGGCACGAGCTCCGGCAGCAAGCGTCGCAGGGCCACAATGCTGCGCCGGCGCCGGAACGAGCTGAGCAGGAGCAGGACGTCGAAATCCCATCGCACGCGGAGAGCATCGTCGGTCTGGCGGGTCGGAAGCGGTCCATGGCACTCGACGATCGGCGAGCCGAGCTCCCTCACCTGCGTGTAGAGCTCCGGAAGCCGCTCGGGGTCTTCGGGGTTCAACTGACCCAGGGGATCGATGGAGAACGCGAGAATCGAATCTCTCAGAGGCCCTCTGGACAGAGCGGCTCGGTCCTCTTCCTTCCATTCGCCGTCGATGGGCCGGTGAGCCGCTTGGAACAGCCGCCAGAAGAACTGCCCGCGGTCGGCCGGCTCCTCCCAGCCGTGGTGGAACGTGGGCGGCCGTCCGAACGAGCCCACCGAGTTGAACGCGAGCACGTAACGGCCCCGGCTGAGTGCCGTGTAGATGCGGCGCACGGCCTTGCTCGCCTCGTCGGGATCGTCGGGGGCGGGCCCGGTGGGCAGCAGGTTCGGAGAAAGCCAGCGGTCATACTTGCGCACCTGCCGGAAGATCTCCTCCATCACGTCAGCGATGGAGTGCATGACGTCGAGGTCCACCCAGATCGGCGTATGGGAACCGGCCTTGAGGGAGACGAACCGGGCGAGCCGCAGCGACGCTTCGAGGCTCAGGTCGCCGGGTGCGTTCAGGAAGATGTGGATCGGCATCTTCGAATTGGCGAGTTTTTCCTCCTGATCGGGGTCTTTGGCTTCCGACGAGTCGATCGGCCGGATGATGGTCGGGCTGTAGGCATGGATGCTCGGAGGATAGGAGCTCGTCGCCCGGTAGTAGAGCTCCTGGAGGAACGCGCTCGGACTGTACGTCCGGACCGGGCAGATCGGGCTGACTCCGCCCTCGGGTTCGAGACGCTTCGCGAGTTTCCAGATGAGCTCCGGGCACTCGGGCTCGAAGTGCATCCAGTACACGGAGATGGAGTCGGGACTGGAACGCCGCTTGGCGACCAGCTCGACGAGATCCCGGATCCTGCGGTCCCGGCCGCCGATCCCCATCACGAGCAGGGCCACGTCGGACGCCGTGTCGGGCTTCAGATAGTGCTCGAGACGCCTGCGGCTGTTTTCGTCGAGAGGCTGCTCGAGCTCCTCTCCGACGCGCAGGCCGAAGGTCCCGCCGTGAAGCTTCACGACCGACAGCTCGGTCTGGACCAGCGTGGGATGGGGAAGCGGAGACTCCCGGGACACCTCGTAGACCGTGGGTTGCAGCCCTTCGAGCCGCAGGGCCCTCTCCAGCAGATGGTCGAAGTTGATGGTCAGGAACAGCCTCAGGTTCAGGATCGGAGTGAGGAAGGCCAGGAACCGGTGGGTCGTGCCCGGCTGGCGCCCCTTGACCAGGCTTTGGAACAGGGTGTCGACGTAGTCGGGATTCGAGCTGGTCAGATAGGCGAGGAGCGTTTTCCAGTTGCCATAGAGGTTCAGATCCGGGAAGGGACCCGCCGGCTTGTCGATCTCGCTCTCCAGGCACTTCTCGGAAGTCGACAGCTCGCGGAGCAGCCGAATCCGGGAGACCGGGCCCGGGAGCTCCCGGAACTCCCGGATCAATTCGTCGGTCTCGGGTGACGCGCCCTGGATCTCCTTGAGCAGATCCAGCAGCTCGCGGCCGATGAGCCTCTCCTGGACCAGCACGGTCAGACCCGGATCGTGGCGCCCGATGTCACGGAGGTGCTCGGCCTGGACCTGATGCAGCAGCAGACTCCGATATTCGGGATGCCTCTTGCACGCGAAATGCACCCAGGCCCAGAGGTCCGCGTTCATACGGTGCGGATCCGGCCAGCCGAAGTCGCCGATGAAGAGGCTTGGGTCCTGATCGTAGGAGCTTCCTACGCGTCTGTCCTGCAACACCGTGCCTGGGCTGAAGATACTCTGGAGGATGTAGCACTGGACCTTGGCGAGGTATTCGGTGAGACCGGAGAGCGCCGGCATTCCGGACTCGACGGAGAAACCCGCGCCGATGAGTGGAACGATGGGGCGCCCTCTCTCGACGTCGTTGATCAGGGATTTGATCAGCTCGATCTGGGTTTTCGTTTCGACCATGGGTCAAGCGCCCAAGGGTTGGGTGAAAGCAGACCCGGGAGCGGCTCCTTTGACCTGATTCTAAACCTAACTCAGTGTGGGCGCTGGAAGGGGGCTTGCCCGTGCCAGGACCTGCCGGCCGCCGGAGAAGCCTGCCAAGCCACGGCGTAGGTTTGTCGGAAGGCCGACAAGCTTGTCGGCGGCGAGACAACGTTGCTTTTCCGTCCGACAAGCTTATCGACGGCGGGACAACCTTGTTTCCCGGCCTGCAACCTTGACTTGCCGCGGATACCGTTATCCTGGCTACCGCTACCGTGATCTTGCCATCGACAAGCTTGTCCTGGAGGCCGACAAGGTTGTTTGGCCTCTGATAAGCTTGTCGGGCTTCCCGATAATGCTAGCGGACGGCGGATAAGCTTGCCGCGCCCTGGATAAGTCGAGGGTCTGAGTAGTCAGCCTTGTTTTCCGGCAGGCAAGCCTGTCTTGCCGCGCGTCAGGCTTTCGCGGCGCCAGACAAGGGTTGTCGCGTCTCCAGCAACCTTACCGAGCCGCGGATAAGTCGATACCGCCCCCGCCCAGCAGAAGGCCACGTCACTTCAAGGTTGACGATGCTTTCGGCGGCGGACTCTACCTGGGCAGCTGCGGGATCTCTGTTCCGTAGACGTAGCGCTCGAACCAGGGTTGCCAGTTGCCGCCTGTCAGCTTGTCGAGCTCCTCGACGAAGCCGCGCGTCGTCGCGTGTCCGAAACGGTTGTTCTTGATGTAGTTGCGCAGGAGCGTGGTGAACACGCGGTCGCCCTCGGCCACGCTCCCCTTCTGCCGCTGAAGCTCGAGGCGCAGGGCATGGATGACCAGCGGTCCCTTGGCGTAGCGTAGGCGGAGGAAGTCGTCCTCGTCCCGCTCGTCGTGCTGCGCGAGGTGGTTGGTGAGGTAGAGGCTCGCTCCCGGACGGAGCTCGCTCGACGCCTTGGTCCAATCCTTGATCATCTGGTTGAGCTCGTAGTCCCCGCGCTCCTTGCCGAACAGATACCAGACCGACAGGGCGCCGCTGTACTCGGAGAGCGCCTCGGTCAGCCAGGCCTCGTCCGCGGAGCTCATCTTGGCCACGTGCCCCCACCAGCCGTGGGCGATCTCGTGGTAGTAGCGCGCGTTGAGGTCCTGGAAGTACCAGCGCGTCTTGCGCTCCACCGGCGCGGTGTAGAACTCCTTGGTGTAGAACAGCACGCCCGGCGGCGCCTGGCCGAAGCCCCAACTGTCGATCTCGACGATGGTGAAGTCGCGGAAGGGATACGGCTCGTCGAAGAGCTTTTCGAGGAAGCCGCGGCCGAGGAAGAACCGCTCGATCGTGTCGCGCGCGGCGTCCTCTTTGAGGAAGGCATAGGTCGCGACCCGGCAGGTCAGGCCGCCCTGCTCCTTCTCCAGGATGCGGTACTTGCCGGCCGTCACCACGGCGAACTGCATCGGCTGATCGAGCCGCGTCGAAAGCCTGCTCCGGCCCCCCTCCACCGTCCGCGAGACCTCGGCGCCCGACGCGATCGGCGTCAAGCCTTCCGGCACGTCGACGGAGATCTCGATCGTCGCCAGCTCGCCTTCGAGCCCCTGCCGCGGATACCAGGGCACGGTTCCGAGCACCCAGAACGAGTTGCCGGAAAGCCGTTGAGCCAACGCGCCGTCGTAGGAGACCTCGACCTCGACCGTGTCCTTGTCCGCAAGGCCGCGGCCGAACGCGACCAGCAGGTCGTCGTCCTCATGAAGGAAGTCGGCCGCCTGGCCGTCCACCCGGACGCTCCGGACGGTGACCGGATAGCGCCGGCCATCGTCGTCGTAGACCCGGTCGAAGAGGTCGGCCCGCCAGAGCGCCAGACCCGCCCGGTGCGCGCGCAGCCGGGACTGGCTGACGATCCGCAGCATCTCGCCACGCGGATTCTCGACCGCGATGCGCTCGTGCTCGGCCACCAGCTCGGCCGCCGGCCGTTCCCACCAGGCGCGGCCGATCGGCTGCGCCACGAGCTCCGTCGCCCAGATCCCCTGGCGGAAGCTCTGTCCGGGGTCGGTCGCCTTCGCCAGCCGGTAGAGGTTCTCTTCGCCGACACGCGGATCGACGCTGAGGAGCAGGTCGGCGCCGCCGCCCAGGAGCGCATACCGCGCCCCGGCGACGCCGTTCGCCTCGCTCTCCAGCAGGTCGTGCGACGGCGGCCTGAAGCGGCGGCCCACGAGGAGATCCGCGGCCCAACCCGGCAGACCCGGACCGGAAGCCGTGGCCTCGCCCGTCGCCTGGCTCAAGCCCCATCCCCAGACCACGGCTCCGGAGAGATCCTCGGAGATCTCAAGCCCCTGATCCGACGGTTTGGTCTTCAGCTCCCAGAACCGGTGCACGTTGCGCTCGGCCACGGGAATGCTGAACCGGTCCTCGACGCGGTAGCGCAGCCGCGCCGGTCCATCGAAGACCAGACCACAGGGCACGCCGCCTGCCATCAGTGCGCGGACCCGGGTGCCTTCCGCCGGAGCAATCTCGGCGCGGCCCACCTTGAGAGGTCCGGAGAGCGTAACCTCGCCGCCGCGGGTCGGTGAATCGATGGCCGTTGCGCGCTCGGCCAGGGTGGCACCATGGCCGGCCGCGGCAGTGCCCAGGATTGACACCAGGAGCAGGGCGCTCGATCGAAGCCTCATGAAGTACATCATCGAACTATGTTGTCGATGCGAATCAAACCGTTTCGTCGGGCACCAGCAACCGCTCGATCGACCGCGCCTTGCCCGTAGTCTCGTCGATGTCGATGACCGTGCCGGCGAGGCGGACGTCGCGCTTGGCGACTTCGAAGGGGGCGGGGGTCTGGAGGCGGAAGCGCTTCACGACCTTGTCGATGCGGACTCCGATGATCGACTCGTAGGGGCCGGTCATGCCGGCGTCGGTCTGGAAGGCGGTGCCCTGCGGCAGGATGCGCTCGTCCGCGGTGGGCACGTGGGTGTGGGTGCCGAGCACGGCGCTCACCCGGCCGTCGAGATAGAAGCCAAGGGCCTGCTTCTCGCTCGTGGCCTCGGCGTGGAAGTCGACCAGGATCACCTTGACCTTCGGGTCGAGCGACGCCAGCAGACGATCCGCCTTCTCGAAGGGGTCGTCGAGGTTGCTCATGAAGACCCGGCCCTCGAGGTTCATCACCGCGACCGGGATGCCCGCGGCCGTCTCCCCGACGTGCAGCCCCTTGCCCGGGTTGCCGTCGGGGTAGTTGGCCGGGCGCAGGAGGTTCGGCACGCGGTCGAGCAGCGCCACCCCCTCCTTCTTGTCCCAGACGTGGTTGCCGGTCGTGTAGCAATGGATGCCCACCGGCTCGAGCTCGGCCAGGACGTCGGGCGTGACCCCGAAGCCGCCGGCCGAGTTCTCCACGTTGACCACCACGTAGTCGGCCTTGTGGCGGTCGATCAGCCGGGGGAGCAGGGTCTGCACCGCCCTCCGGCCCGGACGGCCGAACACGTCGCCCACGAAGAGCAGCTTCATGGCTAGCGGGCGTACTCCACCGACCGGGTCTCGCGGATCACCGTGACCTTGATCTGGCCGGGGTAGGTCAGCTCCGCCTCCACCTTGCGCGCGATGTCCTTGGACAGCCAGAGCGCCTGCTCGTCGCTGATCTTGCCGCTGTCCACGATGATCCGGATCTCGCGGCCGGCCTGGATGGCGAAGGTCTTCTGCACGCCCTTGAAGCCCTGGGCGATCTCCTCCAGCTTCTCCAGGCGCTTGACGTAGGTCTCCAGGACCTCGCGCCGGGCGCCGGGCCGGGCCGCGGAGAGCGCGTCGGCCGCCGTGACCAGGACGGCCTCCACGGTCTGCGGATCGTAGTCGCCGTGATGGCAGGCCATGCCGTGCACGACCTCCTCGGTCTCGCCATACTTGCGGAGCAGGTCGATGCCGATCTGGAGGTGCGTGCCATCCATCTCGCGGTCGATGGCCTTGCCGATGTCGTGCACCAGTCCGGCGCGGCGCGCGACCTGGATGTTCGCCTTGAGCTCCGCGGCCATGGTGCCGGCCAGGAAGGCGACCTCCTTGCTGTGCTGGAGGACGTTCTGGCCGTACGACGTGCGGTAGCGCAGGCGGCCGAGCAGCTTGACCAGCTCCGGGTGCATGCCCGGGATGCCCAGCTCCAGCAGCGCGGCTTCGCCCTCCTGGAGGATCTTCTGCTCGAACTCGGCTTTGACCTTCTCCACGATCTCCTCGATGCGCGCCGGATGGATACGGCCGTCCGTGATCAGGCGCTCCAGGGCGACGCGGGCGACCTCGCGGCGGAACGGGTCGAAGCCGGAGAGGATCACCGCCTCGGGCGTGTCGTCGACGATCAGGTCGACGCCTGTCGCCGTCTCCAGGGCGCGGATGTTGCGGCCCTCGCGGCCGATGATGCGCCCCTTCATCTCGTCGTTCGGCAGCATGACGACCGAGACCGTGGTCTCGGACACGTAGTCCGACGCGGAGCGCTGGACCGCCATGCCGATGATCCGCTGCGCCTGTTTGTTGGCCTGCTCGCGGGCCTCGTCCTCGATGCGCTTGACGATGTGCGCGGCCTCGATGCGTGCCTCGTCCTCCATCATCCGGACCAGCTCGTCGCGGGCCTGCTGGGCGGTGAGGCCGGCGATGTGCTCCAGCTTGGTCCGCTCCTCATCCACCATGCGGCCGAGGTCGGCTTCCTTCTTCTCCAGGTCCTTCTCGCGGCCGGAGAGGGTGCGCTCCTGCTGGTTGAGCTCCTTCTCCCGGCGGATGATCTCGTCGGTCCGCTTGTCGAGGTTGTCTTCCTTCTGGGTGAGGCGGCGCTCCAGGGCCTCCAGCTCGGAGCGGCGCTTGCGCGACGCCGACTCGAACTCGGTGCGGGCCTGGAGAAGCTTCTCTTTCGCGGCGAATTCGGCCTCGCGCATCCGGGTCTCGCCGGCGCGCGTGGCTTCCTGGGTCATCTTCTCGGCCTGGCTGCGCGATTCGTCGACGATCCGCTGGGCATCCTTGCGAGCCCAGCGGATTATCAGGAAAGCTCCCACCCCCGCGGCGATCAGGAGCACCGCGGCAGCCAGGGCCAGAATCGTCTCGGTGTTCACCGGTCTACCCCCCTGATCTCAGGGATCGGGAAGGAGAACCGGTCGAATTCGGGAGGGCCCTCTCCCTCAAGACGAGAGGGCAAAGAACGACATGATTAAAGGCATCCCCTGTGCGGCCATGATGGGCCGCAGCGTTTAGAACCTGAAACGCGCCAGGTGGGTGTCCGCTCCACGAGCCGTTAGCGTCCCCGTGCTTGCGGGGCTGGCACAGGCCACGCGGGTAAAAGACTCCCTGGGTAAGAATGTTGGTTCTACATTCGTGGTACCCACCACGAACCACACAGGGGATGCAAACTCTTTATCCATCCTATCTTTGAGCTGGCAGAGCCCGGAAGCCGGCCTCCCTCTCAACCGCTGAGGGCCTGGCTTAATTCCTCGGTCAGCTCCGCCACCTTCTCCCGGATCTCGACCCGTTCCCCTTCCTGCTGTTTCTGTACCCGGAACAGCTCGTCTGCCAGATTGAGTGCCGCCAGAACCGCGATCCGGGTCGTATCACCCTTCACGTGCTGGGCGATCTCTCGCATCCTGCGATCGACCAGGCCGGCCAGGCTCCGGAGGTACTCCGTGTCGTCTTCATTGCCCCGGACGCGGTACACCGCCCCAAAGATCTCAACCTCGACATTGGTTGGCATGGCGCGTTCGTATCCCGTCCTTAACGCCCACCCGGGCAGCAAGTTACGTCCTGCCAGCGGTTTGGCTTGGGCAGCACTATAGCACACTCCGCAAGCCGTCCAGGCAAGGGGGTGGAGAGGGTAGAATCGGCCGCTCGACATGGCCGTCTATCCTCTTCTCCGGAGCCTTCTCTTCCGGCTCGACGCCGAGTCCGGACACGCCGCCGGCATGGCCGCGCTCCGCGCCGTCCAGGCCCTGCCTCCGGTCCGCGGCCTGCTCGCGGGCCGGAACCGGGTTGACGATCCGCGCCTCCGCCAGACGTGCTTCGGCCGCGAGGTGCCCAACCCGGTCGGTCTCGCCGCCGGCCTCGACAAGGACGGCGTGGCCATCCAGGGTTTCGCCGCGCTCGGCTTCGGGTTCGTGGAAGTGGGTACGGTCACGCCGCTCGCCCAGCCCGGCAACGACCGGCCTCGCCTGTTCCGCCACCCGGCCGCCGAGTCGCTCCAGAACTCCATGGGGTTCAACAACGGCGGCATGGAGGCCCTGCGCCGGAATCTGGAAGGATCGCTGCCGCTCGCGGTGCCGCTCGGGATCAACATCGGCAAGAACAAGGCGACCCCGCCGGAGAAGACGCTCGACGATTACACGACGCTGATCCGCGGGCTCGCCGACCTCGCCGACTACCTGGTCGTCAACCTGTCATCGCCGAACACCCCCGGGCTCCGGGACCTGCAGAACGAGGCCTTCGTCCGCTCTCTGCTCGGCGTCGCGCGGAAGCTGACCCGCAAGCCGGTCCTGGTGAAGATCGCGCCGGACCTGGACCCGGAAAATGCGGCCGACCTCTCGGAGGCCGCGGTGGACGCCGGGGCCTCCGGGATCATCGCCACGAACACGACGACCGACTACTCGCTGCTGCCCGGCGCGAAGGACTTCGGTGGACTGTCCGGCAAGGTCCTGACCGGGAAGAGCTTCCAGGTCTTCGAGGCCGTGGCCCGGCGGCTGTTCGGCCGGACGCTGCTGGTGAGCGTCGGCGGGATCGGGTCGGGAGCGGAGGCGTGGCGGCGGCTGCGGGCCGGAGCCTCGCTGGTCCAGATCTACACGGCCCTCATCTACCAGGGCCCCTCGCTGGTCCGGCGGATCAACGAGGAGCTGCTGGCCTTGATGGAGCGGGACGGGGTGAAGGGGATCGCCGAGGTGATCGGCGCCGACCGGTAGGCCCCTCACCCCCTGGCCCCCTCTCCCATCCTCTCCCGACCACCGGGAGAGGGGGAACCTCACCGGGTCCGGGAGGCAGGATCGCAGCGATATCGTTCCAAAGGCGTCCCCCCTCTCCCGGGTGGGGGGAGTGCGATGGGAGAGGGGGCCAGGGGGTGAGGGGTCAGAGGAGCCCTTCGAGCTGCTTTGACAGCCTCTCGACCCGGCCGCGGATCTCCTCGCGCTCCCGCTCCCAGTCGCCGTTCCCCTCGGTCTCTCCCACGGCCGCCGCGAGCTTCGTCTCCAGCTCCTCGACGCGCGCCTGGAGCTCGCGGTTCTCTTCCTGGAGCTCTCCGATCCGCGCCACGGCTTCCCGGACGCGGGTCTCCAACTCGTCAAGCCACTCGATCGCCAAGGTGCTTCTCCTATCCCTTCCAGCCGAAACGCCGTTGCAGCTCGGTGGTCAGGGCGAGCTGGCGCTCGTTGACCTCCTCCTGCGTGAGCGAGCGCTCGGGCGAGTTGTAGAGGAAGTGAACGGTCGTGTTGACCGCCCCCTCCGGCACGCCCTGACCCTGATAGCGGACCGTCATCTCCCAGGAGACCAGGTCCGCCGGGCGGTTCCCGGCGATGGTCCGGTCGATCTCGGCCCAGGGGGTCTCCACGGAATGGGTCAGGGTGAAGTCGGCGTCGATGCCCGGGAAGCGCGACGGCGCCTCGACCTGCAGGCTCACGTCGCCACCCTCGAAGCCGGCGAGCGCGATCTCGGCCGCATAGAGGGGGTAGCCCTCCTCCTCCGCGACCCGGCCGAAGTACCCGATCCGATGTCCATCCCGAAACAATTCGGCGGCACTGCCTTCGAGCAGACCGGGCAGCGTCGCGGGACGGACCTCCAATCGGACTCCGGCCGCCTCGGCCAGGGCCTCGACGGCGCCTTTCAGATCGAAGAGGTCGAGCACGACCTCCCGCTGCCAGGGTGTGCCCGAGACTCCGCCGCAGACCAGGGCGACGTGCTCCGGCTGCTCCGGGACGTCGGTGGCCGGGTTCTCGTAGAACACGGTCCCGATCTCGAACACCCGCACCGCGGACAGGCCGCGGCGCTGGTTGAAGCGTGCCACCTCGACCAGGTTCGGCAGGAGCGAACGCCGCATCACCGAGTACCGGTCGGACAGCGGGTTGGCGAGCTGTATCGGCGACGATGGCTTCGCGTCCGGCCGCAGGCTGGGGAACGCGGCGTCCATCTCCGGCGACTGGAAGGCGAAGCTGATCGTCTCCGCGTAGCCGCTGGCGGCCAGGAGGTCACGGACCTTCTCGCGCAGGATCTGCCGGGGCGTCCGCGGCGCGTCGGCGCCCGGGATGCCCGGCAGGGCCGCGGGGATGTTGGCGAAGCCGAAGTGGCGGATCGCCTCCTCGAACAGGTCCTGTTCGTAGACCGAGCCGTCCGGCCGCGGCTGGAAGTCGTACAGACGCCAGGTCGGGACGGTCACGTCCCACAGGCGCTCCGCGACGCGCGTCACCCCGAAGCCGAGGCCGGTCAGCCAGCGCTCGGAGTCGGCCGCGGGGATCGGGGCTCCGGCAAAAGCATCCAAGCGATCCAGATCGAGCCGGCCGCTGCGCGACGGCGGGAAATTCTCTCGGCGCCGGTCGATCGCCCCGGCGGATACTGTGCCGCCGGCGATCTCCGCGATAAGCCTCGCCGCCCGGGTCACGCCGTCCAGGCAGGACCCGGGATCGGCTCCGCGCTCGAAGCGGTGGCTGGCGTCGGTGTGCATGCCGAAGGCCCGCGCCGCGATGCGCACCCGGCGGCGGTCGAAGTGGGCGCCCTCGATCAGGATGTCCGTGGTGGTGTCCGTGACCTCGCTGTCGGCGCCGCCCATGACGCCGCCCAGGCCCACGGGGCGGACGGCGTCGGCGATCACCAGCATCTCGGGGGTGAGCTTGCGCTCGATGCCGTCAAGCGTGACCAGCGTCTCGCCCTCCCGCGCCCGGCGCACCACGAGACGCTGCTCCTCCAGCTTCGCCAGGTCGTAGGCGTGGAGAGGCTGGCCCATCTCCCAGAGGATGAAGTTGGTCACGTCCACCACGTTGTTGATGGAGCGCGAGCCGATCGACTCCAGCCGCTTGCGCAGCCAGTCCGGGCTCGGACCGATCTTCACGCCGCGCACCACGCGGGCGACGAAGCGCGGACAGCCCTCCTCGTCCTCGATGTCCACCCGGGTCGCCTCCTCCACCCGCGCCGTCCCCTCGGGAGGAGCCGTGGGCGGCATCCGGAGCGGCCGGCCGTAGATCACGGCCAGCTCCCGGGCCACGCCCAGGTGGTTCATGCAGTCGACCCGGTTCGAGGTGACCTCGATGTCGAACTGCACGTCCTCCCCGTCCCCCTCGGTGCCCTCGATCGCGAGACCGACGTCGGTCAGCTTCCTCGCGATCTCTTCGGTGGGCTCCGGAAGGTCGACGTACTCGGCAAGCCAATCCTTGGAGAACAGCATCAGCCGCGCACCTGCCGCAGGAGACGCTCGTCGTTCTCGAAGAACGTCCGGATGTTCGGGATGTTGTACCGGTTCATGGCCACGCGGTCGCTCCCCATGCCGAAGGCGAAGCCGGAGTAGCGGTCGGGGTCGATGCCGCACTCGGCGAGCACCCGCGGGTCCACCATGCCGCAGCCGAGCAGCTCCATCCAGCCGGTGCCGGAGCAGGTCGGACAGCCCTTGCCTTTGCAGATCTGGCAGGTGATATCCACCTCGGCCGACGGCTCGGTGAACGGGAAGAAGCTCGGACGCAGCCGGATCTCGGTGTCCGGCGCGAACAGGCGGCGCAGGAACGCGAGCAGCGTCCCCTTGAGGTGGCCGACGGTCAGCCCCTCGTCCACGGCCAGCAGCTCCACCTGGTGGAACATGGGCGAGTGGCGCAGGTCGTTGTCGTTGCGGTACACCCGGCCCGGGCAGATCACGCGGATCGGCGGCTTGCGCGACAGCATCGTCCGGATCTGGACCGGCGACGTGTGGGTGCGCAGCAGGTGGCCGCTCTGGAGGAAGAACGTGTCCTGGGTGTCCCGCGCCGGATGGTCGGCCGGGAAATTCAGGGCCTCGAAGTTGAGGTAGTCGGTCTCAGCCTCGGGGCCTTCGGCGACACTGTAGCCCAGCTCACCGAAGATCTGGGTCATCTCGCGGACGACCCGGGTGACCGGGTGGAGCGAGCCCAGGGACGGCCGGCGGCCGGGGAGCGTCACGTCCACGGCGGCGCCCTTCCGGGAGGCCTCCCGCTCGCGGGCGGCGAGCGCCTCGTCCATCTCGGCGAGGCGCTTCTCCACCGTCTCCTTGAGCCGGTTGACGGCTTCGCCGTAAGCGCGGCGCTCCGCCGGCTCGACGGACTTGATGCCGTCGAGCGCGGCGCGCACGAGCCCCTGCTTGCGCCCGATCCAGCGGACGCGGAGCTCTTCCCAGGCGGCGCGGTCGGAAGCGGCGGCCGCCTCGCGCTCGAAGCGCGAGGCGAGCTCGTCGATCTGCGTCATCCGCGCTGCTCGGGCTGCTGGTTGTCGAGCGCCTTCTTCGCCGCTTCCGCGAGGGCGCCGAAGGCCGCCGCGTCATGGACCGCGATGTCGGCCAGGACCTTGCGGTCGAGGTCGGAGCCGGCGGCCTTGAGGCCGGCGATCAGGCGGCTGTAGTTGAGGCCGTGCATCCGGGCGGCCGCGTTGATGCGGATGATCCACAGGGCGCGGAGCTGGCGCTTCTTCTGACGGCGGTCGCGGTAGGCATAGGCGAGCGACTTGTCGACCGCCTGTTTGGCCATGCGGTGGGCCTTGGACTTGGTGCCGTAATAGCCCTTGGCAAGACCCAGGATCTTCTTGCGGCGCTGGACGCGCTTGGTACCACGCTTGACACGTGCCATGTCTCGAACCTCGTTTCAGCTCTCCCGGTCCGGGAAAGCGGGTAAGACCCGCACGGCTCCAAGAGCCGGGGGCCGCGATCTCCGGCGGACAGGTTCCCTTCCCGCCGGCGATCGATTTCAGGGCTGATGGCTCCCCTCGGACGAGGAGCCGCGGACTACTGGTGCAACATTCTCTTCAGCGTGTCGGCGAAGGCGGGCGAGACCTCGACGGCTTTGCGCAGATTGCGCTTCCGCTTCGTGGTCTTCTTGGTCAGGATGTGGCTGTGCATCGACTGATGCCGAATCACCTTGCCACCGGCCGTGACCTTGAATCGCTTCGCGGCACCCTTGTGCGTCTTCTGCTTGGGCAAGGGTTACCTCCTTCCTTATCCTGGGCGGCCTGCTCAGACCGCTTCCTGTTTCCCCGAAGGGGTCTCTGTCTTCTTCACCGCATGGCGCGGCGGTCCAAAGATCACGTGCATCCGGTTCCCCGCCATTTCGGGCGACGATTCTAACACTGCCGCCTCCCCCAAGTCTTCCGCCAATCGCCGGATCAGCTTGTGGCCGAGATCCTGGCGGGCCATCTCGCGTCCCCGGAACTGGACGGTCGCCTTGACCTTGTCGCCCTCTTCCAGGAAGCGGAGCGCGTTCTTCAGCTTGAAGTCGTAGTCGTGCTCGTCGATGTTCGGGCGGAACTTGACTTCCTTGACCTGGATGATCTTCTGCTTCTTCTTGGACTCGTGCGCCTTCTTCTTCTGCTGATAGAGGAACTTGCCGAAGTCCATGATGCGGCAGACCGGCGGCTTGGCCGTCGGAGCGACCTCGACCAGGTCCAGCCCCTGCTCCTGGGCACGCCGAAGGGCCTCCTCGATCGGGACGATCCCGGCCTGGGATCCGTCGCCGTCCACCAGCCTCACCTCTCGTACCCGGATCCGCTCGTTGATCCGCGTGGCTTTGTCGATACTCAGCTCACCCCCTGGGAGCGCCGAGCTTCAGCTCGGATGGTTTGGGTCAAATCTCGTCTCCTTTAGATTTCAGTGCTGCGAGAGCCCGACAGGGAGACGACCCTTTCGAGGAACGCCTCCACCGGCATGGCCCCGAGGTCGTCCCCGGCGCGGCGGCGCACCGACACGGTGCCCTCCTCCTGCTCGCGCGCCCCGACCACCAGCATGTAGGGGACCTTCTGAAGCTGGGCCTCCCGGATCTTATAACCCAGCTTCTCGTTGCGGGAGTCGAGCTCCACGCGCACACCGCTCTCGGCGAGCCGCTGCCGCACCTGCTCCGCGTACTCCCCGAACTTCTCCGACACCGGCAGCACCACGGCCTGCACCGGCGCCAGCCAGAGCGGGAACGCGCCCGCGGTCTGCTCGATCAGGACCGCCATGAAGCGCTCCAGCGACCCGAGCATGGCGCGGTGGATCATCACAGGCCGGTGCTCCGCGCCGTCGGCTCCCACGTAGGTCAGGCCGAAGCGCTCCGGGAGCTGGTAGTCGAGCTGCACCGTGCCGAGCTGCCAGCTCCGGCCGAGCGCGTCGTAGACATGGAAGTCGATCTTCGGACCGTAGAACGCGCCATCCCCGGGATTGATCCGGTAGGCGATCCCCTGCTTGTCCAGGGCCGCCTTGAGCGCGCCCTCGGCGCGATCCCAGGTCTCGTCCGTGCCCAGCCGCTTCTCGGGCCGGGTCGACACCTCGACGTCCACGCGCTCGAACCCGAACGTGCGGTAGATCTCCAGGATCATGCCGGCCACGGCCAGGACCTCGCCCTCGATCTGCTCCTCGGTGCAGAAGATGTGCGCGTCGTCCTGCGAGAACGAGCGCACCCGGAGCAGACCGTTGGTCACGCCGCTGCGCTCGTAGCGGTGCAGCCGGCCGAAGTCCGCGTAGCGGATCGGCAGGTCGCGGTAGGAGCGCAGCCGGGTGGCGAAGATCAGGCAGTGGGTCGGGCAGTTCATCGGCTTGGCCGCGAATAGGCGCTCGTCCACATCCACGAAGAACATGGCGTCCTTGTAGTTCTCCCAGTGGCCGGAGGTCTTCCACAGCTCCACGTCGAGGATCTGCGGGGTGATGACCTCGCTGTAGCCGTAGCGCTTGTAGAGCTCGCGAACGTAGTCGATGAGCCCATTGTAGACCGCCGCGCCGCGCGGGTGAAGGAACGGGCTCGCCGGCGCCAGCGGGCTGAAGCTGAACAGGTCGAGCTCCTGGCCGAGGCGGCGGTGGTCGCGCGCCCGCGCCATCTCCTGGCGCGCCAGGTACTCCTCCATCTCCTTCTCGGTGACGAAGGCGGTGCCGTAGATGCGCTGCAGCTTCTCGTTGTTCTCGTCGCCCTTCCAGAACACGCCCGAGGACTCGAGCAGCTTGACCGCGCCGATCTGCTTCGTGGACTGCGCGTGCGGCCCGCGGCAGAGGTCGACGAACCTGCCGTGGCGGTAGAGGGTGATCGTCTCGCCCTCGGGGATGTCCTTGAGGCGCTCGACCTTGAGGTTCTCGCCCATGTCGCGGAACAGGCGCTCGGCCTCGTCGCGGGAGACCTCGGCGCGCTCGAAGCCGCTGCCCTCGGCGAGGATCTCGCGCATCTTCTCTTCGATCCTCTCCAGGTCCTCCGGGGTGAAGGCGCGGGAGAAGCGGAAGTCGTACTGGAACTTCTCGGAGTGGTCCTGGCGGCCGGCGTCGATCTCGACCTCGGGCCACAGTCGCTTCACGGCGTCGGCGAGCACGTGCTCGGCGCTGTGGCGCACGAAGTCCCCGGCCTCGGGGCTCTTGACGGTGAAGATCCGGAACGCGCCGCTCCGGTGCAGGGGCAGGCGCAGGTCCACCTTCCTGCCGTCGAGCTCGGCGCCCACGGCATCCTTGGCCAGACGGGGTCCGATCGAGGCTGCGACCTCGAGAGGAGTGGTCCCGGACGGCACCTCGCGAACGGAGCCATCAGGGAGGGTGAGTTGGACGACTTCAGCTATCGTCGTCTGTATGGGCGTCTGCATAATGCCGCCTGCAATGAGAATACGACCCTGGCTGGGTTGATCCGGAGCAAACGCCCCACCGGCCAGGGCGTCATGTGCGGGGGGAGGATTGGTAGGCGCTGGCGGACTCGAACCGCCGACCTCTACCGTGTGAAGGTAGCGCTCTAACCAGCTGAGCTAAGCGCCTGAGCACCGGTGTCAAATCGTCTTCAATCTGGTCGATCCTGGTAGGCCCGAGCGGACTCGAACCGCTGACCTCTACGATGTCAACGTAGCGCTCTAACCAACTGAGCTACGGGCCTTCGTATGCTTCCCTGGAGAAACGGCCATCCAGCCGGCTGTTCGCCGAGGGAAGCGTAGGGTAGCAAACAGGGAAGTGGGTGTCAACGAGGCTCGGGCTCGGAGGCCGCCGTCTCCTTCCGGCGGCGGCCCAGTTCCTCCATCAGCTCGACCTGGATCTCCTGGATCTCCAGGAGCCGCATCCACTGGTGCTTGATCAGGTGGTCGATGCGCTCGGTCAGCAGGCGGACCTCCAGCTCCGCCTTGAGGTTGACCTGGTAGTCGTTCTCGGCCCGCAGCCTGTCCTTCGACTCCTGCCGGTTCTGGCTCATCATGATGACGGGGGCCTGGAGAGCCGCGATGCAGGAGAGGATCAGGTTGAGCAGGATGAACGGGTAGGGGTCGAACGGCCGCCTGAACGCCAGGACCGTGTTGACGGCGATCCAGACTACGAGGATCACGCCGAAGGTGCAGATGAAGGCCCAGCTCCCGCCGAAGTGGGCCACGCGGTCGGCGAGGCGCTGGCCGAAGGTCAGGCTGCTCTCGAACTCGGCGATGGTGTTCGAGGCAAGGAGCGCCTCGTCGCGCACCACCTGG
>DATANP010000148.1:0-5205 GCA_036266195.1 Thermoanaerobaculia bacterium | reverse complement strand
GACAACTCGTGCCGCTTCTCCAACTCGCGGACGTCCATTGCATCGACATTGAGACTGCTCATCTCCTGCGACGACCCTGTTTTTTCATCCATGGATCTTTTCCCTCCATGATTTTGAGCTTGCCGTCCCACCGCCAGGCAGGAGCGGGCTAGGTCGGGCTGTGCTCACAGCATTTGAGCTGAGGGCAGGACCCACCATCCACGCAACAGTCCCAGGCTGCCGCACTCGAAACATCTCCGGCCAGCGACAGCTCCAACCGCTTCTCCAACTCGCGGACGTCCATTTCATCGACATTGAGGCTGCGCATCTCGCGTGAAGCCTCGCCTTTTTCGTCCATGGGCATCGCCTCCCTGTTTCGGGTTTATCCTCAGTGGGCGGCTGCTAACTGCCGCACACGCTTTCCCTTTCCCGGGCCGCTTCCGCTCCCCCCTGCTCCAGGTTGTTTTCATAGGCCTTGGCCACCGCGTAGCGGAACCGGCTGCCGAAGCCGTCGCAGAAATTGGTGAAAAACTCCTGACGAAAGTCCATCGCCAGGACTGCGCACCCACCTCCGCAGTAGAGCGCGTACCGGCATTTCCGGCATGTCGGGTTCGAGGTGACCGTACGGCTTCGCCACAGTTTTTGGGACGCTTCATCCCACGCCACGTCGCCGTCTTCGGTGATCGAAGCGATTCGAACCCCGGGATTTCCTGTCCGTTCCCAACAGGAGTAGATGTCGCCGAAAGCGTCGAACACGTACATCCCGTTGTGAGCGCCGCAGAAGCTCGACTTGAAGAAAGCGCTGGGGTCGGACTGCCGTTCGAACAGGCGCTGCACTCGGGCAAGCATGCCGTCGTCCGGCAGGGAGATGACCTGCATGTTGGGGTACTCTTCGCGCATCTTGGTCAGCGCCTTGTCGAGCTGCCAGGAGCTCAGCGTCGTCGTGACCTCTGTCTTGCCGTTGTTGGCGTGAATGGGTGCGGTGTAGGCGCTGAAGTTGCTGTAGCGGTCCCAGCCGCGGGCAACGATCTCGTCCGCGAGCTCCGGGAGCTGATCGACGTTGGTGCGGTCGATGTTCATCCGCACCGAGACGCGGACCCCCTGGTCCAGGGCCATGGTGAGATTGCGCGCAATCCGCTCGTAAGAGCCGCTGCCGTCGGCGTAGATCCGGCGCTGGTCGTGCTCGCGCTGCGGTCCATCGAGCGTGATCTGCAGCCAGGAGATGCCCTCGGGATGGAGCAGGTCGCCGTAGGCATCGAGATCGGTGGCATTGGTGACCGCACCGAACCGGGCCTCGCCAAGCGCCTTGGTCTTCTCGAGGATGGATTCGATGGTCGGCCGGAGGCCGGCAAGGAGTGGCTCGCCGCCGAAGAAGGTGATGTCGCGGCGGAATCCTGCCGGCATGTGGTGCCGTGCTTCGATTCGGGTCCAGGCCTTCAGCATGCGATCGATCATCGACGGCTGCATGGTCCGCAGCAGGTGACCGAAGGCCGGGTTGGTGCGCATGTGGTCCTGGAAGCAGTACGAGCACCGCAGGTTGCAGTCGTAGGTGGGCATCAGGATGTAGGTGAGCCGGCCGTTCAGCATCTGACCATGATGCTGGTCCGCCACCCGCGTAAAGAACTGCTCTTCGTCTTCTTTGGTCTTCTCGGTCAGATACCCCCGCTTCTGGAGCCGCTCGATCGTCGCCTCGGAGGGCAGAGCGCAGCCGGGGGGCTCGGCGGGGGAGGAGCTCCACTCTCCATACAGGGGCGCCGGAGCTGGGCCTGCTTCCAGAGACCGCAGGTAGCTACCGACGTTGCGGGACACCCGGTCATAGGCTCCGGAGTACCCGTGGACAATGAGCATCTCCTCGCGAGAGTCGGGCAGGTCGACGTAGATGACGTAGCTGCTGGTTCGCAGCATGCAGAGTCCCTCCCCCTAGACCAGAAATCCGGTACCTGGACGGCGCAAGCCCCTGATCGAGATGAACAGTCGAAAACCCGTTTGCGTTATTAACCCGAAGTGCCGTGGTTTGTCAAGAGCTTCGTGCCTGAGAGCCCAGGGTTCCCGCCTCGACCAGAGGCGGGAACCGCTTCTCCATACACCTTGAAACCCCGTCCTGCCTTCCTGGTTATCGAGGCACGGTCGAGTCGAAGCGCGCGCCACCGTCGCGGCAGGTACCGCCCGACTGGATGGGCACGCATACCTTGACCTCGCCGGTGCACGAGGCGCCGGCAGAATCCGTGGCTTCGAAGTAGAGGTGGTAGACGCGGCCATCGCCGTTGTCCATGCGGTCGGCCCGTACCCACGGCTTCGCGGTCCCCAGGCTCCCGGCGTCGGCCATGCGGGCGGTGAACAGCTCGTCCTGAAAGATGCGAGTGACCTTCAGGATGATCGGATCGCCGTCCGGGTCGGTCACCCCCAGGGTCGAGATCCGGACCTGTCGCCGGTCCGGCGGCCAGATCGTGGACGGGCTGGCCGTGGCTCCGGAGCAGACGGGTGGCCGGTTTTCCCTGATCCGGGCGACGAAGCTGCCCCCGGCCACGTAAGCGTCACCCCCCGGATCAACGGCGACCGCGTAGGCACCGCCGAGACTCATCGAAGAGATGACCTCGCCGGTTCCACCCTTCAGCCGCAGGACGAAGGCGTTCCCGGCATCGGGCGTCATGACGCCGACGAGCACGATCTGGCCGGAGGAGGTCACGGCGACATCGCGGATCTCCACCGCTCCAAGGTCCAGGACCCGGGAAAAGATCTTCTCCCCCGCCGGGCCGAGCTCCGCGACATAGACCCCCTCGCCCTTCTTCCCCACCACGACGGAGCCGTCGCCGGGAGTCGCGGCGACATCCAGAGGAAGGTCCAGGGTTCCACTGTCGTCGATCAAGGTTTCGACGACGGCTCCGGAAGAGGCATCCATCCTCCCGAGGTAGGGATTCATGTAGGCCTGAGGATCGTCCGCCGGCGGAGCCCAGCCCACTGTAAAAAGGTCCCCGGAGGGCCCCAGCGCCATGCCGGTGAGAAAGTACAAGCTGCCTGCGTACTCTCGAGTGAACGAGCCCTCCGGGTCGAAGATGGCCACCCAAACGAATTGGCCGTAGTTGGCACTGTAGTGGAGGTATGCCTGGCCGAGGGCATCGACCGCGAGATCGATGCCCTCGGTGTCATCCCTTGCCCCCGCGAAAAAGGTTTCGTAGAGGACCCCGGAGGTATCCTGAGAGAGCTTGGCCACAAAGGCCAGATTCGCTTCGGACCCCTGGTCGGTGAGATTCGCGGTCCCGGCAATGTAGATGTAGCCCGCGGGGTCGATGGCGATAGCCGAAGGGGCCCTCCCGAGCAGCTCCAGAGGGCGCTGGAAGATCAGCGCGCCCGAGGGGCTGAGCTTGGCGACGAAATAGCCGTAGGGCGAGCTCATCTTGCCGAGGACATAAGCATTGCCGGCGGGGTCGACGGCCACGTCCCAGACAAAGTTCAGAGAGGTCGAATAGACCAGGGATGGCGCCGCCCCGGCCCGGGCTGCTCCAAGGGTGAAGAGAAAGAGAGACAGGCAGAGGGCAGAGACAACTTTCACGATATCTCCTCCTTGTAGAAGTCGCCTTCGCGGGGCCGGAGATGGAGGGCAGGCTTCCAGGAGGATGTCTCGAAGAGTCATCGAGAAGGCGGCTGCCGTTGGTCCACCCAGGAAGTCTTCACCGAGCCCGCTCGCGACACTGAACACTTTAGCTTAGCTGCAATAAACGAGCCATCAGGAGTGTCGGGCATTCTCCTGTGGCCGGCGTCCACTGCGCCCGGGAGATCCTGGCCAGCGGCACCTCACAGAACGGCGCTATAATGATGCGGAGTTGTCGACGCAAGAGGACGACGGATGCTCCAGGCGAGGAAGCCTCTTTCTCCGACGAAGGACAGTGCACCGGCTCCCCCGGGGCCTGCGGGCGCCGGTCCGCGTATGGCGCCTGTCAATCCGATCTGGAATCAGTTGGCGACGTACGTGCCGATGCAACAGCAGCCGGCCGCGCCAGTCCTCCAGCGGCAAACGGCTGCTCCCGGGCCGTCGCCGCAGAACGGCGTGCCTCCGGGGTGGAACACGAACAAGAACATCGAGGATCTCGCCGCGGTCCTGTGGGGCGAGATGCGCGGCAAGAGCATTCCGCTCCAGGTGGCAGTGGGCTGGACCGTCCTCAACCGGATGATCAACCGCGGCCTCGCCAGCGTCTCCGCGGTGACGAGCGGGGGCCAGTACGCATCGCTCGCCGGCGCACCGCTGCGGGTCAAGCTGCTCGCCGATTCACTCCTGCGCGGCGACTGGGCCGACACCACCACGGGCTCGGAGAATTTCTTCTCGCCGAGGAGCATGCCCGACGCCCTCAATCCCGGCTGCTGCAGCGGCCGCGTCGGCCTCTGCAATACCCTGCGGTTCCAGAGCAACGTCGACTGCGGAGGCGGGCTCCAAACGGTGCCGGGGACCCAGGATCAGCGCTTTTTCCCAAGCTGGGCCTCGCCCTCCAAGCTGCAGGCGCAACCGGGAGGCACCGACCCGATGGACATCCTGGTCTATCAGCGCTGACTCCAGGGCTCCTGGCGGGAGCGTCCCGGGTTTTTGTGCGAAGCCATGCGAGGCAGAAGAAACCAAAGGCCCGAGAAGACGCACATCAGCGCGAGCGCCAAAATCAAACTGATCAGAGCATTCGAGAGAATCACGCGCGCGATGAGATAAAACTCCAAACCGATGCTCACCATCAGTGGAACCATTGCGGCGAGCAAGAGACGGCCCGCTACGGTGATGAACCTCTCTGTAACCTGCCGAGGGCCCGTTTGGCGATGGTAGGCGGCCGGGGCCATGAGCAGTGCAACGGCGATAGCGACCAGACCGAGCGCGACCAAGTGGAGCCGTTGCTCGGAAATGTTGAGCTTCTCAGCAAAGCCGGTATTGAACACCGCGATCAGCTGGAAGCCGAAAAGCGCCTGGATTCCAGGCAATACCATGCGGCACTCTTCGAGCAGATGGGTGATAGCTTCAGGAAGGGATAATTCTTCTCGGCGCTCAGGATCCATCACCACCTCCGCTTCAGTGTCGAACCGCGGTTTCCGCTCATCATTCAAAATCCCTGTCGGATGCGCTTAGAAAAATCGTCGCGCCCTCCGGCGCGGCGGGCGTCGTCGTCGATCCGGAAGTGGCGCTTCGCCTCAGGGAACGGCAGATCGGTGTCGATCAGGCCCAGCTCGTAGGCCAGCTCGTCCGAATAGCCG
>DATANP010000147.1:0-3674 GCA_036266195.1 Thermoanaerobaculia bacterium | reverse complement strand
AAGCAAGGGACAGTTGAAGAAGGCTACGGTTGCTCATCTCCACAAGCTTTCCAAGTCACCCGATCGGATCAAAAACTACTTCCGGCACCAACCTGTTCGCTATGCAGCTTGAGTCCAACATCTCGTGGCCGGATCAATAAGAGTTCTATGACCCTCACGCCGGATCGCCTCCGACGGGAAGTCAATGCCTTGTCCCGGCCCAGGATGTAGAATGAGAACATGAGCCGGAAAGCACGGGCCGCCCTGCAGATCGTTCTTCTCGGGTTCCTCTCCGTGGCCGCCTTCGCCGCGCCCCCTCCGTCGCCGGTCGGTACGGAGATCCGGGTCAGCACCACTCCGACCGTCTCGCATTTCCACCCCTCCGTAGCGGTGTTCCAGGACGGCAGCTTCGTGGTGGTCTGGACGTCGACCGCCGGTGCCCGGGCGCGGTTTTTCGACAGCCAGGGAAAGCCGCAGACCGGCGAGGTCCCGCTCAAGGTGGCCGGGGTCGTCAACCAGGTGGTTGCCGATCCCTCCGGCGGTTTCTTCGTGGCCTGGACCGGCCCCTCCAATCCGACCACCAATGTTTTTGTGCGCCGCTTCAACCGCAACGGCACGCCGCGCAGCAAGGCGATCCGGGCCAATATCCCCAATACGTCTTTCCATCGCGCCAATCCCGTGGTCGCCGTGGCGCCGGACGGCCGTTTCGCGGTCGCCTGGGCTTCGGAGGTCCCCGTGCCCGAGTTCGAGGATGTGGTGATCACGAACGCGGTGGGCCGGATCTTCTCGGCCAAGGGAATTCCGATCACGCCGGAGATCACGCTTTACGAAGGCTCTCCTCCGAGCCCCGCCCTCGACGACGCGGACAACGCCTTTCCCACCAGCCTGACCTTCGCGCCCGACGGCACGGTGAGCGCGCTGGTCGAGCTGTGGCCGTCCTGCGCCCGGACGTTCCTGGTGCGGCTCCCGCGAGGCAGCGTAACGCCCGAGCCCCGTGCTCTCGCGAGCTTCTGCGCGGGGACCGACAACATCCGCTCGTCCCTGGCCATGGGCAAGGACGGCAGCCTGATCGCGGCCTGGAATCAGTTCGAGATCGTCGCGCAACGATTCTCTCCGAATGGAACTCCCCGCGGCGAGGTGCTCGACGTGAGCGACGACGAAGGCAGTGAGCTCGACCCGGCCGTCGCCCTGCAGGCCGGTGGGAGCTTCGTGATCGTCTGGACGGACCGGGACGGCCGGGATGGCGACGGCAGGGGCCTCTTCGGCCGCGCCTTCACGGCGCAGGGAGCTCCGCGCTCGGAGGAATTCCAGATCAACACGACGACCGCGGGCGACCAGGAAGACCCCTCGATCTCCGCCGCCCGGAAAGGCCCGGTCGTGGTCGTCTGGACCCAGACGCTCGGCGAGCGCAGCGAGGTTTTCGCCCGGATCCTGTCGGCGAAGTAACAAAACAACGATCTCCCGCGCCTGTCCGTCCAGCGGAGGTGCAGCCCGATGTTCTCGTTCCTCGTCAACCTCGTGACCCAGGCCGTCGACTTCATCCAGACGGTGATCGTCGAGCTGTTCGTGGCCGGGCCGCCTTCGCCGGTGGCGCAGCAGCGGCAGCGGAAGAGCTTCTCGGCCGACGTCCACCGGGCCGACGACCTGCTGGTGCTGCGCCTGGATTTCTACAACCTGCGGATCGACTCCGGGTCGGCCGGCAAGCAGCTCGTGCCGGACGCGGCGGGGGACTCGTTCGTCGTCGCCTGGTTCCCGCCACAGCACGTGGCCGAGCAGGCGTTCGCGGAGGACAACGCCAACGACCCCCTGCTGCCGCCGCCGGTCGCGGCGCGGCTGGCGGGGGAGAGCCGGCTCGTCTTTCATCTGAACCCGGCTCTGCTGCCTCTCGATTTCACGCTGGAGGCGATCCTCGACGCGCTCTCGCGGTCCGCGCCGCTGGTCGCCGACCGCATCCGGCAACCGCCCCTGGATCCGGTTCTCGGCGGCGAGACGGATTTCGGCGGCTGGCGCTCGCAGTTCTCCGCGATCGAGGCGCCCTGGCGGCTGGTCCTGTCGCCGCATCCGAATGGGCGCTGGGCGCACTCGGCCGAGCCCGTGCGCGACGGCACCCGGACCGAGCTCTGGCACACGCGGCTCGGCGTGAAGGCGCAGAGCGGCACGAAGGTCGACGAGCAGACGGCCTCGAAGCGCACGGCGCGCGCGGTGTTCTCTCCGGATTATTCGCCCTCGAACCAGCCCGCGCCTGAAAGCGATCTCTCGCCGTTCCGGACCTCCCTGCGGCGCTATCACCGGCATTATCTCGTCCGCCTGACCGCGGACCGGGACCTGAGCGGAAACGCGCCGGTCGCGGTCGAGCGGCTCATGCTGTCGTCGCTCGGAAGCTGGCTCAACGTCCATGGCCAGTGGAACAACGACCTCACGAAGATCAATCTGATCGAATGGCGGCACCGGGCCACGCTCGGCCGCGACCAGTTCGTGAAGGTGGTGCTGGCCGGGTTCCTCTTCCCGCTGGGCCACCGCGCGGTCAAGATCACCATCACCGAGCGCAAGCTCGGGCACGCGGATCAGTTCGAAGGCATGAACGGTCCGGTTGCCTATCTGCGCCAGCGGACGTTCATCGTGGTCCGCGAGCCCACGAAGGCGTACTCGCACCGCGAGATCCCTTTCCGCACGGTGACATTCACGAAGCTGCGCAGCCCGAACCTGATCGATCCGCCGGACGACAAGATCGCGACCGCCGCCGACGGCGCCGACATCTTCTGGCCGCGCTTCCAGGCCGCGGGGGCGACCCGGGACGTCCTTTTCGAGCTCGAAGGGGTCGACTGGGAAGGCCGGACGTCGAGCTTCCTCGCGCCGCAGATTTTCGTGCCGGCGACGGCGGACGACTCCGCGGCTTTCGTAAACAATCTCGTGGCGGCCTACAACGGCGCGGCGGGTCCGCTCACGCCGGTGCCGGACGCGAGCCCGCGCCGCAGCCTGCCGCTCGGCGGACAGAAGGTTGCGTTCGCGCCTCCGCTCACGCCAGGCGACACCACCTACGAAACCGAAATGCTCATCCTGGCCGCGCTGAACGCGACCGGCAAGCCGCACTTCCTGCCCGCCATGCGCGGCTCGGAGGTGAAGATCCCGGCGGTTCGCCAGATCACGGGCTCGTCCGCGGTCTCGCTGATCCGTTTCGACGACGGCTATCTCGGCGCTCCGCCGTCGCAGTTCGGCAACGCCGGCGAGGTGTTCGCGCGCATCGACGGGCCCAAGAAGATCAATTTCCCGGTCGAAAAGACGGGCGGGCTGGTCGCTCCGGATTTCACGCCGCAGGGGCTTTCCCGCAGCTTCGGCCCGGTCGGCGACGTCGCGACCTTCGCGAGCGGCAGCTTCGAGCCTGGCAAGATCTTCGCCGGGATCAAGATTCTGGGAGGAATCGAGCTCGACAAGATTTTCCAGAAGGTCCCCTTCGGCTGGCCGGCCCAGGCGGGCCCGAAGGTCCCGGGCCTCACGACCGTTCAGACTCCCACCGGGTTCCGCACGCGCTATCTCTGGATCGTGAACCGTCCCGAGATCCAGAAGCAGTCGATCTTCGAGCCGCAGGACGATGCGAAGTTTACGCTCGACAGCGTGATCGATACGCCGTTCGCCGGCACGCCGAGCTTCGTGGTGGACGGCCGGCTCGAGAAGTTCCAGATCGTGCTGCCGCCCGG
>DATANP010000146.1:0-6460 GCA_036266195.1 Thermoanaerobaculia bacterium | reverse complement strand
GCGAGGGTGTCGGCCCAGGGCTGGGCTGATGAGGGGCAGCTCGTCAAAGTCTTCGTGCAGGATGCGTCCGGCCGGCTGAGCTTCGTGGACGCCATACAGCACAGCGACGGACAAGTCGACGTCGTGCTCGCGGGAGCCTGCAACGGCGGGTCATGCGAGAGCGGGACGGGGCACGTCCTCAACTGCCCCACGACCGGTGGCCCGAACTGCAAGTCGGACGAGGTCTGCACGTGCCAGTGCTTCAAAAATACTACGACTGGCACCTGGTACAGCAAGAACGTCTGCGTGAAGGAATAACACTGCTCCGTGATTTGCAGGAGAGGCGCCGGAACCGGGGTCGGAGGGTCCCCTGTTCCGGCGCCTGGTTGTCTTTAGGAATTCTTTCGGCCTCATTCCGGACATCCTTCGCTCCGATCCGCGAAGCTGGCGGATGAGAGCGAACCCCTGCATGGCCCACGAGCACGCGAAACGACACGACTTTCGTTACACAGCGACCCTCTCCCTCACAGCCCTCGGCATCGTTTACGGCGACATCGGCACCAGCCCCCTCTATGCGATGAGGGAGTGCTTCCACGGCGCCCATGGGATCGACGTCACGCGGGCGAACGTGCTGGGAGTGCTGTCCCTCATCCTCTGGGCGATCGTGATCGTAGTCACGGTCAAGTACCACCTCTACGTGCTGCGCGCCGACAACCGCGGAGAAGGCGGGATTCTGGCGCTCATGGCGCTGATCCCGCCCCGGCTGCGCGGCCGGGCACAGAAGCGCTGGCTCCTGGTCGGGCTCGGCCTGTTCGGCGCGGCCCTGCTCTATGGCGATGGAATGATCACGCCGGCCATCTCGGTGCTGAGCGCCGTCGAAGGGCTCGGCGTGGCGACACCGTTCTTCGATCCCTACGTCGTTCCGATCACGATCGGCATCCTGGTCATCCTCTTCCTCTTCCAGCGCCGCGGCACGGCCGGGGTCGGAGCCGTCTTTGGACCTGTGATGCTTTTCTGGTTCGGAACGCTCGCGCTGCTCGGGATCGTCTGGATCGTGCGCGAGCCCTCGGTGCTGGCCGCGGTCAATCCGGTCCATGCCGTGACCTTCTTCGTGCACAACGGGCTCAAGGGATTCCTGGTGCTCGGCGCGGTGTTCCTGGTCGCCACCGGCGGCGAGGCGCTCTATGCCGACATGGGGCATTTCGGCGAGCTGCCGATCCAGATCGACTGGTTCAGTCTGGTCGGGCCCTCGCTGCTCCTCAACTATTTCGGCCAGGGCGCGATGCTGCTGCGCGAGCCCCAGGCTTCGTTCAATCCGTTTTATCACCTCGCGCCTTCCTGGACGCTCTATCCGCTGGTGATCCTGGCGACCATGGCTACGGTGATCGCTTCGCAGGCGATGATCTCCGGCGCGTTCTCGCTCACCAACCAGGCTGTCCAACTCGGCTATCTGCCGCGGGTGAAGGTGATCCATACCTCCGCGATCGAGCGGGGACAGATCTACATTCCCCGTGTGAACTGGGTCCTGATGATTTCGACGGTCGGGCTCGTCCTGGGGTTTCAGAAATCCACGAACCTGGCGGCGGCCTATGGCATCGCAGTGAGCCTGACGATGGTGATCACGACCCTGCTGGCGTTCGTCGTATCCCGCTATGTGTGGGGCTGGAAGCTCTGGCTCGCGATGCTCGTGACGGGGTTGTTCCTCATCGCCGACCTGGCGTTCCTCGTGGCCAACGCGGTGAAGATCGCCGACGGCGGCTGGTTCCCGCTCACGATCGGCGCTCTCGTCTTCCTGGTCATGAGCACCTGGAAGAGAGGGCGGAGCCTGGTCGCCGAGCGCCTGCAGAAGGGGGCATTGCCATTCACGGCCTTTCTCACTTCGCTGGGCCGCGACTCGATCCACCGGGTTCCGGGCACGGCGGTGTTCATGTCCCGGGACCCCGAAGCCACGCCCTCGGCGATGCTCCACAATCTCAAGCACAACAAGGTGCTCCACGAACGGGTCGTGCTGCTCTCCGTGCTCTCCGAGGAGATCCCGGAGGTTTCGGGTCCGGACCAGGTGCGGGTCGAGGATCTCGGCAATCTCGGCAAGGGTTTCTATCGCGTGATCGCCCGCTACGGTTTCATGCAGAGCCCGGGCATTCCCGAGATCCTGCGCTCCACGGCGGAGCAGGGGCTGGACCTCGACCTCATGGCCACTACGTTCTTCTTGAGCCGCGAGACCCTCATCCCCAGCGCCCGCCGGGGTCTCCTGGCCTGGCGCGAGCAGCTATTCTCCTTTCTGTCGCAGAATGCGTCGCGGCCGACGGACTACTTCCGGATTCCTCCGAACCGAGTGGTCGAAATGGGCATGCAGCTACGGCTGTGAGGCCCTCACCCCCCGACCCCCTCTCCCGCTCCTCCCAAGCACACCCTCCCCGGGAGAGGGGGAGGCTTGCTTTCGCTGGGAGCGCCGGCTTCCAGCCGGCTCACTCGACCGCCAGCGCAATCTGGTTGGCGAAGGCTTCCAGCAGGTGGAGGCGGTCCGGAGCGATGAGCAGTTGCGGATCGGCCGGGTGGACGCCCAGCACTCCGACGGTGCCTCGCGAGGTGCGGAGCGGCAGATAAAGACCGCGGGCCGCGGGCAGGGTTTCGGTCGTTTTTCCGGCCATGCGTCCGTGATCGAAAACCCATTGGGCCACGGCGCTCTCCCGGTCGTCGAGGAGATAGGTGACGGTCTCTTCCGCACGCTGCACGAGGCGGCCTTCGGAATCGGGGAGAAGAAGGAGGACCTGGCTCAGGAAGACCTCCTTGATGTGGCGCGCGGCGGCCTGGAGGATGCCGGCTTCGTCCGCGGCGGCGGCGAGATCGCGGCTCATGGCATAGAGGGCCGCGGTGCGCGCCTCGCGCTCGCTCGCGGCTTCGGCCTGGAGGCGCAGGCGCGCCGTCAAGGTCGAGATCACGAGGCCGGTGATCAGCATCACGGCGAAGGTGATGAGATATTGCGTGTCGGAGACGGCGAACGTCAGGAAGGGCTGAACGAAAAAGAAATCGAACGCGGCCACGGAGAGGATGGCCGCGAGGATTGCCGGTCCGCGGCCGAGCCAGGAGGCCGCCGCCACCACGCCGAGCAGATAGACCATCACCAGGTTGGTCGGCTCGAAACGGCCGAACAGCAGGGCGCAGACCGCGGTGGTCAGGGCCACCACGCCGAGGCTCGCGAAGTAGGACCTCGCCGGCGAGCTGCGGCGGATGGAGACCGGCGCGGTGAACACCCCTTCCGATTCCTCGCCGGAGATGACGTAGACGTCGATCCCGCCGCTGCCGCGCTCGAGCTCGTCGCGCACGGAGCCGAAGACCACGTCCTTCCAGCGCGGGTGGTTGGGCTTGCCGACCACGATCTTGGAAACGTTTCTGCGCTGCGCGTAGCGGAGGATGGCTTCGGCTGGCCGGTCGCCGCTCAACCCGCTCAATACCGTGGTTTCGGCCCCGAGCTTTTCGGCCAGCCGCAGAGTCTGCCAGACCCGGTCCCTGTCCGCCGCGGACAGGCGGGCTTCGGCGGGTGTTTCGACATAGACCACCAGCCACTCGGCCCGCAGACGTTCTGCCAGACGGCGGGCGGCCCGCACCAGCCGCGCCGAGCCCGGACCCGAGCTGACGGCGACCAGGATGCGCTCGGCCACCGGCCAGGTCTCGGCCACGCCGTGCAGCTCGCGGTAGCGCTGCATCTGCGCCTCGACGCGCTCGGCCGTCTTGCGCAAGGCCATCTCGCGCAGGGCGATCAGGTTGCCCGGCCGGAAAAAGCTTTCGACGGCCCGCCGCGCCTGTTCCGGCACATAAACCTTTCCTTCGTGCAGCCTTTTGATCAGGTCTTCCGGCGGCAGGTCGACCAGCTCGACCTGGTCGGCGATCTCCAGGATCGAATCGGGCACGGTCTCGCGGACGGCCACGCCGGTGATCTTTCCAACCAGGTCGTTCAGGCTCTCCACGTGCTGGACGTTGACCGTGGTATAGACGTCGAGCCCGGCCGAGAGCAGCTCTTCCACGTCCTGCCAGCGCCTGGCATGGCGCGAGCCCGGCGCGTTGGTGTGGGCCAGCTCGTCGACCAGGATCACGGCCGGCCGGCGGGCGAGCGCGGCGTCGAGATCGAATTCGCGCAGCTTGATACCCCGGTGCTCGACCTCGTGCGGCGGCAGGATCTCCAGGCCTTCGAGCAGTGCCTCGGTTTCCCTGCGGCCGTGGGTTTCCACCCAGCCCACGATCACGTCCGCGCCGCGCCGCGCAAGCTCCCGCGCCGCTTCCAGCATGGCATAGGTTTTTCCAACGCCCGCGGTGGCGCCGAAGAAGACCTTGAGCCTGCCGCGGCGCGCGCGCTCCTCCTCGGCCTGGGCCAGGGCGAGCAGAGCATCGGGATCGGGCCGGGGATCTGGCCGGGTTTCCACCTTTTGATCACCCTTTCGGAGCCGGAGCGAGGCCGTCCAGGACCAGGTTGAGCCTCAGGACGTTGACCCGTGGCTCGCCGAGGAGGCCGAAGGTGCGCGGCTCGACATGGTCCTCGACCAGCCGCCGGAGCACGGCCGGATCGAGTCCACGCGCCGCGGCCACGCGCTCCACCTGATAGAAAGCGGCGGCCGGACTGATATGCGGATCGAGGCCGCTGCCCGAGGTGGTGACGAGGTCCACCGGAATGGAACCCTTTCCGGGATGCGCCGCGCGAATGCGTTCCACGTCCGCTTTCACCCGTTCGATCAACGCCGGGTTGGCCGGTCCGAGGTTCGAGCCGCTGGAGGCGGCGGCATTGTAGGCCGGCGAGGTGGCCGACGGCCGGCTCCAGAAGTACGCCGGGCCGGAGAACGCTTGGCCGATCCATTCCGAGCCGACCGGCCGGCCGCCTTTCTCAATCAGGCTGCCGTTCGCCTGGCGAGGGAAGACGGCTTGCGCGATCCCGGTCACCAGGAGAGGATAGGCCAGTCCGGTCAGGACGGTGAAGGCGAGGAAGACCAGGATGGCGGTGGCGAGCTGTCTCATACGAGCCTCAGGGTCTGGAGAACGAGATCGATCAGCTTGATGCCTAAGAACGGAACGATCACTCCTCCCAGGCCGTAGATCAGGATGTTGTCGCGCAGCAGGCGCGAGGCCGAGCGGTGGCGGAACTTGACGCCGCGGAGAGCCAGCGGAATGAGCGCGATGATGATCAGGGCGTTGAAGATGACCGCCGACAGGATCGCGCTCTGCGGGCTCGCGAGGTGCATCAGGTTGAGCCGGTCGAGCACGGGGTAAGTGGTGGCGAAGGCCGCCGGAATGATGGCAAAGTATTTGGCCACGTCGTTGGCGATGGAAAAGGTTGTCAACGTGCCGCGGGTGATGAGGAGCTGCTTGCCGATCTCCACGGTTTCGAGGAGCTTGGTGGGGTTGGAGTCGAGATCCACCAGGTTCGCGGCCTCCTTGGCTGCCTGCGTGCCGGCGTTCATGGCCACGGCCACATCGGCCTGGGCGAGCGCCGGCGCGTCGTTGGTGCCATCGCCGGTCATCGCCACCAGCCGGCCGCCCGCCTGGTACTCCCGGATGAGCTTCAGCTTGGTTTCCGGCGTCGCCTGGGCGAGGAAGTCGTCGACTCCGGCTTCGGCTGCGACGGCGGCCGCGGTCAGCGGGTTGTCGCCGGTGATCATGACCGTTTTGATGCCCATGGCGCGCAACTCGCCGAAACGCTCGCGGATGCCGCCCTTGACGATGTCCTTGAGATGGATCACGCCGAGCACCTGCGGCCCTTCGGCCACCACCAGCGGCGTACCGCCGGACCGCGCGATCGTTTCGACGCGGCTGCGCACGCTGGATGGAAACTCGCCAGACTGATCGGTGACAAACGTTTCGATGGCGTCGGCCGCGCCCTTGCGAAGCCTGCGGCCTTCGAGATCGACTCCGCTCATGCGGGTCTGGGCGGAAAAGGGTACGAACCGGCCCTGGAGGGATTGGAGGTCGCGCTCGCGGATCCTGTATTTTTCCTTGGCGAGCACCACGATGCTGCGCCCCTCGGGCGTCTCGTCGGCCAGCGAGGAAAGTTGGGCGGCATCGGCGAACTGCGCCTCGCCGACGCCTTCGGCCGGGAAGAATTCCGTGGCCTGGCGGTTGCCCAGCGTGATGGTGCCGGTCTTGTCGAGCAGCAGCACGTCCACGTCCCCGGCCGCTTCGACCGCGCGGCCCGACATGGCGATCACGTTCGCCTGGATCATCCGGTCCATGCCGGCGATGCCGATCGCCGAAAGCAGGCCGCCGATCGTGGTCGGGATCAGGCATACGAGCAGAGCCGTCAGCACGGTGACGGAGACCGGCGTCCCTTCGCCGGCCGACCTGACGCTGTAGAGCGAGAAGGGGAGCAGGGTCACGGTCGCGATGAGAAAGATCAAGGTGAGCGCGGCGAGCAGGATCGAAAGCGCGATCTCGTTCGGCGTCTTCTGGCGCTTCGCGCCTTCGACGAGCGAGATCATGCGATCGAGAAAGGTTT
>DATANP010000145.1:0-4937 GCA_036266195.1 Thermoanaerobaculia bacterium | reverse complement strand
CTTATCCAAGCCTCCGCAGTCTTATCCAAGGCCTGCCAACCTTGCCGCGCCAGCCGACAACCTTATCCAGCGCCAACCAACCCTGCGTGCCGCGATGCCGGCTTATCCAGAGCGCCGCAACCTTATCCACCGCAAGACAACCTTGCCGGAGGCGCGTCAAGCCTGTCTGCCGCTGCGCAACGTTGTCCTGAAGGCGTGCAGGGCTACCTGGAGCGTTTCAACGTTGCCGGACGGCAGACAACCTTGAATCGCCGCAAACAACCTCGCCTCACCCTGGATAAACCTGCCCGGTCTCCAAGAGGCTTGAGCTCCTGGCCCGCAACTGATTCAACCTACCCTATCCCTCTTTGGTCTCAACACTTCGGCCAAAAAGTCCAAAATCTGGACTTTTTGGTCACGTGTCAAATGCCAAAAACCATAGACACCGCATTCCTGCCGCCCGTAGACTTTCCCGTAGATCGACGGGAAGTCCGGCGCCATGAGGGTCGCCGGATGCGATCGGGCCTGAGGGCCCGGAAAGGAGAAGGACCATGCCGGAGACGACGAGATCGGGGAAGTTGGGGGAGTGGCAGCGCCTGAAGTCGGCGCTGCAGGTGAATCAGGCGGAGCTGCCGGAGCTGCAGCTCCAGAGAGCGCAGTTCGAGACGTTTCTGGGGCAGGCGGAGGACCTCTTCCAGACCCAGGCCGCGCACGCGGCGAGCAAGCAGCAGGCCTCGCAGCAGCTCACGGCCCTGATGTTGGAGTGCCAGAGGCTGGCGACGGTGCTGCGGGTCACGCTGAAGCAGCACTACGGCCCGCGCTCGGAGAAGCTGACCGAGTTCGGCCTGCAGCCCTTCCGGGGCCGCGCACCGAAGACGGCCCCGCCGCCGGAGGAGGCGACCGAGCCTGAGACCGAGGCGGTTTGATTCGCACAGCGATTCGCAGGGATGGAAGGACGGAAAGTAGCAGAGGGGATGGGCGGAGGCGCCCTCTCCTGCGCAGCAGGGGAGGGCCGGGGAGGGGTCTTCTTTGAAAACTTGCAGGGATGGCGGCTGCCGTGTCCAAGGCCACCGTCATTCCGAAGAGGTCCGCCTGCCGGGGAGGGGGCGGCCGGCGCTGGGCGTGCGTTGGGGGCCTCTTGTTGGTGTAGGACCTCCCCGGTGTTTCTTCTCGAAGGTGCGGCGGCTTACCGCGGATCGCAGTCCCGGAGGGACGCAGGCACACCGCCACCGGGCACTCTTGCCGTTGATCAGGCGGCCTTACTCGACCGCGCCCGTTCGTAGAGCGTCTCCGGCGCGATATCCGCGCCGTTCGGCCACGTGACCGTTCCGCCGTCCAGGAAGAAGCGTTCGAAGTACCCGGGTTCTTTCAACGGCTCGAAGACCGGGCCGGCCAGCCAGTCCGAGAAGTCGACCGTGTTCTCGACCCCATCGTTGAACACCAGGCAGATCCTATGATCGCCCCGGTACTCGGCTCGGACAACCGTCGGTAGAAACTCCATGACAACCTCCTCAGTCCAGCGGAGCGATCCGATCGAATGGCTCACACGCCCTGCCGCGCTTCCAGGGGAAGGGAGGGGAAGGGTCTTCTTTGTTCCTTGAAAACTAGCAGGAATGTCGGCTGCCGGGTCCAAGGCCCCCGTCGTTCCGAAGAGGTCCGCCTGCCGGGGAGGGGGGCGGCCGGCGCTGGGCGTGCGTTGGGGGGCCTCTTGGTGTGCAGGACCTCCCCGTTGTTTCTCTGTTCCCTCTCGCCCCCGCAATTCTCAGCGACCGAAACGTGCAAGGCGCGGCTGTACGCGGGCGGGCTCTCCGTTGGTTGGGACCTCCTGGAGATCCTGCGGAGGCTGCAGAGGAAAGTCTTGTCGGTCGCGAGCCTCTTCAGACTTCTTCAAATCGGCGAAGATCGCCGCCAGATCGTAGTCGAACCGGGCCGCATGCTCTTGGCGGAGTCGGCGTACTTCCTGAACCACGGGGTCTTCGATCATAGGTCACCTCCGAGTAGCTCTTCCGGAGTACAGATGAAAGGCAGGATATAGCCCCTTTTCAACAAGAAACGCGCAAGCCTCTCCTGAATCTCGGGGTTGGCGATGTGCGTACAGTTCCAGGTCATCAAGTAGTCCACGTCATGAATCGTCGCCACTGCGATGTGCAGGCCGTCCTCGGCTGCCTTCTCCGGCAGAAGCCGCTTCTGTACAAACTCGCTCGCGAGTAGAAGCGCGCTCTCCGTCAGAGCGAGACGAGGCAGTCCAGCAAGAAGGTCGAGTCGCTTCCGGGCCATTTCAGAATCGCCCCCCTCTGCCTCCCGGAGAACGATTTCGGAGACGACGAGATCGAAGTCGTGCCGTCGCCGCTCCCACCACTCCATTGTAATCTGCTGATGCGCGGCTGTGACTACCGTCCGGCTTGGGCGGGCAGTCAGATAGCTGATGACCGTGGTTTCCAAATAGACGCGACGCCTCATCGGGCCAGTTTACCAGATGGCGACCCTTCTAGCCTCCAGGGAGAACTGTGTTACCTTGTGACACATGGATCCGAGGACGAAGCAGGTGGGAGTCCGCGAGTTGCGTCATCACCTCAGCCAATACCTGAAGCGAGTGACCGCTGGCGAGCGCTTTGAGGTTACGGAGCAAAATCAGGCCGTTGCCGCGCGATCCCAGCGCCGCGCGGGCTCGGAAACGCGTCTCGGCGTCGAACTCGGCCAGAGCCACGGTAGACAGCTCCTCGATCAGCTTGTTCATGCTGATGCTGCGCCGCTCTGCCAGTTGGCGGAGCCGTTCATGCTTGTCATCGGGGAGCCGGATGGTCAGTGTCGCCATGTTCAGATCTCCTTCAAGGCTTCTTCCGGGAGCAGAATCTTCAGGCCGGGGAAGTGAAGCTCGGCCGACCTGAAATCGCGCGCGTTCTTCGTGATGACTGCCGAGGCTCTCCCGGCGACTGCGAGCTCGATCAGGTGATGGTCTTCCTCGTCTCTGAGATTGGGCCGCCAACCGTAGTAGAGGGTCGTCCACCGGCAGACGCTCAGAAACGAGTTGAGAAGCTCGTCCCGCTGGCCGGCGTCGAGGCGGCAGCTTTTGAAGACAGCCTCGCGGCCCATCAGCGATTCGTACTCGGCAAAGAGGGCCGCCCCATGAGAGGAGGCTGAAGCCTGCCTTCAAGACAAGCCTGAAGCGCGGCTCTGCTAGGTCCCTTGCCGAGGAGGCCGCCCACGAGTTGGTGGTATTCACCACGGCAATCATGCTGAAGGCACGATAGCAGATGTGCTGTCACAGGTAGGGCCAAGAAGGATTGGATCGGAGCCAGGCCTCGTCCGCGCCGAGTTCTCTTGGTTCCTCTGGCACCCTTTCGGAAGGACGGAAAGTAGTAAAGGGGATGGGCGGAGGCGCCCTCTCCTGCGAAGCAGGGGAGGGCCGGGGAGGGGTCTTCTTTGAAAACCAGGAGGGATGGCGGCTGCCGTGTCCAAGGCCACCGTCATTCCGAAGAGGTCCGCCTGCCGGGGAGGGGGCGGCCGGCGCTGGGCGTGCGTTGGGGGCCTCTAGGTGTGTAGACCTCCCCGGTTTCTTCTCGAAGGTGCGGTGGCGTACCGCGGATCTCAGGAGCCCTTCTTCACAAAGGAGGCGGCTGCCCGGTCGGGCGGCCAGATCACCTTGTATCCGCGTGGTCCAGCCTCCTGGTACTGCATAATGGGAATCACCCGAAAGCCCGGACCATACTTGGCGTGATGATCTTTGTTGAAGGCCCATCGTGCAACAACTCCCAGATGATCGGTCGCCTCGAGCGCTGAAACCAGCTTGACTGCGTCGCCTCCCTCTGCGCGCTTGAGAGCGTCAGCAAGGATGTAGACCGCGTCATAGGAGTAGCCACTGGTGTACGCAGGATCACCATAGCGAGGGAAGTACTTCTCCCACCAGGCTGCGGACCGCTCGGTCAGAGGATTCTCCGGGGATGGCAGGGTCGCCACACTGGACACATACAGACCCTGCTCGCCGAGGAGGTCGTAGTACCGTTTGGTACCGGCGCCGGTAGGAATGGCACCGATCGGCGGCCCGTCCACAGCGGCCCACCTCTTCAGATAGGTCGTTGCATCGACCCGAGAGCTGGCATCAAGGATGTACTCGGCTTTCGAATCGACGACCTGCTGGAGCAGCACGCCAAAATCCTTGGTCTGCTCGCTGAAGGTGCCAGAGAACACGACCTTGGTGCCCGGGTTTTCATTGAGCTTTCTGGTCCAGATCTCCTGAACGTACTTCGTCCAGATATCGTCTTCCACCAGAATTGCAAAATTCTTGATGCCGTGATGTTCCGCAAGATCGTGAATGGCAAAATCCGCCGTCACATCTCCAAGCTCGCTGGACTTGTGCATGACACGAAAGAACCATTTGTAGCGCTCGGGCTTCTCGGCGACCATCTCCGTCAGGCGGTCGGCTCCCGTACCGGTGGTGATCATCGGAATCTTGTACCTGTCCAACTGTTCCATGATTGGAAAGATGCCATCCCCGGCAACCCCTAGAACGGCGACGACTCCGTCGCGTCCCGCGAGGCGTTGGTACCCTCGGACCGTTTTCTCCGTGGAATATTCATCGTTGATCTCAACCACCTCCAAGGGGTGACCATTGACGCCACCGGCAGCGTTGATCTCTTCGACAGCCATCGCGATCCCGTTTCGAATCCCTTCTCCGGGCTGGGTGTTGAATGGAGCCAGGACGCCGATGCGGAGGGTCTCGGCGTCAGGCTTCGGTTTGTCGCCGCACCCCCCCAGGGAGAGCGTCCCGACGAGGATGGGTACCATCGAGACAATGGCTGTCAACGCGATTCGGGTTTTCTTCGTCACAGGACGCTCTCCTTCTCCCTTTGGGTTATTTGAGATCGAAGTACCTGGATGCGATATCTTCGAAAGGTTTGCCCGAATCCGTGCTGTCAGCGATCAGGCGGCCGTTGGCCAGGATCAGGAGCCGCGCCACG
>DATANP010000144.1:0-8026 GCA_036266195.1 Thermoanaerobaculia bacterium | reverse complement strand
GTGGACGGCACCGTGCAGATCGAGCGCCTGCCCAACGTGGTGTTCGTGGGACGCCCCGCGATCGGCCAGGCGAATCAGACCATCCAGCTCTTCAAGGTGACCAAGGACGGCAAGGAGGCCAACCGGGTCACGGTGAAGCTGGGACGTTCTTCCGTGAACACCATCGAGATTCTGAGCGGCTTGCAGCCCGGTGACCAGGTGATCCTTTCGGACACCTCGTCCAGCAATCAGTACGACCGCATCCGCCTGGAGTGATTTTTGTCATCGCCGCACAACGGCTGAAGAGACCTGAGGAGGACTCATGAGCGCAGCGACCGACTCCCTCATCCATCTGGACGGCGTGACCAAGGTCTTCCTGACCGACGAGGTCGAGACCCACGCCCTGTCCGGGATCCATCTGGAGATCCGCAACGGCGAGTACGTCTCCATCGCAGGCCCGTCCGGCTGCGGCAAGACGACGCTGCTGTCGATCCTGGGCCTGCTCGACACGCCGAGCGAGGGCAAGTATGTCCTCAACAGCAAGGAGGTCTCAGACCTCTCGTTCTCCGAGCGGGCCCGCATCCGCAACCAGGAGATCGGCTTCATCTTCCAGGCGTTCAACCTGATCGGCGACCTGACGGTCTACGAGAACGTCGAGCTGCCGCTGACCTACCGGGGCATGCCTTCCAAGGAGCGCAAGGAGCGCGTCCAGGAGGCCCTCGAGCGGGTCGGCATGTCGCACCGCATGAAGCACTATCCGTCGCAGCTCTCCGGCGGTCAGCAGCAGCGCGTGGCCGTGGCCCGCGCCGTGGTCGGCAAGCCCTCGATCCTGCTCGCCGACGAGCCCACCGGCAACCTCGACTCGCGCAACAGCGAATCGGTCATGGAACTGCTGGAGGAGCTGCACAAGGAGGGGGCCACGATCTGCATGGTCACCCACGACCCGCGCTTCGCGCGCTATGCCGGCCGGTCCATCCACCTCTTCGACGGGCGCGTCGTGGAGGAGGAGCAGGGCATGCAGCGGCAGATCGAGCAGCGCGAATTGGAACAGCGCGGCTTCGCCGTCTAAGAGTTGATACTCAATCGGAGGCTGCCGTCGGGCGCACGGCAGCTTCCGCTTTTTTGTAGAGTGGTGCCGATGAACGGCACGCCTCCTCCGAAGCCCCGCATCCTCATCGCGGACGACCAGCGCGAGATCCGCGAGGCGCTCCGCCTGCTCCTCAAGAGCGAGGGCTTCGACACCGAGACCGCCGCCTCGCCGGCCGAGGTCATCCAGGCCGTCACCGCCCGCGAGCTGGATGCGGTCCTGATGGACCTCAACTACACACGCGACACCACCTCGGGCAAGGAGGGGCTGGACCTGCTCGCCCGCCTGCGGTCGCTCGACGCCACCCTGCCGGTGGTCGTGATCACGGCCTGGGCCTCGGTCAGCCTCGCGGTCGAGGTCATGCGCCAGGGCGCCCGCGATTTTGTCGAAAAGCCGTGGGACAACGCCCGCCTGCTCTCGATCCTCCGCACCCAGGTCGAGCTGGGCCGGGCGCTGCGCCGCGGCGAGCGCCTGGAGGCCGAGAACGAGCTGCTGCGCCAGGATGCCCATCCAACCCTGGTCGCCCAGTCGCCCGAGATGCGCCCGGTGATCGAGCTGATCGAGCGGGTCGGCCCCTCGGAGGCGAACGTGCTGATCACCGGCGAGAACGGCACGGGCAAGGGGGTGGTGGCGCGGGCCATCCACGCGGTCTCCTCCCGAGCCGGCCGGCCGCTGGTGATGCTGAACACCGGCGGCCTCCCGGAGACGGTGTTCGAGAGCGAGCTGTTCGGCCATGTGCGAGGCGCCTTCACCGACGCCAAGGCGGACCGGGTGGGCCGCTTCGAGCTGGCGGACGGCGGCACGCTGTTCCTCGACGAGATCGCGAACATCTCGCTCTCGCAGCAGGCCCGGCTCCTGCGCGTGCTGGAGACCGGCGAGTTGGAGCGCGTGGGATCGTCCCGCACCCGGCGGGTGGACGTGCGCGTGCTCTCGGCCACGAACGCCAGCCTGCGCGAGGAGGTGGCGGCCGGCCGGTTCCGGCAGGACCTCCTGTTCCGGCTCAATACGGTGGAGATCCCGATCCCGCCGCTGCGCTCGCGCCGGGCCGACATCGTGCCGCTGGCCGAGCACTTCCTGGGCCAGAACGCGAAGCGCTACCGCAAGCCGCTCAAGGGTTTCGAGGAGGGGGCGTTGGAGGCGCTCCTGGCGCACCCCTGGCCGGGCAACGTCCGCGAGCTGGATCACGCGGTCGAGCGGGGCGTGCTCATGGCGGCCGGCGACCGGGTGCGGGCCCGCGACCTGGGTCTCCAGCCCGCGGTGTTCCCCGGGGGGCCCGGCGCCACGGCCCTGGAGGCCCTCCCTCTCGAAGAGGTCGAGCGCGTGCTGATCCAGAAGGCGCTCGCGCGGTACGGCGGCAACGTCAGCCAGGCAGCGCAGGCGCTCGGGCTGTCGCGCAGCGCGCTCTACCGGCGGCTGGAGAAGCATGGACTCTAGCTCGGCGCGCCGGAGCCCGCGCCGGGTCCCCGTGCTGTCCTTCGAGCTTCGCATCCTGCTCCTGGCGCTGGCCGTCGGCCTGCCGGCGACCGCCATGGCGCTGCTCCTCCTGTGGCTCGGCCCCTACAGCGACCGGGTGCGCTGGATCTTCTCGATCGCCCTCCTCTTCGCCTGGTGGGCGCTCGCGGGCAGCCTCCTCCAGAGGGTCGTGCGTCCGCTTCAGACGCTGTCGAACCTCCTCCAGGCAGTGCGCCAGGGAGACTTCTCGCAGCGCGCGCGCCTGCCTCCGCCTACTGGTGAGACACTCGACGCGCTCGGCCAGGTCATGCTGGAGGTCAACGCCATCGGCGAGACGCTGCGCGAGCAGCGCCTGGGCGCGGTCGAGGCCACGGCCCTGCTCCACCGGATGATCGAGGAGGTGGACGTGGCGGTGTTCGCCCTGGACGACCAGTCCCGGCTCCAGGTGGTGAACCGGGCCGGCGAGCGCCTGCTCGGCGAGCCGGAGGAGCGCCTGCTCGGGAAGCCGGCCGCGGACCTCGGGCTGGCTGACGTCCTGACCGAGGGTCCGCCGCGGCGGATCGTGGCCAAGACCTTCCCGGGCGGGTTCGGGCGCTGGGAGATCCGGCGCAGCACCTTCCGCGAGCGGGGGCTCCCCCATCTGCTGCTGGTGATCTCGGACCTGACCGAGACGCTCCGCGAGGAGGAGAGGCAGGCCTGGAAGCGGCTGCTCCGGGTGCTCGGCCACGAGCTGAACAACTCGCTGGCGCCGATCCGCTCCATGGCTTCGACGCTGGCCGGTCTGCTCGCCCGCCGGCCGCGGCCCGAGGACTGGGAGGAGGACATGCAGAGCGGGCTGGAGGTGGTCGGCAACCGCGCCGAGGCGCTGAGCCGCTTCATGGCCGCCTACTCGCGGCTCGCCCGCCTCCCCGACCCGCGCCTGGCGCCGCTGGAGCTGTCGGCCCTGATCCGGAGGGTCGCGGCCCTCGAAAGCCGGCTGCCGGTCTACGTCGAAAAGGGCCCGGCCGTCACGCTCCAGGGGGACGCGGACCAGTTGGAGCAGCTCCTGATCAACCTGGTGAGGAACGCCGTGGACGCCGCCCTGGAAACTCACGGGGGGGTGGGGATCGGCTGGCGCGTCGTGGACAGCCAGGTGGAGGTCCACATTGAAGATGAAGGGCTCGGGATCTCCAACCCCGAGAACCTGTTCGTGCCGTTCTACACCACCAAGCCGGAGGGCACCGGGATCGGCCTGGCGCTGTCGCGCCAGATCGCGGAGGCCCACGGCGGCACCCTCACCCTGGAGAACCGGCAGCCGGGCCCCGGGTGCGAGGCCCTGCTGCGGCTGCCGCTGAGGCAGGAAAGGACTTAAAGGACGGCAAGGGCTGCAAGGACCAAAGACCTCTCCCTGGTCCTTGCAGTCCCTGCAGTCCTTTTGGTCCTTTACTTGATGTACGTCAGCATCTCCCTCGCCGTGGCGGCGTCGGGGTCGTTCGGGGCCAGCTCCAGGAACTTCTGGAGGTGCTCCTTGGCCTTGGCCGGGTCGGAGCCGGAGTAGGCCAGGCCGAGCATGTAGTGGGCCTTGGCGTGCTTGGGGTCGGCGCCCACGGCGCGCTCCAGGGTCTCGATCGCGCCCGGCAGGTTGTTCGAGTTGTACTGGGCCACGCCCTGCTTGAAGAGGGCTTCCGGGCTCTGGGAGGCCTGGGCGGTCTTCATTGCGGCCTCGGCGGCCTTGGCGCCTTCCTTGTCGCCGGCGGCCTTGAGCGCCTCGAAGCGGATGGTCAGCGCCTCCAGGTTCTGGGGGTCGCGGGCGAGGAGGGGCTCCAGGGCGGCGACCGCCTCCTTGTAGCTCTTCTTGACCATGTAGACCTGGCCGAGGGCGGTGTAGGCCTGGTCGAGCGTGGGGTCGACCTCGATGGTCCGCTTCAGATAGGCAATGGCCGCATCGCGGTCGCCGGTCCGCGAGGCCTCGGCGCCCAGGTTGTAGATGCGGATGGCGGTGTCGCGGCTCTTTTCCACAGCGGCGAGGGCCTCGAGAGCCTCGTTCATCTTGTCCTTCTCGCCCAGGGCCTTGAGCGCGTCGAACCGCACCTTGAGGCCGCGCACGCTGCCGGGCTCGAGCTGGAGAAGGCGGTCGGCCGCGGCCAGGGCTTCGGCGTTCTTGCCCAGCTCGGCGTAGACCTCGGCCAGGGCGCCGTAGGCGGGGGCGAGGGTGTTGTCGCTCTGGGTGGCCGCCTCGAACTTGACGGCGGCGCCGGCCAGGTCGTTGGACCGGAGGAGGTTGACGCCCTCGTTGAAGGAGGCGACGGCCTGGTTCTTCCCCTCCAGCTCCTTGACCTGCTCGTCGCTCGGACCGGCGGCGGCGGGGGCCAGCTTGCCGAGCTGGTAGCTGATGCGGAGGGTGTCCTCGGCCTTGGGCTTCAGGGCCTCCTCGTAGGGTTGGTAGCCTTCCTTCTCCAGGTGGATCGTGTATTCCTGGGTGGCGTCCAGCACGAGGATGGTGAACTTGCCCTTGGCGTCGGAGGTCTTCTCCTGCTTGATGTCGGTCCCCTTGCGGGTGAAGGTGATCTTCACGCCGGGCAGCGGGGCGCCCTGGTCGTCGGTGACCATCCCGATGATCCGGCCCTCGCCGACGGCGTGGGCGGCGGCGGCCAGGGCCAGGGCCGCCAGAAGCGCGAGGGACAGCGCGCGGAGGTTGCGAATCATGTCGAGCTCCTGTTGGATAGGTGAGAGCACCTGCGTTCGCGGCGCCCTGCTTTTTACGGGGACGATTCTAGCGCGTGCTCTCCCAGGAGGAGCCAGTCGCGCGTGAGAGCCACCCATCCGCGCTCGTCCCCCCTCACCCGGAGCAGGCGGTTGCCCGCCCCGCAGTCCTCCCGGAAGGGCTCGGACTTCCGGACGAGCACGGTCTCTTCCTCGCCGCCGATCCCGACCGGCTCGGTCCCCCAGAAGAACCAGCCCTGAAAGGGTCCGGCCCGCTCCGGCCACGGTCCGGGCGCGGCGAAATCCTGGGCCGGCACCCAGCGGCCTCCGGCGTCCAGTTGGAACGCCGCGCCACTCTCCGGCAGCAGGGCCCAGGACCGGCCGCCCCAGTCGGTCTCCAGGTCGACGACGGGGCAGCTCCCAGTCTGGGGCAGGGCAGTGCCGAGGATCTTGCCCGAGGCGTCCAACCTCCAGATCGAGGCCGAGCCGCAGGCGGTCGGGGCCACATAAATACCGTCCCACCCGGCGAGCAGGTCGTGGAAGCCGCCTTCCTTCAGTTGGGGGACCCGCACCGGCCGGACCCGGCCGACAGGAGGCTTGCGCCAGAGCTTCCCGGCCGAGGCCGAGGCGATCCAGACCGTGCCGTCCCGGGGGCTGACCGACAGGGTCTCCCAGACGTCGCCGGGCAGGCCGTAGACGGTCTCGCTCTCGCCCTCGATGGCGGTGACGGCGTTCGCCGACCCCTCGGGCCGCGCCTGGCGCGGCAGGCCGACGAGGACGTTGGGCTCGAACAGGATCCAGATGGTCCCGGGCATCAGGGCCACGTCGCGCGGCCGGCTGCCCTCGGGCGCTCCGAGGTCGCTCAGGAGGATCTTCCGCACCGGCACCTCGCAGACCAGGCGGGACTGCGGGAGCGGCGGAGGGCCGGCCGGTATCGGAGGAGGTGCGGGAGTCGCGACCGGCTCCGGCGCCGGGGCCGGCTCGGGAGCCGGAGCCGTGGCGCAGCCGGCCAGGGTCAGGACGAGGACAATGGGGAGGGCTGTCTTCATGACGCTTCTATCCTGATACCATCCGGGCGCACGCGGCCCGCGCCGCAAGTCTAGACGAGAGGGGGAACCTCAATGCTGGCCCAACGGATTCCCGAGATCCAATCCGCCCTGGCCGAGGCCGGGGTCGACGGTTGGCTCTTTGCCTGCTTCCAGCAGAACGACCCGATCGGGATGGATCTGCTCGGCCTCACCGGCGAAGGCAAGCTGGTGAGCCGCCGGTGCTACTACCTCGTGCCCCGCGAGGGCGAGCCGCGGAAGCTCGTGCACGGCATCGAGTCGGGCATGCTCGATCACCTGCCGGGCTCGAAGACGGTGTACTCGGCCTGGCAGGAACACCGGCAGCGCCTCGGAGAGCTGGTCTCCGGCCACAAGCGCCTGGCGGCCCAGTACTCCCCGAACAACGAGATCCCGACGGTCTCGCGCCTCGACGCCGGCTCCGCCGAGTTGCTCCGGTCGCTGGGCGTCGAGCTGGTCTCCTCCGCCGACCTGGCGCAGCGCTTCGCGGCCACCTGGACCCAGGAGCAGCTCGAAGGCCACCGCCGCGCCAACGTCCACCTCCACCGCATCGCGCTGGAGGCCTTCAACCGGGTGGGCGCCGCCCTGCGCAACGGCGACGAGATCGACGAGTACGCGGTCCAGCGCTTCATCCTCGACGCCTTCGAGCAGGTAGGCCTGTGGGCCGAGTCCGACCCGATCGTCGGCGTCAACGCCCACAGCGCCGACCCTCACTACCAGCCCGGGCCGGGCAACAGCTCGCCGATCCGCAAGGGCGACTTCCTGCTGATCGACCTGTGGGCCAAGGAGAAGGCGTCGCCGGCGAGCGTCTACGCCGACATCACCTGGGTCGGGGTCTGCGACGCCGCGCCGAGCGACCGCCACCAGGAGATCTTCTCGATCGTAGCCGGCGGCCGGGACGCGGCCTGGGAGCTGGTGAAGAGCCGCTATCCGCACCAGCCCGTGCACGGCTTCGAGGTGGACGACGCGGCCCGCGAGTACATCCGCAAGGCGGGGTACGGCGACCGGTTCATCCATCGCACCGGGCACTCGATCGGCATCACGGACCATGGCCAGGGCGCGAACATGGATAACTTCGAGACGCACGACACGCGGCAGCTCCTGCCCATGACCGGCTTCTCGATCGAGCCCGGCATCTATCTGACGGGCGACTTCGGGGTGCGGAGCGAGATCAACGTCGCCCTGACGCCCGAGGGGCCGGAGATCACCGGCGGCGAGCCGCAGCGCGAGCTGCTCCGCCTGCTGGCCTGAAGGTGGACCCGGAGAAACCCGACGGAAGCTGGCGGGCTGACGCTTTAGCCCGCAGCACGCACAGCCGCCTCGACCGGGAGGTCCGGCCTCCCGGCGAGGATTTCGACGAGGAGCGCGCGCTCGCCCTCTGCGCCGAGATCGCCCGCAACCTCCTGGGCGACTTCGCGCCGGCGCTGGTGCTCCTCCCGGTCTATGACCGCGAACGGGTGCAGACCCTGCTCGCCTACGCCTTCACCCTCTTCGACTTCGCCCGGCAGCGCGGGGTGGAGGGCGAGCGCCTGTCGCAGATCAACCGCTGGGAGTTCACGCTGGAGACCGCGCTCTCGGGCCAGCCCGTGGGCCAGCCGGTCTTCGTGCGCATGGCGCGGGAGCACAAGCGCCGCGCCTGGACCCTGGAGGCGCTCGACGAGATCGCCGCCTGCGCCCGCCGCCGCGCCACCCGCCCCCGGCCGGCCACGCCCGAGGATGCCGATGCCGACGCCGAGCGCCTCGCCCGCGCGGTCGCCACCGC
>DATANP010000143.1:0-6171 GCA_036266195.1 Thermoanaerobaculia bacterium | reverse complement strand
ACGCTTCAACCACGTCGCGGCTGAAGCAGACGAAGTAGACCTTCTCGATCGACGGCTCGGTCTCCAGGAAGCGGGTGGTCTCCTCCACCGCGATGCGCGAGGCCCGGTCGACCGGGTAGCCGAAGATGCCGCAACTGATGGCCGGGAAGGCCAGGCTCCGGCAGCCGTTCTCCACCGCGAGCGCCAGGCTGTTCCGATAGCAGGAGGCGAGCAGCTCGGGCTCGCCGTGGGTGCCGCCGCGCCAGACCGGTCCCACGGTGTGGATCACGTGCCTGGCCGGCAGGCGGTAGCCTTTCGTGATCTTCGCCTGGCCGGTCTTGCAGCCGCCCAGCAGCCGGCACTCTTCCAGCAGACCGGGCCCGGCGGCGCGATGGATCGCACCGTCCACTCCTCCTCCTCCGAGCAGAGAGCTGTTGGCGGCATTGACGATGGCATCGACCGCCAGACGCGTGATGTCCCCTTGATGAAGCTCCATTCGCTCGCGAGCCGACATCCTCTTACCTCCTTGAAGGCGCTGTCAGCCGAATGGTAGACCTCTGGTCCTGAAAGATCCAGGTTTCCGGATTCAAAGATTTGGACCGCACTGGGTATACTTTGAGATAAATCCTTGACAGAATTGACCTTCCTGCTCATGACAGGAGTGGAATCCAACTTGCTATGGAGCATGGCAACCATGAAATGTCTCCCCATTCGAGCCGCTGCCGCTCTCCTTGTCCTGGCCTGCGCTTCCGCCGCGGCTTCGGGCCTATCGATCGAGAGCCGGGTGCTCGACCCGGACGGCAAGGGTCTGGCCGGCGCGCGGGTGGAGCTCTGGCCGGTGCTCCGGATCTACGATCGTGGAGTCCGGGAGTTGGAGGGCAAGCAGCCCGAGCCCGCCGCCCGGGCGGTGACGGAGGCGGACGGCTGGTTCCGGTTCCCGGTGCCCGCGGAGGGACCCTGGAAGGTGACGGTGTCGGCAGAGGACTTTCCACAGATGTTTTGGGTCTATATGGTGATCGGCGAGGAGACGCTCGAGCCGGTCCGGATGGGGTCGAAGGCGGCCGAGGGCTCCCGCTGGCGGCCGGTCCCTCCCCCCGTTCCCAAGCGGGCGGCGGCGGACTTGCGCCCCTGGCTCCTGGAGGTCTCCGACCGCGGCAAAGCCGTGCGTGACGCGCTGATCCGGGATGAGTTCGGCCTCGTGGTCGGCCGGACCGGCAAGGACGGAACGCTCCTTGTGGAGGGGCCAAAGACAGGAGGCTGGGACGTCCGAGTCGAGACCCGCGACGGACGGCTCGGGTCCTACCTGCTTCCGCCGATCCCCGCGAAGACCCGGGCGAACGCCAAGGTCTGGATGAAGATGCTGTTCCCTCCCCCTGTCGCGCTCACGGGGCGGGTGGTCGACCGGGCAACCGGCCAGCCGGTCGCGGGAGCGCTGGTCTGGCCCCGAGAGGATCCCGCCGCCTTCCAGGTCACAGACTCGCGTGGAGAGTACCGGCTGCCAATCTGGTCGGCGAAGGCCTGGGTCCAGCTCAGCGCGGCGGCCGAAGGGTACTTCGGAGGGTCTTCCGAACCTTTCTTCGTGGAGGAGGACAAGGGCACGTCTCCGACGCTGGCCCTGTGGCCGTCCAGCTTCCTGGCAGGGACCATCGTGGACGAGGACGGCCAGCCGGTCGAGCAGGCGGAGGTCCGGATCTACGCCGCCGGCTCCGGCTCCTCCGACGATCCCGTCGTCCGCGTCCGGACATCCGGGCAGGGGACCTTCCGAATCACGAGTCTGCCAAAGGGCTGGTGCGACCTGGACGTCCGCCGGCCCGGCTTCGTGCCGTTGAGAGTACCGGGAGTGGAGCTGCGGCCGGACTCCGCGGTCGATCTCGGCCCGCTCGTCCTCACCCGGGGCAAGAGGCTGGAGGGCAGAGCCATCGAGCCGCGCGACGAGGTGCCTATCGAAGGGGCCGAGGTCTGGTTAGTCCCTTCCCAGTTAGCCACCTTGCGGGCCTGGGTACTCTTCGGGCAGGCCGGGCCCGCCGCGGTGACAGACCAGGACGGGCGTTTCATCCTGCAGGGTCTGGATCCACGGCGCCCCTTGCACTTGGAGGTTTGCAGGCCGGGCTACCACACGGCCTGGATTTTCGTGGAGAGCTCGGAGGAGGATCCCATCCAGGTCGAGCTGCCGCAGGCCGCACGGCTGTCGGGCACCGTCGTCGATCCGGAAGGCAAGCCCGTCTCCGGAGCGCATGTCGATGCCGGTCTGTCCGGCGCGGAGCGACCTCATTTCCAGCAGCCTTCCAGTCCCTGCCCACAGCTCTCAAAATTCTCCTCGGCCAAGACGGATACCCAGGGCCGCTTCACGCTCCAACCGCTGGACGATGGGCTGTTCGAGATCGTGGCCCAGGCGGAAGGCTATCGCGAGACCACGCCGCAGATGGTCCAGGTGGGCGCCGGATCGGAAGCCGCCGACCTGACTCTCGTCCTCCTGCGTACCGAGGACACGGCTCCCGCGGCGGAGACGGTTCCTGCAACCGGGACGGCCCCGGCCGATCCTACGGATCCCACCGAGGAACTGGAGCCGCACGACGACAGGGAGATCGACCTCTCGGGTCGCATCACCGGGATAGAACCCGAGGATCTGCCGGACGTGGAGGTCTATGCGCACATGGACGGGAGGCTCCTGCGCGGGAGGTACCTGGACGGCTTCGTCGACCGGCACGGAATCTACCGGATACCCTCACTGACGCCAGGCGAGTGGACGGTGGGAGCCGTCCTGGAAGATCGTTCCGCCGAGGGGAAGATCGTCATCGCTCCCGGCGACGAGAACCCCGTGCTGGACCTGGTCTTCGAGGAGGAGCCGCAATGAAACCTTTCTTTTCCTTCGCGCTCGCCTTCATCCTCCTGGCCGGTTCCCTGGAGGCCTCCAACCCACCGGCTCCGGCGCCGCGCTCGGGAGGTGACGCGACCCTGACAGGCCAGGTGCTGACTCCCGAGGGTGCTCCGGCGAGCGGCGCCGTGGTCGTCTACTTCGGCCTCGCCGGGCGCCAGCGGGTCCTCGCGGATGCCGAAGGGCACTATCAGATCCAGGGTCTGAGGACCGAGATCGGCACCCTCCTGGCCCGGCATGAGGAGCACGGCGTCCACACCCTGTCGGTGGACCTCCGGCCGGGAGAGAATCATCTCGACGTCACTCTCGAGCCGATGCCGCCGTCCCGTGCGATCCGCGGCCGGGTCGTGGATCAGGACGGCCGGCCGGTCGAGGGGGTCCAGGTCCAGAACAACCCCGAGGGGTTTTCAGCGCTCACGGACGCGGACGGCTCTTTCCTCCTGGAGACGCGCCAGAGCGGTTTCGACCTCGTGGCGAAGAAGGCGGGTTTCGCGTCCGGCCTGCTGCACGATTTCGCCGGCACGGCCTCTTCCGAAGGGCTGGAGATCCGCCTCGGAGAGCCGATCCCCCTCTCTGGCCGCATCCGGGGGATCCGGTCCTCGCACCGGACGGAGGTGAAGGTGAACGCGTACGGTCCGAACGAGCTGATCTACACGGCCGGCGTCGGGCCGGACGGGAGATACCAGTTCCCATGGCTGGAGCCCGGCAGGTGGGAGGTGGTGGCCCGTCTCGGCAAGCGCTCCACCAGCTCGAAGATCGAGATCGCACCCGGTGAAAAGGAGAGGAGGCTGGATCTCAGGTTTCACCAGGAGCCCTGATGAAACCTCTCTTTCTGGCCGCCTTCCTGCTGGCCTCCACCGCGGAGGCGGGCTCGCTGTGGCATCCGCTCCGCCTCTCCCTGCCCGGGCTCGACGGGGCTCCAGCCCTCTCCTACACCGGCCGGGTTCTCGACTGGGCCACGGGCAGGCCGGTCGCCGGAGCCCGCGTCTGGCCCGGCGACGACCCCGAGGCGTCCGTGACCACGGACGCCCGGGGTGTCTACCGCCTGGACTGGGCGCCGGCGGTCCCGGGCCAGCTCTGGGTGCGGAAGGAGGGTTACCTCCCGTTCAGAACGGTTTTCCAGCCTCCCACTCCCTGGATCGCCTCGCCGCAGGCACCGACGCTGGCCGTCTGGCCGGCCCGGACGCTGGCCGGAACGGTGATGCGCCTGGACGGCAGGGCGGTGAGCGGAGCCGAGGTGCGCGTCTTCGGCCGCGATTCGAACAAGCCCAAGGAGCTCGCGAAAACCTTGTCATCGGACCAGGGCCGCTTCGAGCTCGCCGTCATCAACGACGGGGATTACGAGGTGATCGCGGTGTCTCCTGGCCTGGCTCCGGCCTCCGAGAGCCTGACGCTCGTCGAAGGCCAGGCGGGGATCTCCGGTCTCCGTCTGGTGCTGCGCCAGGGGCGGACCGCCTTCGGCCGGGTGGTGGACGAGCACGGCGGCCCTATGGCCGAAGCCCGGGTCGCGCTGACGCGCAACACGGACGACAGGCTCTGGCCCGGCGGATCCGCGGACGACGGTCTCTTTCAGGCGACGACGGACAGCGGCGGCCGGTTCGAGATCCCGGACCTGCCGGCGGGCTGGTTCGACCTGGAGACGAGCCGGGCGGGGTTCCTCCCGGAACGCTTCCAGGCGCTGGAGGTGGAGGGCGGCTCCGGCAGGATCGACCTTGGCACGATCACACTCCGGCAGCCGGCCACGGTGACGGGCTGGGTGATCGGTTCCAAGGGCGAGCCGCTGGCCGATGTGCGGGTGCTCCTGAAGTCGGGAGGCGAAGTAGGGGTCGAGGTCGCCAGTGGTCCGGACGGTCGCTTCGAGCTCACCGCTCCCGATCCCCGGAAGCCGTTCGAGCTCGAGGCCTGCAGGCCGGACCGCCTGTCGCTGTTCTATCCCTACGAAACGCTTCCGGACGGGCCGGTCGAGATCACCCTGCCGTCCGCCGCCCGGCTCACCGGGCGCGTGGTCGACCCGGACGGCGAGCCGGCCTCCGGCGCCTCGGTGACCGCCAGTGTGGACCCGGACCACTTCTGGCCGATACCGCCATCCCCCTTGTCCTGTCCCCGCATAGACGAGGTCAAGGCGACAACCGATGCCGAGGGCCGCTTCGTCCTGGGTCCGCTGCCCAACGCCAGGCTCTATGTCTGGGCCACGATGCAGGGCTACGTCGGAAGCGACGTCGAGATCGTGGAGCTGGATGGCACCGAGGCGGAAGTCCCCGTGCTCGCGCTCGAAGGCGGCTCCGTGGTCGCCGGCCGGGTCCTGCAAGCGGACGGATCTCCGGCACCGCACGCGCTGGTGACCATGACAGGCCGGAACGGCTACCGGTTCATGAAGTTCGACTTTGCCGACGGGGACGGCCGCTACCGGATCGACGGCCTTCCCACCGGCGAGCAGACAGTCGAGGCGCAGCACGACGCGCTGGGCCGGGGCCAGCGGGACATCGAGATCGCTCACGGGGAAAATCAGGTCGACATCACTCTCGAAAGCTCCGAGCCGCGCCTGGCCCGGGGCCGGGTCGTGAACCCGGACGGCGTGCCGGTCCCGGGCGCTCTGGTCGAACAGGGACCGGTGGAGACCGTCTATACGGACTCCCGCGGCGCCTTTGCAATCCCGGTCGACGATAAAGGGTACGATCTGGTGGCGCGGAAGGCCGGATATGCTCCGGCCTATCTCTCTCATTGGGCCACGGGAGGCGCGCGCGAAGGGCTGGAGCTGCGCCTCGGCCGCGAGGCGTCGGTCTCCGGCCGGCTGCTCGGATTCACACCGGCAGACATTGACGAGGTGAGGGTTTCGGCGATCTTCCTGCGGTTTTCCGAGATGCAGATCCCGGGGAGGGTCAGCTCAGATGGGACCTACCACGTCCAGGGCCTGTCGCCGGGCGAATGGTTCATCACGGCCGACCTGGGCGGGCGGTCCGCGGGCGCCACCGTCACGATCTCCCCCGACGAGCCGGAGGTCGAGCTGGACCTTTCGTTCCCGGACCAGGTCGAGGTCCGGGGCCGGGTGGTCGACGCCGACGGCGAGCCGGTCGAAGGGGCGGACGTGAGGCTCGTCGGCCCCGAGCAGGAGTACCAGGCGGTGTCGGAGTCTGACGGCGAGTTTTCCCTGAAGGCGGAGGAAGGCACCTACGAGATCCTCGCGGCGCGGGAAGGCCACGCGCTCACCCACGGCGGTGTGGTCACGGTCGCGGACGAGGCGGTCGAGGGCCTGGAAATCCGGCTGGACCGGGCGACGGTGCTGACCGGCCGCCTTCTCGGGCTTTCCGAAGAGGACT
>DATANP010000142.1:0-9062 GCA_036266195.1 Thermoanaerobaculia bacterium | reverse complement strand
GAATCGGGTACCATACCCGCACCAACAGCAAGACCCTTACCAACCCATCTTGTCGATCGAATACGGCAGCATCTTGAGCCACCAGGGCCAGTCGTGCGCCACGTCGTGGCCCCAGATGTCGAGGAAGTGCGGGATGCCCTTGCTGTTGAGGATTCCGGACAGGTGCCGCGAGGCGTCCGGCGCTTCGTAGTCGCCCTGGCCGGTCAGGATGTGGATCTTCGTCGCGGTCTGGAGCAGGTGGAGCGCGTGGCCCTGGAGTCCGGAGATGTACCAGGCCGGGTTGTTGAAGTAGCAGTTGTCGTCGCTGTAACCGTGGAGATAGTCCGGCCCCAGGTCGTAGAAGCCGCTCATCGCGATCACGGCGTCGAACAGATCCGGGCGGCGGAACAGGGCGTTGGCCGCGTGGAAGGCGCCGAAGCTCGCGCCGGTCGTCGCGATCCGGATATCGGCGCTCTGGCAGGCGCTCCGGATGTAGGGCGCCACCTCCTCCTCGACGTACTGCGAGAAGAGCGCCTGGCGCCGCGCCTGCTCCGGCACCGGCAGGTTGCGGTCCATCCACGACTCGCTGTTGATGCTGTTGATCGAGAACACCCGCACCCGGCCCGCCTCGATCGCCGGCGCGATGGCGCCCACCAGCCCGAAGCGCTCGTACTCCAGGAAGTCGGCCGCCGCGGTGGGGAACAGCAGCAGCGGGTGACCCCAGTGGCCGTACGACACGATCGGCATGTCCTGACCCAGGCTCGGACTGTGCCAGCCCTCGGTCTTGCGCTGCAGGCGACGCAGATCCATTCTCAGCTCCTCCTCAGGGCCGCCTACTCTATCGGAAGTCGGCGCTATACTGCGCAGCGCGCAGTTGATTCGATTGTGCAGGAGGACTTCCATGCTTCGCGTCTCTCCCCTTCTTCTCCTTCTCGTTGCGTTCCCCCTCCCCCCGGCCACCGCTTCCGATACGCCCGACCCGGCGAGCGTCACGGTCGCCGGCAGTCTCCAGTCCGAGCTCGGATGCTCGGACGACTGGCAGCCCGCCTGCGCGGCCACCCATCTCGGCTACGACGCCGACGACGCGGTCTGGCAGGCCACCTTCGACGTCCCCGCCGGAAGCTGGGAGTACAAGGCGCCGCTCAACGACGCCTGGGATGAGAACTATGGCCTCAACGCGCAGCGCAACGGCGCCAACATCTCGCTCAACCTCTCCGAAGCGAAGGCGGTCAAGTTCTACTACTCGCACGACACGCACTGGATCACCGACAACCAGCGCTCCGTGATCGCCACCGCCCCCGGCAGCTACCAGCACTTCCTCGGCTGTCCCGGCGACTGGCAGCCGGACTGCCTGCGCTCCTGGCTCCAGGATCCGGACGGCGACGGCATCTATACGTTCTCCACCCGTTCGATCCCGGCCGGCGACTACGAGGTCAAAGCCGCGATCAACGAGAGCTGGTCCGAGAACTACGGCGCCGGCGGCGTGCAGAACGGCCCGAACATCAAGTTCAACGTGGGCTCCGACTGCGCCGAGACGGTGTTCTCCTACAACTCGTCCAGCCATGTGCTGACGGTCTCGGCCGGCAGCGGGGGTACGGCGCAGCCGGCGAGCGTCACCATCCCGGGCAGCTTCCAGTCCGAGGCCGGCTGCTCCGGCGACTGGCAGCCCGACTGCTCCGCGACCCACCTGGCGTTCGACGCCACGGATGGCGCCTGGCAGGGCACGTTCAACCTCCCCGCCGGGACCTGGGAGTACAAGGCTGCGATCGACGACTCCTGGGACGAGAACTATGGCGCCAACGCCACCCGCAACGGCGCCAACCTGTCGGTCAACGTGTCCTCGGCCGGACCGGTCAGGTTCTACTACTCGCACGAGACCCACTGGGTGGCCGACAACCTCTCCAAGGTGATCGCCGTGGCGCCGGGCAGCTTCCAGTCCGAGCTCGGCTGCCCGGGCGACTGGCAGCCGGACTGCCTGCGCTCCTGGCTTCAGGACCCGGACGGCGACGGCATCTATACGTTCTCGACCAGCGCGATCCCGCCCGGCAACTATGAGGTCAAGGTGGCGATCAACGAGAGCTGGGCTGAAAACTACGGGGCCGGCGGCGCCCGCGACGGCGCCAACATCGGCTTCTCCGTGCCGGCCGCGTGCACCGAGACTTTCTTCGCATACGATTCCAACACCCACGTGCTGACCGTCGGCTCCACTGGTGCCCCCAAGGGCAATATCACCCGGGCCCAGGCCGTCTGGGTGACCGAGGACACCATCGCCTGGAAGCCCGGCGCCGTCCAGTCCGATTGGAACGTCGCCCTCCACTACGACCTGGACGGCGGCCTCGCGCTCGCGTCCGACGGGGTGACCGGCGGCACAACGATCCCGCTCACCTGGGACCCGGCCGGACTCTCGGCCGAGGTCCTCGAGAAGTTCCCGCACCTGGCCCAGTACCAGGCATTCAAGCTCCCGGCAAACCGCCTGGCCGAGGTGCCCGAGGCGCTCCGCGGCCAGCTCGCGGTGGACGCCAAGACCGCCGACGGTGACCTCGGGGAGCTGGTGGACGCCACCTCGCTCCAGATCCAGGGCGTGCTCGACGACCTTTATACGTATGACGGTCCGCTCGGCGCCACCTTCAACGCCGGGGTCCCGACCCTCCGCGTCTGGGCGCCTACCGCGCGTTCCGTCAAGCTGCTGCTCGGAACGGAAGAGCACGCGATGACCTTCGACCCGGCCACCGGCGTCTGGAGCGTCACCGGCGACGCCTCCTGGTACGGCCGGACCTATCTCTATGAGGTCGAGGTCTTCGTCCGCTCGACGGGCAAGGTGGAGACCAACCGGGTCACCGACCCCTACTCGGTCGCCCTGACCCGCAACAGCCAGGCGAGCCTTCTGGTCGATCTCTCCGATCCGGCTCTCAAGCCGGCCGGCTGGGACACGCTGGTCAAGCCGCGCCTCGACGCTCCCGAGGACATCGTCCTCTACGAGCTGCACATCCGCGACTTCAGCGCCTCCGACCCGGTGGTGCCCGAGGCCTGGAAGGGGACGTACAAGGCGTTCACCCTCAAGGGCTCGAACGGCATGCGCCACCTCGCCGGGCTGGCCGCGGCCGGCCTCACCCACGTCCACCTGTTGCCGGTCTTCGACATCGCCACGATCGACGAGGACCGCTCGACCTGGCAGGAGCCGGCCGGCGACCTGTCGAGCTATCCGCCCGACTCCGACCAGCAGCAGGCCGCGGTCATGGCCGTGGCCGGCCGGGACGGTTTCAACTGGGGCTACGACCCGTGGCACTACACGGTCCCGGAAGGGAGCTACGCCACCAACCCCGACGGCCCGTCCCGCACCCTGGAATTCCGCGAGATGGTGCAGGCGCTCGGGAGCATCGGCCTGCGCACGGTCATGGACGTGGTCTACAACCACACCAACGCCGCGGGCCAGAACGACCACTCGGTACTCGACAGGATCGTGCCCGGCTACTACCACCGCCTGAACGCCGACGGCAACATCGAGACCAGCACCTGCTGCCAGAACACCGCCAGCGAATTCAACATGATGGAGAAGCTCCTCATCGACTCGGTGGTGACCTGGGCCACGCAGTACAAGGTGGACGGATTCCGCTTCGACATCATGGGCCACCACATGAAGCGGAACCTGGTCAAGCTGCGCGAGCGGCTCGACGCCCTCACCCTGGCTCACGACGGCGTGGACGGGAAGAAGATCTACCTCTACGGCGAAGGCTGGAACTTCGGCGAGGTGGCCGACAACGCCCGCGGCATCCAGGCCACGCAGGCCAACATGGCCGGCACGGGCATCGGCACCTTCAACGACCGCATCCGTGACGGCGCGCGGGGTGGAGGACCGTTCAGCGGCATCCAGGAACAGGGCTTCCTGAACGGCCTCTACGACGACCCGAACGAAACCGACCAGGGCACGCCGGAGCAGCAGCTCGCCCGGCTGCTCCTCGAGGCCGACTGGATCCGCGTCGGCCTCGCCGGCAACCTGGCCGACTATGAATTCGTCGACCGCAACGGCGACCTCGTGGCCGCCAAGGACATCGACTACAACGGCCAGAGGGCCGGCTACACCGCCGATCCACAGGAGGTCATCAACTACGTTGAGGCGCACGACAACGAGACGCTGTTCGACGCCATTCAACTCAAAGCCGCGCCCTCGACCCCGCTCGACGAGCGGGTCCGCATGCAGAACCTGGGCATGAGCCTGCTCGGCTTCGGCCAGGGCATCCCCTTCTACCACGCAGGCGTCGAGCTGCTGCGCTCGAAGTCGCTGGACCGCAACAGCTATAACTCGGGCGACTGGTTCAACCGGCTCGACTTCACCCTCCACGACAACAACTGGGGCGTGGGCCTGCCGCCGGCCGCGGACAACCAGGCCAACTGGCCGATCATGGCGCCGCTCCTCGCCAACCCGGCGCTCGACCCGTCGCCGCTCCAGGTCCAGACCGCCGCGGCGCACTTCGAAGAGGTGCTGAAGATCCGCAGGAGCTCGGTCCTGTTCCGGCTGCGCAACGCGGAGCAGGTCGAGGAGCGCCTGCGGTTCCACAACACCGGCCCGGACCAGATGCCGGGGGTGATCGCGCTGACGGTGAACGACGTAGTCATCAATACGGCGCTCGATCACCAGGTCCGGCGGCTGGCGGTGATCTTCAACGCCAACGCCGGGTCCCGGCAGGTGGCGCTCTCGGCGTTCCCGTGCACCGGCTTCCGGCTCCACCCCCTGCAGGCCGCCTCGGCCGACGCCCGGGTCCGTCTGTCGACTTATGATCCGGCCACCTGCACGTTCACGGTACCGGGCCGGACCGCGGCGGTGTTCTGGGAACGCCGGCCGGTGGACGAGCAGCTCTATCTGCTGAGCGGCGTCATCGCGGGGCTGGTCGAGGACGGCGCGCTCAGCGCCGGCCAGGGCCGGTCGCTCCAGGCCAAGCTGGATGCCGCCCGGCGCCACGTCCAGGCCGGCCGGACCGCCCCGGCGAAGCAGCTCCTCCAGGCCTTCATCAACGAGGTGAAGTCGCTGCTGCCGGCCGATCAGGCGGCGGCCCTGGTGGCTGACGCCGAAGCGGCTCTGGCCGACCTGGGGTAAAGGACATCAAGGACTGCAGGGACCGCAGGGACCGCAGGGACCAAAGACTTTGGTCCTTGATGTCCTTGCAGTCCCTTTGGTCCCTTACTCCTGCATCTCCAGGAAGAAGTCCATCAGCTCGCCCGAGGAGCTTTCCATTTCCACGCGCAGCCGCTCGATGCGCTCGGTCAGGAAGTTGAACATCCAGGCCGCGGGGATCGCCACGAGAATGCCGAGCGCGGTGGTGACCAGCGCCTCGGCGATGCCCATGGAAACCGTGTCGAAGCCGCCGGCGCCGCCCTTCTCGGCGATGGCGCGGAAGGCATGGATGATCCCCACAACCGTGCCGAACAGCCCCACGAACGGCGAGATCGTGGCGATGGTCGCGAGCGTCGGCACGCCGCGGCGCAGGCGGGAGAGCGTCACCATGCGCGAGCGTTCCACGGCGCGCTCCGTGGCTTCGAGCACGGCGTTGATCGGCAGCGAGCGCGCCCGCTTCTGTTGAAACGTGATCAATCCCGAGGCGACCACCTGCGCGAGGTGACTCGCCGGAAAGCGGCCGGCCGCATGGACCGCCTCCTGGAGCCATTCGGCCTGCTCGCCCTCTCCCCGCTTCCCCAGCACCTTGGCGAACGCGAGCGACTGGCGCCTCGCGCGGCGGAACGTGAGCAGCCGCTCGGCCGAGACCGAGATCGACCAGATGGACAGCAGGACCAGGGCGACCACCACGGCCAGCCCCGTGGTGCTCATCTTTGCAAGGCCGAGGGACGACAGCAGATCGGCGTTCATGCGCTCTCCTTTGCAGACCGCGGGTGGATCGGGCCGCCGGAAACCCCGGCGGCATGTCGTTCGGGAGCGCCCCTCGCCTGGATTAGAGGGGGTCTGGTGGAATTTGGTTCCAAGGACCCAAAGGACCGCAAGGACCTCAAAGGACCAAAGGCTTCGGTCCCTGCAGTCCTTGCAGTCCCTTTGGTCCCTTACGCCGATCGCTTTCCCACGAACCGCGCCAGGTCCCGTAGCGGCTCGCCCTTGCGGCCGAGGGGCGCCAGCGACTCCTCGGCGAAGCCGAGCAACTCGGCTTCCAGGGCCTGGGCCCCTTCGACGCCGAGGAGCTTCACGAAGGTGACCTTCGCCGCGTCCTGGCCTACGTCCTTGCCCGTCTCCTCGGGCGTGCCCAGGACGTCCAGCAGGTCGTCCGAGATCTGGAACGCCAGGCCCAGGTTCTTGGCGAAGCGGGCGACCACCTCGAGGTCCTTCCTCCTGGCGTCGGCGGCCATGGCTCCCAGCTCGCCCGCGGCCATGAAGAGGGCACCGGTCTTGTGGCTGTGGATGTACTCCAGGACCTCCAGGTCCAGCTCCTCGGGCTTCGAGAGCAGATCGAGCGCCTGGCCGCCGATCAGCCCGTCGCTGCCAATCGCGGCCGCGAGGTGGTGGACCATGTCCTCGGCGGTGTAGCGGCGGAGCGAGAGCCGCTGGGCGCTCTCGGCGACCAGCGCGTAGGCGCGGTTGAGCAGGGCGAGCGAGGCGAGCAGCGCCACGTTCTCCCCGAACTCCAGGTGGACCGTGCGCCGGCCGCGGCGCAGGGTGGCGTTGTCCATGGACGGCAGGTCGTCCAGGATCAGCGAGCAGGCGTGGACCATCTCGACGGCGCAGGCGAGATCCAGGACCGGCGCCGACCGTGCGCCGAACAGGTCGGCCACCACGAGCGTGAGCACCGGCCGGATCCGCTTGCCGGGCCCGGTCAGCGCGTAGTGCATGGCCCGGTGGACGGACTCCGGCCGCTCCTCCGGCCCGGCCAGGAGATCGGGCAGCCGGCGGTTCACCTGGCCGGCGAGCTCGGCAAGCCCGCCGGCCAGACCGCGTGGGCGGTCCCCCCTTGCCTCAGGAGAAGGAGGAGACGGCTTCGTCTTCGGTATCGTAAACGTCAAAGACCGTGATGAGCTGCGTGATGGTCAGGATGTCGTTGATCTTCGGCGGCAGATTGGCCAGCTTGATCTTCGCGCCGCGGTTCGTGGCGCTGGTGTAGGCGCTGACCAGCTCGCCGACGCCGGACGAGTCGATCGTGGTGACGTCCTTCAGGTTGAGCACGACCTTGGTGGCGCCGTCGCCCAGGACCTTGTGGATGTGATCGCGCAGCGCTTCCTCGGCCGCTCCGATGGTGATCTTCCCCTTCAGGTCCAGGATCGTGACGTCGTTGCGCTTGCGCTCATTGATGGGCATGGGATGGTTCCCCTCCTCGTTGGAAACGGGTTCAGACCCCTTCAGTCTCTTCGGTGGGCTCAGGCGGGCCGGCGATCTTCTTGCGGAGAGTCACGACAGTGCCGCCGCCGGGCCGGGGGGTGTATTCGATGCGATCCATGAAGCTCTTCATATAGAAGATGCCGCGACCGTTCGGTTTCAACAGGTTCTCGGGCGCCAGCGGATCCTTGAGCCGCTCAGGGTCGAACCCGACCCCCTCGTCCTCGATCCGGATGACCACGTCGCCCCCTTCCAGGAACAGGTCCACGTGGACCTGCTTTGCCGGGTCCTGCGTGTTGCCGTGCTTGATGGCGTTCGCCACCGCCTCGCGCACCGCCAGATCCACCCAGTGGCGCGCGTCCTCTTCGACGCCCAGGCGCTCCAGAGCATCCCGGAGGACCACCTGCACCAGCTCGATGTTCTCGAAACGGCTTCCGACGTCCAGGTGAAAGTGGTGTTCTCCAGGCATCTTGCTGGTTCCGCAGGCTTGTCGTCGCGCGGAGTCTAGCAGAGATCCCCCCGGGCTACCCTCTTCAGACGGGGGCAGGCTCGATTCAGTTCCCGGTTCAACCTTTCTCCATATACCGCAGCGCCACCGGGATGATCACCAGGAGCTGGACGCCGTCGAACAGCGCGTGCGCCGCGATGGCCGGCCAGATCGTCTGCCGCCAGCGCACCAGCAGTCCGTAGATCAGCGACAGGGTCGCAATCCCGACCAGCATCAGCGGCTGGCCGTAGGAGAAATGGGCGAACACGAACAGCAGCGTCGAGAGCGCGATCCCCACCCGGGGCTGCAGGAAGCCGCGGAAGAACAGCTCCTCCACCACCCCCGCCGACAGGCTGATCGCCAGCCGCAGCACCCAGGGCAGGGCGGCCAGGAACGGGATCAGCGCCGGCGGCTGCTTCGGCAGCACCTCCTCGCCGCCGAGCGCCACCATGATTCCGGCGAAGACGATGGCCGCCACCAGCACCGCCCCCCACGCCCCGACCCCGAGCAGCAGCCCGAGCCCGATCTCCCGCGGCACGTTCGGAGCCAGCAGCCCGAACTGCGCCAGAAACTGCCGGCCCAGAGAGAGAGGAGGAGGGCCGACCGGAATCACCTCCGTCGTCTCCGCCACCACGATCTCTTCTCCCCCCTCGCCCGGGGCGGGGGACTCGGGCGGACCGGGAGAGGGGGGCCGGGGGGGTAAGGGCCTCACGCCCGCAAACCCGAGCAGGAACCAGAGGCCGATCGTCGCCAGCAGCAGCGCGTGCAACAGGAAGAGCTGCGGCGTCGGCAGGTTCTTGAAGTCCGTGGGCTCCACCTTCTGGCCGATCGTGCCCAGCGAGGAGAAGACTCCGATCCAGAGGATCACCGCGATCAGCGCGCCGCCCAGGAACCGGCGCCCCACGTCGCGGAAGCCGGGCGGCAGCAGGCCGTGCAGCACGAGCAGGCGGTCCATGGCGTACGCCGCGGACACGGCCAGGACGATGGGGATGAGGAGCCGGAGAATCTGTTCAGGGGTCAAGTCTTCGCCTTCGCGCGGTAGCTGCGCAGCACCATGGCCGCGGTGTTGACCCTCTGGATCTTGCGGTTGCGGGCCTGGATTGCCTGGATGTCGTCGAGCGGCGCCTGGTCGCCGCGCAGGTCGCGGAGGCAGCGCTCCAGCTCGAACGTCAACTGGTCCAGATCTCCCCGGGTCAACCCGCGGAAGGTCCTCTCGGTGATCGTGAGGTAGCCCTCCGCAATGTCCCGGGCCATGGCCCATGCGCTCCCGCTGGGAAAGGTCATCGT
>DATANP010000141.1:0-13999 GCA_036266195.1 Thermoanaerobaculia bacterium | reverse complement strand
CGCCTTCTCATTGAGTGAATTGGTATAAGCCGGAATCGGGACGCCGAGCGCCTCCGCCAGAATCTCAGCGGCGAGAGGCGGACGGTTCTTGAACAGGTCGATCAGGATCTCGTGGGCCATCGAAGGCATGGCCGTCATGCTCTCACAGGTCGGGGATGAGATCAAGCCGCGCGAAATTACGCCATGCGCAGACGCGTGTCATCGCCTCCCGCTCTGGCCGGACAGTGCCCCTGTATCTCAGCGACATATAGAACTGCCTGGATTCTGTACAATCTGGGCTCTGCCAAGCTTCCCGGTAGGAAAAGATATATAGAATCACTCTGTCCCTGTACATCCGCGGCGTCCGGATGTACAGTCGCGAAGAAGTTCTGTACAGATTTTTCTTCCGGGAGCGCTCTCCGAGATCGCCTCTATATAGGTATGGAGAAGTTCTGTACAATCGGAGCCGGCAACCAAGCTCCAGGAGCCGCCGGTTATACAGGAACTCCGTCGTTCTATATAGAAATCGAGCCCAAGGAGGGTGTCCGTGCTCACCAACATCGATATCGACGAGAAGCTGTTGAGCGAGGCCCGGCGGCTGACTGGGCTGAAGACGAAGAGAGCTGTCGTGGAGGCGGGCCTGCAGGCCCTGGTCAAGCTCCATGCGCAGGCGGACGTCCGCCAACTGTGGGGCCGGCTGCACTGGCAGGAACCGTCCGCGCCGGCCGAGCCGTCCGCGCTGGCCGCTCCCGAGAGCGGCAAGGGAGGAAAGGGCCGTGCCGGTCGTCGTTGACGCCTCGGTGTGGATCGACTACTTCTCCGGCCGCTTCACGCCGCAGACGCGATGGCTGGACGAGGCGCTCGGCCAGGAGCCTCTGGCGATCGCCGACCTGAGCCTCGGCGAGGTGCTGCGGGGCTTCGCCGGCGAGGCCGACCAGAAGAAGGCGCGCGAGGCGCTGCAGCGGTTCCCGGTCTACGTCGTCGGCGGCCTGGACATGGTGCTGAAGAGCGCCGCGCACCACCGCCACCTGCTCGCCCAGGGAGAGCCCTTGCCGGGCATGACCTCCAGTCTGGTCGCCGCGTTCTGCATCCACTGGAAGCTGCCGCTGCTGCACAGCGATCCGGCCTACGAGCCCTATGAACGCCACCTCGGGCTCCAGGGGAGCGGCGCGGCCGGGAGCTGAGAAGAAAGCGGGGGCCTCGCGGGTGGCGATTCGTGACAAAGAAGATCTAAAGACGGTTGTCACGCCCTGGCCCGGACGGGCACCAGAGAGAAGTAGACAGCGCACAAGCGTGGCCGTGCTGGGAAGCGCAGGAGATCGTGGAACCCTCCCGTTCCGCGTGTGGCGCAACGGGATTCATGTCGAGCCCCATGGATTGGGGACAAGGAGGTTTTCATGAAGCGATCCGTTTCTCTTGGAGTGGTCGCCGCGTTGCTGGCTCTGGCGATTCCGGTCGGAGCATCGACGTTCGTGGCTCTGAACCGGGCCGAGCTGGTGGCCCAGTCGGACGCGGTCGTCCAGGGCGAGGTCATCAAGGTCGAGTCGTTCTGGACTCCGTCCGGCCGGCTGATCCAGACCGAGGCCCAGGTGCGCGTCATCGAGACGATTGCCGGCCAAGCTCCGAGCGTGCTCGTGATGCGCACCTTCGGCGGCACGGTTCAGGGCTATACGGTCGAGGCGCACGGCTTCCCGACCTTCAAGACGGGCGACCGGCTGCTGCTCTTCGTCCAGAACCAGCAGGACGGCATCGCCGAGGTGACCGGCTATCGCCAGGGTCAGTACCGCGTGGTCCGCGACAGAGCGGGCGTCGATTTCGCGGTCCCGACCGTGGAGGCCGGCGTCCGGCTGCTCACGCCCGACGGCAAGGAGGCCGCCCGGCCGCAGGCCGTCCGCCTCGACACGTTGAAGAACGAGATCCGGGCCATCGCCGAGCGCGGCGGCCGCATCGCCAACTAGCTATCGGAGAGGACGATCAATCATGAAGAACACGAACCGTATCGCCTTCTTCCTGCTCCTCACCGTGCTGGTGGTGAGCTCGGCCTCCGCCTACGTGCTGCTCAGCCCGCGCCGGACCTGGGACAGCCCGCCGAACGTGATCGTCGACAACCGCGGCCAGTCCTCGATCACGGACGGTGACGGCGGCGCGACCCGCACGGCCAATGCGATCACCGCCTGGAACGGCGCCGGCACCGGCACCCGTCTCAGCGCTTCCAAGGGCTCGGTGGCGAACTGGCGCCTGGGCGACGGCCAGCCGATGCTCAACTTCCGCGACCCGGAGAACGCCTGCAAGGGCTCCTGCCTGGCCGCCACGTTCACCGGCTTCTACAGCCAGCGGACCGACGGCACGTACCGCATCACCGACGCGGACATCGTGACCAACACCCGCTATGCCTGGACCTCCGTCGGCGAGTCCGACGGCTGCTCCAGCGAGTTCTACATCGAGGGCGTGATGACGCACGAGGTCGGCCATCTGCTCGGCCTGGCCCATTCGAACGTCACCGGCGCCACGATGTATCCCTCGGTCAGCTCCTGCAACAACAACCCGGCGAGCCTCGAGAACGACGACAAGGCCGGTCTCAACGATCTCTATTAGTCCCGGTCCTGATTTCATGAGAAGGGGGCTCCCGGGTGGGAGCCCCCTTCTTCATTTAGAAGAGGTAGGTGAAGCCCAGGTTCGCCACGGCCCGCTCGGTCTGGTCGCCGTTGAGATCCTTGGCCACGGGCACCTGGACGGACATTCTGCCGACCCAGCCGCGGCCGAGGTCGAGCATGAAGCGCGGGGTGGCATAGAGCACCGAACCGCCGGTGTTGGGGTCGAGGTCGCCGCCAGAGCTGACGCGGTCGCGGTCCGCCTCGCGGTAGTTGAGCTCCACCGCGCCGTCGAGGAGGCGGCCGAGCTTCCGCTCATAGCCGAGGTTGAGGAAGCTCTGCTCGCCATAGCGGTAGCCGAAGTCGTTCTCCCCGGTCCAACGGTGCTGGATCGAGCCGTAGACGGACGAGCGCTCGTCGAGCAGGTAGAAGCCGGCGAGGCCGCCGAAGGGATCGGTCGATCCGGAGCCGCTCTGGAGATGCTCGTCGAGGCGGGCACCGTCCTCTTCCTTGTCGTTCTGGCCCCAGGGCGTCTTGACTCCGGCCAGGGCGGAGATCCAGGCCCGCCGCCCGAGCCCGCCTTCGAACTGGGAGGACCACAGTTGGAGGAAGGCGTAGATCTCGGGGTCGGCGAGGCCCCGGGCTGTCTCCCGCGTCTCTCCATCGTGGCCGGGCTCGTCGATCCGATGGGAGCTGAAGGGGAGCCGCGCCACCAGGTTGAAGCGGTCGGCAAAGGCGTAGGAGAGGGTGGCGGTGAGCCGGTCCTCGACCGCCGACTCGCGGCCGTGGACCTCGTGATGGGCGGAGGCCGGGCGGAGGCCGTCGCGCTCCTCGCCAACCTCTTCGTCGTGATCGCCGGCGACGCCCTGCTCCTTGTCGTAGCGCTGCCAGTCGAGGGCGAAGCGGAGCTTGCCGTCGGCATAGACGTCGGTGCCGAAGGCGTTGAAGGTCGGATCTCCGCAGCGGCACATGGAGCAGGCGCGCGCCGGGGAGGGTTGGGTGAGAACCGTTGCGGCGCCGAGCGCCAGGGATAGGAGGGCGAGCCTCTGGATTTTCAGGGGAGGCCAGGGAGAGCGCATGCGACGATTGTATCCCTTTTGTCCGGGCTGGGCGGCTGGGTCAGACTCTGACCACTCACCCTGGGTCAAAAACTGAGCCCGGCGCAAGACTTGACCCGGACTTGATTCCCGCAGATCGGGCCATTTCCTTTCAAAGTCCAGTGTTTTCATGGCGTTGCCAAAATCCGGGGCAGCAGGCACGATCGTTGCGCTAGGACTCGGCGCTCGCCCGGCGTTTCGGGCGGAAGAACATGGATTCCTCGATATCGGGGACAAGGAGAATTCATGAAGAGAATGGTCTGTGGTGCCATGATCGCCCTGTGTATGTCGGCAATACCCGGGTCCGCCGCCTCGCTCGAAGAGATTTTCGGGAAGCAGGCGCAGGCTTTCCCGGAAACGGTCGGCACTCCGCGCGACCGGAACGTCCGCGCCGAGGAGATGCGGGCGCTGCAGCAGCACCTGGCCGCCGGCCGGGTGTCGCAGGCGCAGAAGCAGCCGGTCGTGGTCGAGCTCACGAGCACTGAGCGCCGCCGGATCAATGAGACGGGCAACGTCGAGCAGAAGTACTTCGTCGGCGTGGCCAAGCCGGTCGGCGTCGCGGTCGACTTCACCCGGGCGAACGTCGGTGCCACCCGCGCCACGAATGACGGCGGCTTCGTCTGGACGGCTTCGGTGAAGGTCGACGGCGCCACGGCTCTGCGCCTGCACCTGACCGGCGTCGACCTGCCGGCCGGTGCCAAGATGTACGTCTACAACCTCGCGGGCCAGGCCTTCGGCCCGTACACGGGCCGCGGCCCGCTGGGCAACGGCGAGCTCCACACCAACACGGTCTTCGGCCAGGAGCTCCTGCTCCAGGTCGAGTCGCCGGCCGATGCCGATCGCGCTCCGCGCATGACGATCGCCGAGGTCGGCGTCCTGGGTGAGCGCTTTGTGGCTCCGCGCTACGGCGCCAAGGGCTTCTTCGACGACGAGATGAAGGGCCTCATCGGCCAGGCCAGCAACCTGTGCTCGAGCAACGCCGACTGCGTGGTGAACGCGGCCTGCCAGTCGAGCTCCGTGGTGAACACGGCCAAGGACGCGGTCGCCGGCCTCCTGTTCCAGTCCGGCGCCTCTCTCTACATCTGCACCGGCGGCCTGATCGCCGATACGGTCAGCACCTCGGTGATCCCCTACCTCCTGACCGCCCACCACTGCATCAGCTCCAGCGGCGAGGCCTCCAGCCTGGAGACCTACTTCGACTACGAGACCACCTGCAGCAACCCGAACTGCACGCAGCCCTACAACAACACCGGCGACACGGTCGGCGCGACGATCAAGGCGAGCGGCTCGACCAGCGACTACACCCTGGTACAGCTCGCGTCCACGCCGGCCTCGTCGGACGGCGTCACCACCTATCTGGGCTGGAGCAGCACGCCGATCGCCAACACCAACAACGCCGGCCTCTACCGCATCAGCCACCCCAAGGGGTCTCCGCAGGCCTACTCCGAGGGCGTGGTCGACACCAGCAAGCCGACCTGCCGCACGCTGGCCCGCGGCAACTTCATCTACAGCCGTGACACCGTGGGCGCCACCGAGGGCGGCAGCTCCGGCTCGCCGGTCGTCAACAGCGCCGGCCAGATCGTCGGCCAGCTCTACGGCGCCTGCGGCACCGACGTCAACAACGTCTGCAACTCCGGCGCTAACGCCACGGTCGATGGCGCGTTCGCGGTGAGCTACCCGAACCTGGCGGCCTTCCTCAACCCGGGCGGCGGCGGCGGCTGCGGCGCCACGGGCTCGAGCTGCACCAGCAACAGCCAGTGCTGCTCGAACAGCTGCAAGGGCTCGCCGGGCGCGAAGACCTGCAAGTGATCTGAAACCCGTTCCAGGTCCGGGAGCAACCCCTCCCGGACCTGGGCGCGACGGTTCGGCCCTTCGGCCTTCCTGAGGCGCTCCGCCTTGTCCTTCAGGTTGTAGAACGAGCCGTGCGACGCCAGGAAGAGGTCGCAGGGCAGCTCCCGCAGAAGATCAGGGGAGAGCGCTGTTTCATTTTCATGTCCTTGTCGTCCTTGCCGTCCTTGAAGTCCCTTTGGTCCTTTCCTAGATTCGCCCCGCCCGGCGCAGCCGGTTCAGGTGGGCGAGGATCTGGCGTTCGGCGAGAGGCCAGGCTTCCTTCGGCGTGTCCTCGTAGACCAGCGGCACCATCTCCGAGGTCTCGCGCAGGCCCTGGCTCCAGGCGTCGAGGACCTTGCCCTCGCGCCAGAGCCGGTGGTCGGCGTACTCCCGCAGCTTCCGGACACCGTCCAGGATGGCCGGGCCGTGGCTCGGGAACAGGGTGCCGGGCCGGAGCATGGCGAGACGGGCCAGCGATCCCAGGTAGTCGTCCATGTCGCCTTCGGGCGGATCGATCACGATGGTGCCGATGCCGGCCAGGAGGTCGCCGACCAGCGTAGCGCGCTGATCTTCCTCCAGGAAGCAGAGATGGCCGCGGGCATGGCCCGGAGTATGGAGGACCAGCACCGACATCGGGGGTTCGCCGGCCAGGGCGATGCGCTGACCGTCCCGAAGCTCGCCGTCCACTTGGATGCCGCGGGCCGCGACCCGCTCGGCGGTCAGCGGATGGGCCAGGACCGGCACGCCCAGGGACCGGCGCAGCCGCTCGACCCCGCCGATGTGATCCGGGTGGTGATGGGTCAGCCAGATGGCCACCACCCGGCGGCCGAGCCGCTCGCGGGCGACGGCGAGCGCCCGCTCCAGCCGCTCGTTCTCGGCGTCGGCCGGCGAGCCGGGGTCCACCAGCACGGCGTCGCCGTTGCCGAGGAGGTAGGTGTTCGTGGTCGCGGCCGGCGGCAGCGTGTGGGTCGCCAGGGGAAACATGAGGACGCCCGGCCTCATCTCGATCCGGCGGAAGGGGCCGAGGTTGGTCTCCGAGGGGTCTTGCAAACGGCCGAGCCCCCGTTCGGGTCCGTCGTGGGCCAGGACATCCAGGATATGGAGGATCGGCGGCGCGGCCAGGACCTCGCCGCGGCGCCAGGACTCCCAGGCGGCCCTGGGGTCGATCCACTCCCCGGCGTCGCACTCGCCCGGCAGAATCGAAGGCTGGATCGGCTCGCTCCCGGGCCACTCCAGGAGGAAGAACCGGTTGTCGAAGCGGACCGGCGCGAACGGCGGCGTCACCCACCGGCCGGCCCAGACCAGGCGCGAGGCGTCCGGCGTGACCCCGAGGTCGGCGAGCGCCTGCTGGAAGGTCTTCGACTTGTCGAGCAGGGCGTGGCGAGCGGCGTCCAGGGCGGCTGGATCGGGGCTTGGGGTGGACGGCAGCAGGCCGATCTCCTCGAACAGCTCGCGGACCGCGCAGGCCAGGATGCCGGGCAGGAGGTCCGGTCCCGGGTCCTCGTGAAGCGACTCGGGGAACCCGGCGGCCGGCGGCAGGCCGGACATCTCCCTGGGCTCCCCGGAGAGGGGCACGGCCGCGTCCGAGCGCGACAGGCCGCCGCCCGGGAACGCGTGCCAGCCGCCCATGAACGGCATGGTCTCGGCCCGGCGGATCCAGTAGACCTCGATGCCCGAGCCGCGCCTGCGCCAGGGGATCACGGCCGCCGAGGGCCGCACCGGCGGCAGGCCCGGACCTCCGGCCACATGACGGAGCACTTTCTCGTAGAGGCTCGGCTCGGTCTCGCTCATGGCCGGCCTTATATCAGATACCTCGGGGAAGGGACGGGACCCGGCGCGGGGTTACAATGAATGGCTCCGGGCCGCTCCGAGGCGGCCGGCCTCCCATCCCATGACGTGCGCAAGAGGAGCCTGAACGAGGATGAAACCGCCCGAGATCATCCGATTGACCCCCGGCAAGAGGGTCCTCTTTCTGACCAAGGACCCCGAGCTGATCCGGCGCCAGCTCCGGGGCGAGCTCGACCTCCGCATGGAGGACCTGCAAGTCGAGGATCTCCTCGACGACATCAACACCGACGCCATGACCCCGGCCTGGGTCTGCTTCAGCCACCGGCCCGAGGACCTGGCCCGCGACGCCTATGCCGGCCTGATCGTGGACGGCAAGCGCCTGTTCGAGCGCGACGCCCTGATCAACGGCAACTTCGAGGTGATCGTCTCCGGCCTGCGCAAGGGGGTCGGCAGCTCGCGCGAGACCGCGGTCCAGGCCGAGAAGTGGTCGGGCATCCGCATCGCCGTCGCTGCTTCGTTCGCCCCGATCCACGCCCGCAACAACATCAACCAGGGCGTGCTTATGGCCGATCACGGCCAGCTCCGCCGCCTCCAGGCCGGCGAGGGCGTGCCGCTCGAAGAGTTCTATCGCGACTACGATCCCATCACGCAGCTCGTGGTTCGGCACGGTGGCCTGTTCCCGTTCTCCAAGGCCCTGGCCGCCGGCGAGGTGGAGCTGCCGCGGCCCGACACCGGCCCGCGGCCGATGACCATGGCCGAGAAGATCCTCGCCAGCCACATGATCGGCCTGCCCGAGGGCGCGCCGCGCTACGTGAAGCCGGGCGACGCGGTGGTGGTCGAGGTGGACGGCGGCTACTCGCACGAGTTCACCACCGCCCAGGTGCACTACTTCCTGGAGGAGGAGTACGGCAAGGATTACGGGGTCAAGAACCCGGACAAGTTCGCGGTCTTCGAGGACCATCTCGTCTACGCCGACGAGGTGCAGAAGATGCGGCCGTTCCTCGACAAGATCGAGACCCTGCGCGAGCTCCAGCGTGAGTTCCAGCGCCACACCGGCGTGCGCGATTTCTCGGCCAAGGATCGGATCTCGCCGGGCATCTGCCACGAGGTGGCGCGCGAGCAGCTCATCGATCCCGGCGACCTCATCCAGGCCACGGACAGCCACACCTGCATGGGCGGCGTCAACAACGCCCTGACCTGGGGCGTGGGCGCGACCGAGTACGCCGACCTGATCCACCAGGGGTTCACGCAAGTGGAGGTTCCGGAGTCGATCCGCTTCGAGTTGACCGGCAAGCTGGCCTCGGGCGTCACGGCCAAGGACCTGATGCTCTACATCCTGCTCCGGTACGCCAAGGTGGAGAAGACGCTCGACCGGGTCATGGAATTCACCGGCCCCGGCGTGGCCACGCTCTCGATGGACGAGCGGGCGACGCTCACCAACATGGCGACCGAGTGCGCGGCGAAGACCGCGATCGTGATCGCCGACGACGAGACCTTCCGCTGGCTCGCGGAGTGGCGGCCCGGGATCGACGCCGAGGCGCTGCGGGCGCGGGCGGTGTTCCCGGATGAGGGCGCCGAATACGCTGGCGGCGTCCACGAGATCGACCTTTCGCAGATCTGGCCCATGGTGGCCCATCCGGGCGATCCGGACCGGGGCATCCCATCCGATCCGACGAACGGCGCCTGGATCGACGAGATCGGCGAGGTGCCGATCGACATCGCCTACGGCGGGAGCTGCACGGCCGGGAAGATCGACGACCTGGTCTTCTATCACCAGGTGGTGAAGGAGGCGTTGGACGCTGGCCTCAAGGTCGCCCCGGGCGTGAGGTTCATGATCCAGTGCGGCTCGGCGGCGGTGGAGGACTTCGTGCGGAGGAACGGCCTGGCCGACACCTTCGAGCGCGCGGGCGTGATGCTCATCCATCCCGGCTGCGGCGCCTGCATCGGCTGCGGCCCCGGGGTCTCCGAGACCACGGACGAGGTCACGGTGAGCGCCATCAACCGCAACTACAAGGGCCGCTCGGGACCGGGCAAGCTCTGGCTCGCCTCGCCGCTGACCGTGGCGGCCTCGGCCTTCACCGGCAAGATTACGGCCTACAAGCCCGGAATGTTCCGGAAAATGGCCACCCGGGAGCTGGCTCCGGTTTAAGGGACTGCAAGGCCATCAAGAACTGCAAGGACATAAGGCTTTTTGGTTCTTGCAGCCCTTGCAGTCCTTTGTGTCCTTACCATCTCCAGCGGACCGAGAACCCCCACACCTGCGCGCGGTCCTCGTAGCTGCCGCTGACCCCTGGGTTGAGCGGCTCCTGGCGGGAGGCGCCGCGGTTGTCGTGGTCGTGGTAGGAGTAGCCCACGTCGAAGGAGATCGACTCCAGGCTGTAGCTCGCGCCGAGGGCGTAGACCAGGGCGTCGCCGCGCGGGAAGCCGGGCTCGACCGTGCTGCCGGGCACGGGCGAGGGCTCATACGCGATGCCTCCATAGACGATGAGCGGATCGGTGATGTTGCCTTCCGCGGCGAGGCGCAGCGAAAGGGTGTCCTCCCAGTCGCGCGGAGTGAGGATGGTGGTGTTGAAGCCGCCGCCGCGCAGCGGGTCGTTGTTCCAGGTGACCGAGGTGTTCTCCAGGCTCGACCAGCTCTGCCAGGAGGCGTCGAGCTCCAGGCGAAGCTCAGGGTAAGGGGCGAACCAGACGCCGCCGCGCAGCTCGCGGGGGAGCTCGAACGCCTGACTGGAGCTGCCGTCGTGGAGGAGCGACTGGACCCGGGAGTCGACACCCGGAATGCCCGTGGACCGGCCCCGGTAGGTGGCGTCGCCGCTGCCTTTGAGCTCCGCGTTGCCGCGGTAGACGGCGCCCCAGCCCCAGGAGGGATCGGTGTACTGGACCGCCACGTCCCAGGAGAAGGCGTCGGCCGAGCTCGAGTCGGCACGGCGCTCGATCTCGACGTTCTGCGCCGGCAGGGGCGAGCCCGGGGAGCCCGAGCCGGGCACCGTGATCAGCGTGCTGTTGCCCGTCGTGAGGTTGCCATAGAGATACCGGATGCCGCCGCCGACGCTCCAGCCGTCGCCCAGGTCATAGGCGAGGACCGGATGCAGCTCGAACACGCGGACCTCCTGCTCGTCGTTGAGGAAGCGGCCGGGGAAGAGCGCCGGCAGCCAGTCGATGCGATACCAGAACGGCGCGTCGAGGCCGATGCCGAAGGCCCACGGACTGCCCTCCGCCTTGTAGGTCATGTAGAGGGCCGGCGGGAAGTCGATGATGTGCTTGGCGGAGAAGCTGCCGCTGGAGCTGTTGTACTGGTCCGTGGTGTTGCTGAAGTCGAGCCCGGCCTGGGCCTGGAGACCGTCCAGGTGCGCGATGCCCGCCGGGTTGTAGGTGAGAGCGCTGGGTTCGTTGGCGCGGGCGGTCAGGGCTCCGACCTGGCCCAGGCCGCGGCCGCCATGCTGGAACAGTCCGAATCCGGCTGCGGAAACTTGAACGGCCCCGGCGAGCCCGAGGGCCAGGCAGAGCGAGACGAGGCGTCGTTGGCGCATGAATCCCCTCCCTTGAAAGAGCATCTGGTCACTCCACCGACAGGATCTCCGGCACGATGCGGTTGTCGGCCACCGTGAGGATAGCGAGCGTCAGTGGCAGATGGAAGCGGCGCTGCCCGCAGGCGCCCGGGTTGAGCAGCAGGCAGTTTCCCTGCCAATCCAGCTCCGGCCGGTGGGAATGGCCGAAGACCAGCAGCCTCGATCTCGACGGCCAGGTGCGATCGATGTCCTCGCGCCGGTGGACCATGCGGAACGGCAAGCCGTCCAGATCGCCCTCCAGCACCTCCGGCAGCTCCCTGGCGGTGGCGCCCGAGTCCGTGTTGCCCCGGACCGCCTCGACCGGCGCGATGCGGCGCAATTGCTCCAGGATCTCCAGGCCGCCCACGTCTCCGGCGTGCAGGATGCGCTCGCAGCCGTCGAGCCGCTCCAGCACCCGCGGCCGGAGCAGGTTGTGCGTGTCCGAGACCACTCCTACCCGCATCATCCATCCTCCTGTCCCTCCGGCACGCTATCACCACACTGTTCCTTGTAGAGCCGCTGCGATCGGGTTCGTGGCCTGCACGGAACTTGCACGGACCTCGATCGATGCGCGAACGAGCCGTCACCATGCTATCGACACCGGTCATCGCGGGGAGCCAGGACATCGGACCGTATGCGGTCCTCGAGGACCTGGGTCCAGCTCCGTTCGGAACGGCCTACCTGGCGCTCGACACCCGGCGGGACCGGACGGCCATCCTCAAGGTGATCCCGCCCTCCCGTCCCGGCATGGGACAGGAGATCACGCCCTGGGAAATTCTTCTCGAAGAGACCGCGGCGCTCACGCGGATTTACCACCGCGGCCTGCCGGCGCTGTACGAGGTGCGCGAGCACGAAGGCTCGCTGCTGGTGGCCTTCGAATACGTGGACGGCCAGACCCTCCACGAGCTGCTGGGGAAGGGCGTCCGGCCCGACCGCGCGCAGCTCATCGACTGGGGCTGCCAGGTCCTGGAGGCGCTGCACGAGGCGCACTCCGAGGGCCTGCTGCACCGGCACGTGGGAGAGGATTCGGTGCTGCTGACGCCCGAGGGACAGGTGGTGCTGACGGGCTTCGGCCTCACGCAGCTCGTGTTCGATCCGCTCACGGCCCTGTCGCCGGAGCAGCTCACCGGCGAGCCGCTGACCCCCCAGAGCGATCTCTACGCGGTGGGCTCGCTGCTGCGGCGCCTGACCTTCGCGAGCCGCCTCAAGAGCGGCGGCGGAGTGGTGGGCTCGAACGGCCGCGACCCGCTTCTCAAGGTCCTTGCCCGCGCGACGTTCCCGGACCCCGCGGCCCGCTTCCGGAGCGCGGCGGACATGGCCGAGGCGCTGCGCCAGGCCGGCCGGGTGCGTCCGGTTGCGGCCCTGCCGTCGCCGCGCGATGTGTCCGGCGAAACCGGCGCGGCCGGCGCGGCGGTAACCCCGTTCCCGTCCGCGGCCCGGCACCGGGCGGAGAGAGCGGAGGACGGCGACCGCCGCTGGGCCCTGCTGCTGCTCGCCGTGACCCTGCTGCTCATGCTCTCCGTGATCGCCACGGGCTGGTTCCTGATCGGCGGCAGTACCGGGGATCAGGGCACGGAGAGCGCCGGAGCGACCCGGTCCGCCATCGAGTCGATCCCGGGGCCGTAGGGTCCTCTTCACTAGCTGTGCTGGACCTCTCGCCGGCCGGTGGATAGGATGCGCCGCGATGAGGATTCACAAGGTCTACACCCGGACCGGCGACCAGGGGATGACGGACCTGGTCGGCGGAGAGCGCGTCGCCAAGGACTCCCTGCGCATCGAGAGCTACGGCACGGTGGACGAGCTCCAGTCGTTCCTCGGGCTGCTGCGCGCGGCGCTCTCCGAGTCGATCGAAAATGGGGACTGCCGCGAGATCGTGGGCTACATCCATCGCGTGCAGCAGGATCTCTTCGACCTGGGGAGCATGCTGTCCACGCCGCCGCAGCACGCCGACCGGGTGAAGAACCCGATCACGCCGGAGCGGATCGCATGGCTGGAAGAGACCATGGACCGCTGGAACGAGGAGCTGCCGCCCCTGCGCTCGTTCGTGCTCTCCGGCGGAGGACGGTTCTCGGCCCTGGGCCACGTGGCCCGGACCGTCTGCCGGCGCTGCGAGCGGATCGTCCTGCGCCTGTCGCGCGAGGAGGAGGTCCCGCCGGAGCCGCTGCGCTATCTCAACCGACTCTCCGATTTCCTGTTCGTCCTCGCCAGGCACCTGGCGAAGGTGTTCGGCGAGGACGAGCCGCTCTGGGAGACGCCCCTGCGCGCCTAAGACCCGCGGGCGCGGCGGAAGAGGACGAGGTTGCCTGCGGCTCCCAGGATCACCGCCGCGAGGAGCGCCGAAGCCCCGGCCGAGACGAGCGCGGGCCGGATCGTCCCGAGGCCAGCCGCCAGGAGGGGGACGCCGGCGCTCCACAGCAGGAAGGTGGCGGCCTGGCGCGCGTGAGGGGGGCGCTCCGTTCCGGGCGTCATGGCGGCGATCTTAGTTCAGCGACTTGTCGCGCCGTCGATTAGACTCTGACCATGGAAGAGGATCGGGCCCGCTGGGCCGAGCTGATCGCGACGTCGCTCCAGGTCTCCGGCCTGTCGGAGGAGGATCTCGAGCACAAGCTCGGCTGGAGCCCGGGCTCGCTCGGCCGGCTGCTCGACGGCGAGGGCGATCTCGAGCCCGGCCAGGTGCTGGAGATCCTGGGCGAGCTCCAGGAGATCTCGCGCTCCCGGAAGGCCAAGGGCATGGACGGCAGGACCCGGGTCGTGGCCGAGCTCCTGGAGCGCTTCCGCCTGCTGGGGTATGAGCCGCGGCCGGCAATGCCGGCGATATCGGCGATATCGGCGCCGGCGGAGCCGTCGAGCCCCGGGGAGCTGGAGAAGAAGGTGGAAGCGGTCCTGAGGCGGGCGTACGGCGAACCGCCGGGAGGTCCCGGCGGCAAGCATTGAGGAGAGCCGGAGATCAGAGGCCCGGCTGGGCTTCGAGCCGCTTGATGTAGCCCTGCACCGTGCGCAGCAGCTCGATGGAGACGCGGTCCATGGCCAGCGCCTCGCGGAGGAGCAGCAGGGCCGCCAGCGCCTCGCGGGCGATCCGGCGGGAGCGGAAGATCGAGACGATCCCTTCCACCAGCTCGCGGACCTCCGCGGTCCGGCCCTCCTGCAGCCAGATGTCGGCCAGGTC
>DATANP010000140.1:0-6464 GCA_036266195.1 Thermoanaerobaculia bacterium | reverse complement strand
TTCCTCGCCAACATGAGCCACGAGATCCGCACGCCCATGGCCGGCGTGGTCGGGCTCATCGACCTGCTGCTCGGCACCAGTCTCGACGACCAGCAGGCCGAATACGCCCGCCTCATCCAGTCCTCGGGCGTTTCGCTCCTGCGGGTGATCGACGACATCCTGGACTTCTCGAAGATCGACGCCGGCAAGCTCTCGTTCGAGGAGACGCCGTTCGACCTGCAGGCCATGCTGCGCGAGGCCGTGGACCTGCTGCGCCTCGCGGCGGTGGCGAACGGCACCGAGCTCGAGCTGCGGATCGCGGACGGGGTGCCCGGCTGGGTGCTCGGCGACCCCGGCCGGCTGCGGCAGGTGGTCATGAACCTGGTGGGCAACGCCGTCAAGTTCACGGAGGGTGGCTGGGTGAGCGTCGAGGCGGAGCCGGTCCCGGAGCAGGAGGAGCTGATCCGGATCCGCGTGCGGGACACCGGCATCGGCATTCCGCCGGAAGCGCACGGGAGGCTCTTCGAGCTGTTCTCGCAGGCCGACGATTCGACGTCGCGGCGCTTCGGCGGCACGGGGCTCGGCCTGGCGATCAGCAAGCGGATTGCGGAAGGGATGGGCGGCGAGATCGGCTTCGAGAGCGCGCCGGGCAAGGGCTCGACCTTCTGGGTCACCGTGAAGCTGGCGCGCTCGTCGCCGCCCACGGTGCCCGAGCGCGCCTCGGGGAGCGCGGTCCGCAGCCGCCGCATCCTGACCGCGGAGGACAACGGGATCAACCAGCTCGTGATCACGGAGCAGCTCAAGGCTCTCGGCTACGAGGTGACGGCGGTGTGCAACGGTCTCGAAGCCCTGGAGGCGCTGCAGGCCGGGGGGTACGACCTCGTGCTCATGGACTGCCAGATGCCGCACCTGGACGGCTACGAGGCGACGCAGCGCATCCGCCAGCTCCCGGGCGAGGTCGCGGGCATCCCGATCGTGGCCCTGACCGCGCACGCCATCCGGGAGGATCTCGACCGCTGCCTGGCCGTGGGGATGAACGACACGATCACCAAGCCGTTCACCGCCGAGGTTCTCCGGCGCAAGCTGGAGCGCTGGCTCGGGAGCGATCCCGCAAGATCGGAGGACGGAGGCGGACCGGCCCCGGCAGGTGGGAAGACCGCCGAGGAGATCGAGGCCTCCGGGCCGCTCGACCTGGGCCACCTGGAGCGCCTGCGGGCCATCGGCCGCGAGTCGGGCCCGGACGTCATGGCGAAGATCGTGGAACAGTTCCGGGCCCAGACCTACCTCGACGAGATCCGCGGGGCTCTGGAGCGCGGCGACCGCACCTTTCTCAAGGCCCGCGCCCATGGGCTCAAGGGGACCAGCTCGCTGCTGGGAGCCACCCGGCTGCCGCGGCTCTGCGCCGAGCTCGAGCTGCTCTGCGCGGACGCCACCCGCGAGGAGTGCCTCAAGCAGCTCGCGCTCATCGAGAGCGAGCACCGCCGGGTGCTGAGCGGTCTGGCTGCCGCGTTCGGATCGGGACGGGAGGAGGGCTGAGGGAAGAGGGCCAGCGGGCGACGGCGCCTGGGGAGAGAGGACAGGCGCCGCCGCCCTTGATTTGCTGGCGGGAAACTCAGTGGCCCGGGCCGACGACCCGGATGGTGTCCTTGAGCTCGGTCTCACCCGCATCGCCGGCGGCCAGGCGGATGATGATCTCGTGCTTCTCGCCGGCCGTGGGCGTATCCAGGGTCTTGAACGCGTCGCTCTTCGAGAAGAAGGCCCGGATGTGGTTGCCGGTCTTGCTGGCGCGCAGGGCCGGGAGCGGCTCGGCGTCGGCGGAGGTGCCGACGAGCACGATCGAGTTGAGGTCGACGTCGCCCAGGCCCTTGCCGGTGATCTTGACGCTGACCGTGCCGGCGCTGCCCACGTAGTTGGTGTTCCAGGCGTCGGGCTGGATCTCGGCCTCGAGCTCCGTCTCCTCACCCTCGCCGCCGTCGTCCCCGCCGTCGCCCACGATGCGGATCGTGTCGGTCAGGGTCTTCTCCTCGTCGCCGACCTTGAGCGTGAGCGTCAGCTCGTGGGTCTCGCCGCGCTCGGGGGTGTCGAGCAGGGCGATGGCGTCGCTCTTCGCGAAGAAGGCGCGGATCTGGGTGCGGGTGACCTGGACGCGGACCGGATCGAGGCCGTCCGCTCCGTCGTCGGTGCCCTCCAGGCTGATGGTGGAGGTGTCCACCTTGTCGAGGCCCGTGCCACGGATGACAGCCGAGACCGTGCCCGCGCTGTGCTCCCAGTTCAGGTTCCAGGCGTCGGGCTGAATGGCCATCGAGAGGTCGCCGCCCTTGCCGCCACCCCCGTTGCCGCCATTCCCTCCGTTGCCACCGTTCCCACCCTTGCCACCGTTCCCACCCTTGCCACCGTTTCCGCCGTTGCCACCGTTCCCTCCCTTGCCTCCACCATTGCCGCCCTTGGCTGCGTCGAAGATGGGCGTTGCCGTGGTCTGGGCCCTGTCGGCGGACGAGGTGCTCTTGACGACAAGAGGAGAGGGCTGGTTGAGACTGCTGCCCTCACTGGGGGCGGCGGTCAGGAACGTCATTCCCGTCAGGGCAAGGGCAAGCAGCGGAAGCTGCAGGAGTCGGCGTGTGGTGCTCATCGATGTCCCTCCTTGTGGCGGCCGCGAATGGCCTTATACCCAAGGAAGGATAGATGCAAATCGGAGGCCCCGCTGTCGTGGGAGTCACGGAGGGGGTGTGAAGGATTTCACACCCCCCTGGAGGACCGGCTTAGAGGGAGTTGAGGAAGGTGAGGATCTGGTTCTGCTGGGTGGTGTTCAGGTTGATGTAGTTCTGGATGACCGGCTCGGCCTCGTTCGTGTGGCGCAGGATCGTGTTGTGGCGCGTGGTGTTGAACTGGTCGTGCATGAGGCGGCTCTTGCTGCGCAGGCCCCAGAGCGGCATGGTGCGCAGCTTGTTGCGCGAGGTGGTGCCGCCGTTCTGGATGATGCCGTCGCCGGTGCCCACGTCGTGCAGCATGAAGTCGCTGTAGGGGTGAATGATCTTGTCGCCCAGGGCCGCGGTGACCGTGAACTTGCCGGCGCCGGTGCCGTTGAACACGGTGCCGACCGGGGCGGTCTGGATCGTGGGGGTGTGGCAGTTGCTGCAGCCGATCGAGACGAACAGGTTCGAGCCGGCGACGGCGTCGGCCGTGGCAGCCAGGACCGTGTCGCGCGGCGGGACCTTGGTGGAGCGCATGAAGCGGGCGAAGGCGTGGACGTCGGGCCCGAACGGCTCGTCAACGGTCGGCGCCTCCTCGGGCTCCGGCAGCGGGTCAAAGGCCGCGACCGAGTTGCCCATCGAGGTGTTCTCGGTGTTCTGCAGCGGGCTGGTGATGCCCATCTCGTTCAGGTAGGCATCGGCCGAGAAGGAGAGCAGGCTGGCCTGCTGGTTCTTCCAGCCGAAGCGGCCGAACCGGGTGAAGCCCGGGGACTCGAGGATGGGGACGCTGATGATGGTGCCCTTCATGCCGGTGGGCTGGGCATTGCGGATGTTGGTGATGGTCGTGTCGGCGATTGCCTCGACGAAACCGTCGCCCAGGGTGTTGAGGGAGGCGCGCTCGGCAACCACGTTCTCGGCGGTCGTGATGCGCTCCTTGATGGCGACGTTGGTGGAGCGATCGTTGATCAGCGAGCCGCCCGGCGGGTTGGTGAAGTTTCCAAAGGCATCCAGGCGTCCGGCCCGCAGCTCCTCGATCTGGCTGTTGGAGCCGCTCACCGGGTTCTGGTGGCACTCGCGGCAGGCCTGCGCGTTGTAGACCGGCCCCAGCCCCTCGTCGATCTCTTCGGCGGCGTCGAACGTCGCGAGGTCGAGATCGAACTGCGCCTGTGTCGTGAAGCCGTTCGTCAGATTGTCGAACCCGGCCGGAGCTTCGGTGGCAGCCGAGTAGACCATCGGAGCGGCGATCAACCCCAGAACAAGCGCATCTGCGAGCAGGAACCGCTTCAACCACTGAGTCTTCATTCCCCAGTCCTCCTAACGGAAAAGGGACCCTGACTCCCGAACTCCGGGAGTCCGTCCCCGAGTCCACCAGTCCTGAAGCAAAAGAGCCCGCTGGAGCTGCCGGTATTGAGAGAACAATGGCTCTACAAAGGACTGGTACAGGAGGAGGGGAAAAGCGAGCCGCTTTCCTTCGCCGCCTATAATGTCGGCCGCCATGACCCGGTCCGAGCGACGAGCGCCGCCGCCTCCCGACCCCGAGATGGGCCTCTGGCAGGGCCGCTCGGTGGCCCGCCGCTTCGTCTCGCCGGACGGCATGACCGTCCTGGTGGGGCGGACGGCGGAGGACAACGACGTGCTCTCGCTCCGACTCGGAGCGCCCCGCGACTTCTGGTTCCACGTGGCCGGGGAGTCGGGCTCGCACGTAGTCGTCCGCAACCCGGACGGGCTCGACCGTCTGCCCAGGGAGACCGAGCGCTTCGCAGCCTCCCTGGCGGCCGGCTACTCGAAGGCAAGAAAGGGCGGACGGGTGGCCGTCCACCTCTGCACCTGCGCCGACGTCAGCAAGCCCAGGGGCCTGCCGCCCGGCAAGGTGGTGCTGGAGCGGTTCCGAAGCCTCCAGGTCGCTCCCTGGAGGCCCGATTGATCCCGTTCCCCCTCTCCCCGGCCCTCTCCCCCCGGCGGGGGGAGAGGGAGAAAGACCTATTACAGCGCCTCTAGAATCTTCTCCGCGCTGCTCACCTCGAACCGTCCCGGCTGGTCGAGATTGATCGCCTTGACCGTGCCGTCCTCGATCAGGGCCGCGTAGCGCCGCGAGCGGACTCCGAGGCCGAAGCGGGAGACGTCGGCGTCCAGACCCAGGGCACGGGCAAAGTCGCCGTTGCCGTCGGCGAGCATCAGGATCTTTTCTCCCACGTCGCGGGCCTTGCCCCAGGCGTCCATGACGTAGTGGTCGTTGACCGCCACGCAGGCGATCAGGTCCACCCCGCGGGCCCGGATCTCGTCGGCCAGCTCGACGAAGCCGGGCAGGTGGTAGTCCGAGCAGGTGGGCGTGAAGGCGCCCGGCACGGCGAAGAGAACGGCGCGCTTGCCGCGGAACAGCTCCCCGGTCGAGACCTCGCGCGCGCCGCCGGCGGCGATGGTCCAGAGCTTCACATCCGGTATCTTGTCTCCAACCTGAATGGCCATGGCGCCATCCTATCTCCGATCCAGGATGCGACGGAAAGGGGGGCTGGTCCGTATGTTGCCTGGAGGGATTCACATGAAGAAGCTTCGCGACCCCGAGCTCGACCGTCTCGTCCAGGAACTGAACAGCCAGACCCCGCCCGAGGAGGGCATGACCGAGCAGGACGCATCTTCCGCGCCGCCGCGCGCGGCCGAGGACCTGGACCTCCCCGGCCGCGCCCGCGTCGAGGAGGGAGAAGCCCTCGACGTCCTCCTCCTCGAGCTGGCCCGCCAGCAGGCGAGCGACCTGCTGCTCATCGCCGGCATGCCCCCGGTGTTCCGGGTGGACGGGCGGCTGATCAAGGCGCAGGCCGAGGCGCTCGACGGCGACGACCTCGCCCAGATGTTCAAGCCCCACCTGGGAGCCCGGGCCCGCCAGGCCCTGGAGGAGCGGGGCTCGGCGGACTTCCCCCTGCGCTTCGCCCCCGGCCGCGAGCTGGACGAAGGGGGGCAGGCCCGGCGGTTCCGGGTGAACCTCCACCGCCAGCGCGGGCAGCTCGCGGCCGCGATCCGCGCCCTGCCGCTGGAGGTGCCCCACCTGGCCAGTCTCAACCTGCCCACCTCCTTCGCCGAGCTGATCAAGCCGAACCGCGGCCTCGTCCTGCTCTGCGGCCCGACCGGCTCGGGCAAGACCACGACCCTCGCCGCCCTGGTCGGGGAGATCAACCGCAGCCGCACGGCGCACATCATCACCATCGAGGACCCGATCGAGTACGAGCACCGCTCGATCAAGTCGGTGGTCGAGCACATCGAGATCGGCCGCGATGCGCGCTCGTTCCCCGAGGCCCTGCGCGCCGCCCTGCGCCAGGACCCGGACGTGATCCTGGTCGGCGAGATGCGCGACCTGGAGACCGTGATGACGGCGCTCACCGCGGCCGAGACCGGGCACCTGATCCTCTCGACGCTGCACACCAACGACGCCGCCCAGGCGGTCCACCGGATCGTGGACGTGTTCCCGCCCAACCAGCAGGCGCAGATCCGCCACCAGCTCGCCCTGTCGCTCCACGCCATCGTGGTCCAGCAGCTCGTACCGCGTGCGGACGGCCGCGGCCGGGTGCCGGCGGTCGAGATGCTGCTCGCCACCTACCCGGTGCGGCACCACATCCGCAGCGACAACCTGCAGAAGCTCTACAACGAGATCACCCTGGGCAAGCGCAACGGCATGATGTCCATGGAGGAGTCGCTCGGGCAGCTCGCGCTCCAGGGGATCATCGATCCGGAAGAAGCGCGCGTCCGGGCCAGCCATCCGGACGAGCTGGCGAGCCATCTGCGCTGAGTGGTAGCCTTTGAGCA
>DATANP010000139.1:0-6265 GCA_036266195.1 Thermoanaerobaculia bacterium | reverse complement strand
CCGCCGAGCTCGCCGGCTCGTCCGACCTCGGCACGGTCGCGCCGGGCAAGCTCGCCGACCTCGTCGTGCTGGACGCCAATCCGCTCGAGGACATTCACAACACGACGAAGATCGCCGCCGTGGTCTTCGACGGACGCTATTACCCGCGCGAAGCCCTCGCCCGGATGCTGGCATCCGTCGAGAAGCTCGCCCAGGGAAAAGCATCCCCCTGATCTACATCCCGAAGTTGCAGAGGTCGTCCGCCCGGATGGCGGAGTGGGAGACCGAGAAGCGGCCTTCGGCGCTCATCACCACGCCCACCCAGCCCTGCGCGTGGGTGGAGTCGGCGTGCCAGAGGTCGATCATCAGCCAGCCGAAGTTGTCGCTCACGGCCAGGCTGTCGGTGCCCACGTGTACCTTCTGCACGGCCAGCGGGAAGGCCTTGCTGTGCGGGATCTCGGTCGGGTTCTCGTCCTCGTCGAAGGCCACGAGCTGGAACTCGCCGAGCGGCGACCAGGCCGGGCTGGTGCCGCAGCTCCGCGCGCTGGTGACCGCCGAGCGGTTGTCGCGCCAGACCACCAGGTCCGTGCCGCCCGAGAACGCCGCGCCGTTCAGGTAGCGCACGTAGTAGAGGCTGGACAGCGGCGCGCGGTCGTCCCGGCCGTCGAAGCCGACATAGCGGCCGTAGAAGGTGTAGTCGCCGGCGGAGAAGACGTCGGGGTCCGCGACGATGTGGACCGCGGTGTTGCTGTCGGAGGCGTTCTTGCTCGGGTTGACGTAGAAGTACTCGCCCCAGAGCACGTTGCTGTCCGACGCCAGGCCGGTGCCTTTGGCCGCGAAATAGGCCGGGTCCGCGGGCGTGTTCTGAAGCTTGCCGACAGTCGTGGCCGAGCAGCGGTTCACCACGTCCACGGTGATGTAGCCGGTGGCGATCTGGGGTCCGCGCGAGCCGCTGCCCAGGCACTGCGCCGGGCTCAGGCCGGGCAGGGGCCGGCCGGTATGGGCGGCCTGCAGGGTGTCGCGGTCCACGGTGGTCACGGTCTTGATCGCGGCGTCGCAGCCGGGGAAGACCGAGACGGCGTCCGAGAGCGGTCCGTTCGGGCTCTGGCTCGGGCTGGTGCCCGGGAGCTGCCCGCGGAGCACGTCGCGCAGGTTCAGGGTCTGGACGTCGTAGCCGGTGAGGTAGACGTCGAAGGCGAGCGTGGGCGCCCCCCAGTCGGTCCAGAGGACGACGCGGGCAACCGTGGACCGGGACGAGGCATTGTTGATGGAGATCAGGGTGGTGGCGCCGTCGAGGTGCTCGAGATCGGTCTCGAAGTAGGGGTAGAGAAGCGTGGCGGCGGGCTGTTCGGCGACCCGGCAGTTGCCGGAAAGAACACCGGCGGAAGCCGCGGAGCCCGGCGCCAGGAGGGCGCAGAGGGCGGCAAGCCGGATGAGGGTGCGGTTCATGGTTCGGTCTCCTGGGTCGGCTCGGTTCGACGTGCCCCGAAGGGCGCTAACCGGGGCCCTAGCAGAGTCCGTGCCACCTGTTTCCCAGGAGACCCGGGATACACTAGCGGCATGAGCGAGACTCTAGTCCAGATCGGCGGCCGAACGAACGGCGCCGCCTCTTCTCTGATACGCAATCGGGAGCCCAGACCCGACTGGCTGCGCATCCGGCTGGCCACGCCCGCCTCGTACCACAAGGTCCGGACACTGGTTGACAGTCTGAACCTGCACACGGTGTGTCAGGAGGCGCGCTGCCCCAACATCTACGAGTGCTGGGGCGAGCACGGCACGGCCACCTTCATGATCCTGGGGGACGTCTGCACGCGGCGCTGCGGCTTCTGCGCCGTGACCTCCGGCCGGCCGCAGGCGGGTGTCGATCCCGAGGAGCCCGGGCACGTGGCCGAGGCCGTGGAGGTGATGGGCCTGCGCCACGCGGTGATCACGTCCGTGGATCGCGACGACCTGCGCGACGGCGGCGCCAACCACTTCGCGCAGGTGATCCGGGCGATCCACCGGCGCACACCCGGCACCGCGGTCGAGGTGCTGACGCCCGACTTCCGCGGCGTGCCCGAGGCGCTCGACGTCGTGCTCGGAGCGGCGCCGGAGGTCTTCTCGCACAACATAGAGACGGTCCCCCGGATGTACCGCCAGGCCCGGCCGGGCAGCCGCTACGACCGCAGTCTGGCCCTGCTCGCCGAGGCCGCCCGCCGGAAGACCGCGGGAGAGTACTTGGGACGGGTGAAGACCGGCATCATGGTGGGCCTCGGCGAGACCCCGGACGAGGTGCGCTCGACGATCCGCGACATCCGGGACGCCGGCGTGGAGATCCTCACGATCGGCCAGTACCTGCAGCCCACGGCGAAGCACCTGCCGGTGGACCGCTGGGTCCATCCCGACGAGTTCGCCGGCTACCGGGAGCACGCCCTGGCGCTCGGGTTCGACCACTGCGAGGCCGGTCCCCTGGTGCGGAGCAGCTATCACGCCCACGAGCATGTGGAGCGTGCCGACGCTTCGACTGAGATACTGGCGACACGATAGAGCTTCCGAAAAGCCGGGCCTTCCCTGGGACTGGACAGAGCCCTTCGGCGGTGTTATCGTGGAAAGAAGGTACAACGATCATGCCCGGACTGCATGACGGTATTGTGATGACCGAGGGGCTCGAACTGCATCCCACGCGAGCGGCGCTCGAGGATTTCATGCTGGGAAAGCTGTCCCAGCGCGAGTCCCGCCGGGTGATCCTGCACATGTTGACCGGCTGTTCCCGCTGCCGGAAGGTGACCTCCGTCTTCTGGGACGTGGGGGGCGAGATCGGGGGGGCCGGAGATCCGGGGGCCCTGTCGAAGCGGTTCCGCTACGACTCGATGATGAACCGGGTCATCCACCGCGTGCGGAGCGCCCAGGCCGACCTGGAGACCGAGCGCGCCGAGGCGCGAAAGCGGATGGCCGAGCTGCAGGCCCGGCCCCGCGACCTCTGGCCCGGCCTGGTGCAGGCGGACGACCGGTTCCACACCTGGGGTTTCTGCGAGCTTCTCCTGGACCGCGCCCACGCCACCCGGGATCTCGGAGAGGCCGGTCTGTGCGCGGGGCTCACGGTGAGCCTCGCCGGCCGGATCGACACCAGGGTTCATCCGGACGCGCTGGTCCAGGAGCTGACCGCGCGCGCCTGGACCACCCTGGCCGACGTCTGGCGCGAGGCCGGCGACCTCAAGTCCGCGGAGGAGAGCTTGCGGCGCGCGGAGGCCCACCTGCTGCGCGGCACCGGCGACCGGCTGGAGAGAGCGCGCCTGCTGGAGCGCAAGGCCGCGCTGCGCACCGCGCAGGAGCGGCCCGAGGAGGCGGCCCGCCTGCTCAGCCGGTCCATCCTCCTGTACCGCCGCCTGGGCCAGTGGGACCAGGTGGGCCGGGTGCTGCTCGATCTCGGGTGTGTCAGCCGGATCGGGGGTCGCCTGAGCGAGCAGGCGGCCCGCCGCGGACTGCTGCGCCTCTGGCTCGACCTGCTGCGGAGGATCAGCGCGCGCCTTCCGTTCCTCCGCCAATACTGACCTGCCAGAGCCCGGTCACGATCAGCGCGCAAGGATAGGGTAGAATCCGGGCGGTCCGGGCCCGCCGGCCCGGGTTTTCCCGGAGAAGGAAGATCAACGAATGGCTGAAACGGCTACCGAGGTCCGCGTCCGTCCGGTCGACGAGCTCGACATCAGCGCCATCGTCGGGATCGACGAGAAGATCACTGGCCAGTACAGGCCGGAAGTCTGGGAGCGCCGCGTTGGTTATTACCTTCGGCGGGACCCCGAGGCTTCGGTGATCGCCGAGCTGGACGGCCGGGTCGTCGGCTTCATGCTGGGCGAGGTGCGGTCCGGGGAGTTCGGCATCGAGGAGCCCACCGGCTGGATCGAGCACCTGGGCGTGGACCCTGGCGTCCGCGGCAAGGCGGTCGGCCGGCGGCTGGCCGAGTCGATCATGGACTACTTCCGGCGGCAGGGGGTCCGCAGCGTCAGGACCCTGGTGGACGAGGACATGGGAGAGATCCGCAGCTTCTTCAGCGCCCTCGGCTTCCAGCCATCGACCCTGAGACCGTTCGTCCGGCCGCTTTGAGGCCGGCCCCCAGGGATAGACAGGAGAGAGAGAAGGATGAACGTCAAGACCACCACCCTTCCCAAGCAGTTCCACGATGCCGTTCTCAAGTGGAAGGATGCCTATCTGCCGGACTACGAGTTTCTCCTGGAGAACTGGGAGAAGCACTTCCCGCGCGAGCCGCAGTTCGAGCTCTGCGCCTACCGCGAGCTCGGCATGTGTACCGAGATCGAGTGCGGCGACGCCAAGGGCAAGCCCAAGTTCACCCGCGCGGCCGACATGAGCCCCGAGCAGGCCCATCACCTCCACGGCGCGATCCGCGCCCAGGCCTCGACCGAGTTCGGCTCCATCCAGCAGCACCGGCTGACGCTCGCCCGCGCCCAGGACGAGGAGGAGCAGTTCTGGATCCTCCGCATGATGGCGGAGGAGCTGCGCCACGGCTACCAGATGCTCCACCTGCTGGTCGAGGACGACTGGACCTGCGTGTCCAAGGAGTCGGCCTCGGACGCCATCGAGGACATCCTGTCGATGAACACCGGCTCCCACCTGCTGGGCGCCTTCAACATCGATTTCGATTCGTTCGTGGACAACGTGGTGTTCTGCGCCCTGATCGACCGGGTCGGCAAGTACCAGCTCGCCATGCAGAAGATCAGCGCCTATCAGCCGATGGCCGAGAGCATGCCGCAGATGCTGCGCGAGGAGGCGTTCCATCTGGCCTCCGGCGTGGTGCCCATGCGGCGCTGGGTCATGCAGGCGGCCAAGGGCGAGGGCCTGATCAGCATGGACATGCTCCAGAAGGCCCTCAACAAGTGGTTGCCGCGCGGTCTGGAAATGTTCGGCGACGAGCGCGGCGGCGGCACGAACGTGCGCTACGGCCTGAAACCCATGAAGAACGCCGAGGCGCAGCGCCAGTACTACGACGAGGTCTCGAAGCTGGTGCGCGACCTGAACCTGCGCTATCTGCGCGCGCGTGTGCCCTCCTTCGGTCCCACCGAAGCCGAGACGGCCCTGGACCGCATCCTGGCGGGAGAGGCCGTGGAAGGGATGAAGCGGGAGGATCTCCTGCACATGCCCCATCCGGACTTCTTCCGGCGCCGCGGCGTGCCGGCGTTCAAGATGGCCGGCGTCGCGGGCGAGAGCTTCGACGACTTCCAGGCCTATCTGCGGCACCTGGAGGCGAACCTGCCGGACGCCTACCGCGCGGGCCGCGACTACAAGGATTTCGTGGACGCCATGGCGCAGGTCGCCCGCGGCGAGACGACGGCCGAGCAGGCGGCCGGCCGCATGCCGGCGCTGCGCCGGGTCGGCGGCTCGTGCCCATGCTCGAAGTCGGTGCGCTGGGTGGTCGACGAGCCGGCCCTGGCGACCCCCCCGAGCCCGATCCCGTCGGCGGTGGCCACCGCCTGATCCGGAACGTCGATCTTTCATGAGCGTCTTCAACAAGCTGCTGGTCACCGGTCTGCCCGCGGTGCCCAAGCCGGTGGTCGGCCGGGTCGCCTCGCGCTACGTGGCGGGGGAGAGCCTGGACGACGCCGTGCGCGTGGTCCGCAATCTCAATCAGGAAGGGGCCATGGCCACCCTCGACGTGCTCGGCGAGGAGGTCAGCGAGAGGGAGAAGGCCACCGCCGCGGTCGAGGAGTACGTGCGGGTGCTGGAGGCGATCGACCGCGAGAAGCTCGATTCGAACGTCTCGATCAAGCCGACCATGCTCGGCCTCAAGATCGACGAGGGCTTCTGCCGCGACAACATCGACCGGCTCGTGGCCACGGCGAAGCGGTACGGGAACTTCGTCCGCATCGACATGGAGGACCGCACCACCACGGACGCGACGCTGCGCATCTACCACGAGCTGCACGCGAAGCACGGCAACGTGGGGGTGGTGCTCCAGGCCTACATGCGGCGCACCCTGGCGGACATCGCGGCCCTGCCGAAGCAGGGCCCGAACGTGCGGATCTGCAAGGGGATCTACGTCGAGCCCCGGACGGTCGCCTGGAAGGGTTTCGAGACCATCCAGGCGAACTACGTCCGCGCCCTGGAGAAGCTGATCGAGAACGGGGTGTACCCGGGGATCGCCACCCACGACGAGTACCTGGTCTGCCGGGCCGTGGAGCTGATCGACCGGCACGGCCTGAAGCGCGAGCAGTACGAGTTCCAGATGCTCCTGGGGGTGGACGAGGAGATGCGGCGCATCCTGATCGCCGGCGGCCACCGGCTGCGGGTGTACGTC
>DATANP010000138.1:0-13904 GCA_036266195.1 Thermoanaerobaculia bacterium | reverse complement strand
TGCAGGAAGCCCGCGACGACTACATGTTCGCGAGCCTCCACGACGATCCGGAGTTCGTGGCGCTGACCCGTCTCGCGGACGGGCACTCCATGAAGTGAGTCAGCCGTACCAGGCAATGAGCTGCCGGAGGACGTCGGAGTCATCGCCGTCGTTGACGATCGTCTTCGTGTCCTCCGGCGGCGTCTCGAAGAAGTGCCGGGTCTCCTCGAAATATTCGACGGAAACGTAATCCTTTCGTTCCCGGACCCTGCGCACGTTCACCTCGTGGTCCGCCACGACCCAGAGGATCTCTATGTCCGGTATCGCCTCGCGCAGGAGATCGCGGTAGCGCTGGAAGTAGGTCGCCTGGGTGACGACGACTCTCGGATGCACCTGGGCCAGCTCGAGAATCCGCCGGCGGATCATGGCATGGAAACCGTCGACCTGCTCCTCGGTCCAGAGCACGTTGTTCGCGACCGCCTCGTGCATCTCCGCGGGGAGATCGTCGTCGGCGTGATAGACGTGATACCCGAACGTCCGGCCGATCAGGTCGCCGACGTAGCTCTTCCCCACTCCGGCCAGCCCGATGAGATAGAGAACGCGCGGCGCCCTGGGCAGAGGGATCACGGAGTCAACCTCCGCAGGCTTTCACCAGTCCGAAGACGATCGCGATCAGAACCAGCAGGAGGCCGCCGATCAGCCAGGGCCGGCGCTCCGGCGGCACGAGGTCTTTCGCGACGTCGCTCGCAACTCGAGCAGCCACCTGAGCCTGAGTGGGTTGGACCGGCGGCGGAGCCGGCGCGGTGGGCACAGGCTCGGCCGTCTCCATTTGGACTGGAGGCATGGCGGCGAGCTCGCGGGTGAGTCCTTCGAGGCCCTGGCGGGTGATCGATTTGGCCGAGCTTTCGATCAGGCGCTGGCCCACGCCCGCGATCCGGCCCCCGATCTGGGTGTCCAGATCGTAGGTGAGGACCGTGGAGCCGTCCGCATCCGCGAGCTTCAGGTCTCCTTCACCGGTCATGAAGCCGGCCGGCCCCTTGCCGTCGAGCTTCATGTGGTAGCCCTCCAGGGGCCGAAGATCGGAGAGCTGAAGCGCGCCCTGGAACTGGCCCTTGACCGGTCCGACCTGGACGCTGAGCGCGCCCTGGAAATCATTCTCCCCGACACGCTCCAGCCGCTCGCAGCCGGGCAGCGTGCGGGCGAGGATGGCAGGGTCGAGCAGCGCTCTCCAGACCTGCTCGCGCGGAAAATTGAAGGTGTGCGATCCCTGGATCTTCATTCTGCCTCCTGAACGATCTCCCAGAGCCGGCTGGGCTTGAGCGGGATTTCAAGGATTTCCAGGCCCGGGATCGCCAGCGCGTCCTCGATCGCCTGCGCGAAGAGCGCTCCGACCGGGATGGCTCCGGCCTCCCCCGCTCCCTTGGTGCCGAGCGGGTTGAGCGGCGAAACGGTCTCTTCGTGGCCGACCTCCACCCGCGGCACGTCGAGCGCCGTGGGGAGCAGGAAGTCCATGAAGCTGGCGTTCATGAGCTGACCGTTTTCGCCGTAGACGAGCTGCTCGAACCAGGCGTTGCCGAGGCCCTGCGCCACGCCACCATGGACCTGGCCGTCCACGAGCAAGGGATTCAGAACCCGGCCGCAGTCATGGACCACCACGTATTTCTTGACCTCGATCTGCAAGGTTTCGCGATCGATCTCGAGGATCATCGCGTGGCAGCCGCTCGCGGTCGCGCCGCGATAGGGGCCGAAGTAGCGGGTCGCCTCCAGGCCCGGCTCAGTGCCGGGCTTGACTGCGCCGCGCATCGGGTTCGCCAGCTTCGCAAGCTCGCCGAGCGCGATGGAGCGCGACGGATCGGCTTTGACCCGCGCCTTGCCTTCCGCAAGCTCCACCTCGTCCTCGGCGACTCCGAGGCGCTCGGCCGCCAGCCGGACGGCTTTCTCCCTGACGTTGCTCGCCGCTTCGTTGACCGCGTTGCCCGCCACGACCGCGCCGCGGCTCGCGAACGTTCCGGTGCCCCAGTGGAACTGATCGCTGTCGCCCGTAACCACATCCACGTCCTCGCACCGCACGCCGAGTTGCTCGGCCGCGACCTGGGCGAGCACCGTGAAATGCCCCTGGCCCTGCGTGCCGACGCCGGTGACCACGGTCACCTTGCCGCTGGTCTGGACCTGCACGCGCGCGCCTTCGAACGGTCCGATGCCGGTGCCTTCGACGTAGGACACGACGCCGATTCCAACGGTTTTGCCTTCGGCCCGCAGGCGCGGCTGCTCTTCTCTGAGGAACTGCTCGTAGCCGATGCGCTCCAGGGTCTGCTTGAGCACCGGCTCGTAGTTGCCGCTGTCGTAGTAGAGCGGCGCGAAATCCTGATAGATGATCACGTGGTCGTGCGGGAACTCGTCCGGCCGCAGGAAGTTGCGGCGGCGGATCTCGATGCGGTCGAGCCCCAGCTCGCGCGCGGCGATGTCCATCAGCCGTTCGATCACGAACACGCCGTGCTGCCGGCCCGCGCCGCGGTACGGAGTGACGATCGTCTTGTTCGTGAACACCGCCCGGAACTCGCTGTCATAGGCCGGCACGCGGTACGGTCCCATGAGGGTACACTGGCTGTTGAGAGGTACGGTGAGTCCGTAGGGATCGTAGGCGCCGGTGTCGTGAAGGAACGAGTCCTTGACGCCGAGGATCACGCCGTCTCTGGTGAGAGCGATCTCTGCGTCGTGGATCTGGCCGCGCTCCTGCGTGGTGGCGTAGAAGTTTTCAACCCGGTCCTCGATCCACTTGATCGGTTGATCGAGGCGCATCGCAATCCACGGGATGAGCACCTCTTCGGGATAGAACATCATGATCTTCGGTCCGAAGCCGCCGCCGATGAACGGCGCCACCAGGCGCACCTGGTGCTCGGAGAGACCGAGCATGGCCGCGAGCCCGTTGCGCACCGGGATCGGCGCCTGGGTGGTGTCCCACACGGTGAGCCGCTGCGCGCGGCTGTCCCACTGCGCCACCACGCCGCGGTTCTCGATCGCCGCCGCGGCGCCGCGGTCGTAGGAGAAGCGCCTCTTGATGATCACATCCGCCTTGGCGCGCGCCGCCTCGTAGTCGCCCTTCTTCTGGACCACGTGCGCGGCGAGGTTCGAATCCAGGTCTTCGTGGATGAGGGAGGCTCCGGGCTCCAGCGCTCTGTCGGTCTCCACTACGGCTGGCAACGGCTCGTAGTCGACCATCACCAACTCGGCGGCGTCCTCGGCCACATAGCGCGACACCGCGACCACCACGGCCACGGTCTCGCCAGGATGACGAACCTTGCCCTTGGCCAGCGGCACCTGCGTGCGCTCGTGAAAGATCATCCCCTCGACCGGCGGCGGCGGCACCAGCAGAGGCCCGTGCTGCCAGTAGTCGCCGAGGTCCTCGGCGGTGTAGATCGCGACCACGCCCTCCATCGCCAGCGCCTGCGATGTATCGATCCCGAGGAGGCGCGCATGGGCGTGCGGGCTGCGCACAAAGGCCACGTGCAGCATGTCCGCCAGATGGATGTCGTCCACGAACAGCGCCCGGCCGGTCAGCAGGCGCGGATCTTCATTGCGCTTGGTGCGTTGTCCGATAGCCTGTGTCGTCATGCCAGAACCTCACCCGTCCCCCGGCACACGTGCCGGGAACGAAGACTTGACAAAAGCATCTGGCCTGCTCCATAATCCGGAACAAGCGATGGCTGCCCGCTTTGGGTAGCTCGTCGTGATGATGGGCCCGCTACGGGGCCCTTTTGTTTTAGGGAGGGACAATGGATCGGTGCGCGTTGTTCATCGATGCTGGGCATCTCCTCGCCGAAGGCGGCAAGCTTTGCTGCGGAACCTTGTCGAGACGGCAAGTCCAATGCCTCCATGCCCGACTGATCGACGCGCTTACCCGCTTTGCGTCCGACTATTGCCAGCTTCCCATTCTCCGGGTCTACTGGTATGACGCGGCGCCGGATGCGATCCCCACTCACGATCAGCTTGAAATCGCCGAGCTCGACCGGGTCAAGCTGCGCCTCGGACGACTCTCGGGTGGGAAGCAGAAGGGTGTGGACTCCCTGATTGTCCGCGACCTGATGACCCTGGCCCGAGAGCGGGCGATCGCAACCGCCTTCCTCGTCGGCGGCGACGAAGATCTGCGGGAAGGCGTGGTGGCGGCCCAGGAGTTTGGCGTCTCCGTTGTGGTCGTAGGCATTCCAACAACCAGCTGGGGGAACCAGGCTCGGACCCTCATCCGAGAGGCGGATGAGCACAGGGTGCTCGAAGCGGGTTTTCTCGCTCCTTTCTTTTCGCGCCGGGAAGAGCCGACGGCCATCGCTCCTGAGTTGCCTGCAGACAAGGGGGCCGCACGTCTCGCGGGACAGTCCTTCGCGCTGGAGTGGACCAGGCTTGCGGCCTCCGAAGATATCCGAAGGCTTCTGGAGCAGGCACCGATCATTCCCTACCCTCTCGATGCCCAGCTCGTCCTCTCCGCCGAGCGCGTCCTGGGCTCCCTTCAGACGCGGAAGAAACTGAAGAAGGATCTCCGCGCGGGCTTCTGGGAAGCGATCAAGGGGTTCGAAGCCCCTTCCGGAACCTGACGCCCTCACTTCTCCTCCACGAACGCCACGATCCGCGCGAAGGCCGCTTCTCCGCCTTTGAAGCGGAAGGGGAAGCAGCCGAGCCAGACCTTCTGATCGAGAACCTCGTCGATCTGCCCTCCGACGTTCTCGGCGTGGAACACGCCGTGCGGGAAGAGCTTCACGTGCATGCACTGGTAGTCCTCGGGCCACGGGAAAGCCTTGTCGAGCGACATGCCGATCGCCTTCTCCACTTCCGGAATCAGGTCCGGCCGCGCCTTGCGCACGTTGGTGTTGAACGGGTGGTCCGCGGCAATACAGTCCACCGCCAGCCAGCGGACTCCGCGGTCCAGGATCCAGTCGCAGAAGACGCTCTGCGGTCCCGGGTGCTTCAGGAACATTCTCGGGAGGTCGGGCTTCTCCTGGTTGTGAACCTTGTACCAATCCTCGTTGTAGTACTTGTGATAGCCGGTATGGATGATCAGGATGTCGCCGCGCTCGATCCTGATCCCGGTCTTGCGCTCCCACTCCTCGAAATGCTCCGGCCCGTAGATCTCGTAATCCCCGACGCCGAGCTTCTCCAGGTCCACGATGCAGGCCGGTCCGAACAGCTTGTCGAGCGGGATGCCCGCGATGTCCGGACCGGGGTCATAGAAGTGGATCGGCGAGTCGAGGTGGGTCGAAATGTGATTGGTCGTCGAGATGAACTGCGCGTTGACCCCTTCGAACGCCAGGCGCTTCACCCACTTGACGGTCGGTCCTTCGTAGAACGCGAACGACGGTGAATCCATGCTGAAGTTCTGGGAAAGGTCGAGGACCTTGACTCGGCTCATGTCGTAAGGGACGTACATCGCTCCTCCTTTGAGTCCATCAGAAGCCGTAACGCTCCGCGAAGGCGACGAGCGCCTCTTCGAACACCGCCATCGGCGGCCTCACCAGGCCGGCGCCCACCTGGCCGACGCCGGCCTGTTTGTGCGCGATGCCGGTGTTGACCCGCGGCGTGATTCCAAGCTCCACGACCTTGCGCAGGTCGATCCCGACCGGCGTGCCGCGGAAGCCAAGAACGGGGATCGTAAAGTGCTCGTGCTCGGCGGCGGTAATCTCGTACATCTCGCGCGTGGCATGGACCGCGTCCTGCGGCGAGCCGCCGATGAAGGTGACGATCGCCGGCGCCGCCGCCATGGCAAAGGCGCCGATGCCCGCGGTCTCCGTGATCGTGCTGTCGCCGATGTCCGGGTTCGCGTCCGCGCTCGAAAAGCCGGTGAAATAGAGGCCGTCCGGCACCATGGCCGGCGCGGTGAACCAGCGATCGCCCAGGCCGCTTACGCGGATGCCGAAGTCCGTGCCGTTGCGCGCCATGGTCGAGACGATCGTGCTCCCCTCCACACCGTGCGCCGCGTCGGCCATGGCCTTGCAGGCGGCCATGACGGGATTGAGGACGGACAGCGCGGTGTCGCCGAGGAATCGCAGGACCTCCGAATCCTGGACATGCGGCGCGAGGTGCTTGAGGAACAGGAGCGAGCCGGCCTTGTTGCGGTTGTGTCCCTCGTCGCCCATGTGCAGGGCCTCGGCGAGGAGCGTTCGCAGATCAATGCCGCCACACTTCGCGAGCGCCTCGGCGAGGATCGGCCCCATGGTGCCGTTCATCCAGCGCAGCTTCGCGATCACCTCGTCGCTGAAGGCGCCGTAGCGCAAAACCTTACCATAGCCCTCGTTGAGGTTGGAGAAGGTGCGGCGGCCGTGGGTCGAATCCTCGACCACGTAGACCTGCATGGAGGCCGAGGTCACGCCTGCCATGGGGCCCACGGTCGCATGGTGATGGCAGGGCTCGAAGTCGATCTCGCCACGCTCGACCAGCGCCACGGCTCCGGCCTCGTCCTTTGCGAGACCTTCGAAGATCAGGGCTCCGATCACGGCGCCGCGCAGAGGGCCGGACATCCGCTCCCATTCGATCGGCGGACCGGCGTGCAGCAGCAGGTTCTCGCGCAGGCCCGGCACGACGTCCCCCGCCCGTGCCACGCCGGTGAGCATGGGCCGCGCGGAGATCATGCGCTCGACGGCCGTGCGGTTGGCGGCGTTGATATCGACAGTCATCCCTTCATCCTCGCCAGGATTCCAGCCAGTCGCTCGTTGCCCCCAGCCGGAGGGCGCCAGTCCACGTGCACCGAGGCGGCGCCCTGGGATCGCAGGCTGTCGTGGAACGACTCCAGGCCGACGTTGATCGCGGCCATGGATTGAACGGATTCGAGCGGCACCGACGTCATATCTATATGGCTTGGAGTCCGGAGAAAGATCCAATCCACCGCGTCCGTGACGGTCCGGAAGACTCGCGCTCCGGCGGATTCAAGTGTGGAGATCTGGGTTTCCAGATCCTGAGGATCGGCGTCCGTACCGATCACGATCGCGGCAACCTCCACGTTGCGGCGGGCTTCCGCGATGTGCGGCGCGAGCTCGCCGGCCGGATCGGCATGGGCACCTTCGCCCAGCACGACGTCGAGAAGGATCAGCCCGACCTCGGGATCGGCTGCTTCCTGCCGCAGCCGTCGCAGCCGGAGATCCTGATCGATCATGGGGTGAAGCCGGCCGACCGTGAATTCGTCGGCGCCGAGGTCCAGGATTGTATGCTCGCGGCTGCGCAGCGGATCGTCGAGCCGCCATCCACCCAGGTTCGACCAGACCGGCGTCAGAAAAGCTGACAGCCCGAGCAGAGCTTCATACGCCAGCGTCCCGCCCGAGAAGAGGCCGCGAACGTAGGTTGTTTTCCCTGGGAGCGCCGGCGTCCCGCCGGCAGCTAACTCCGTTTTGGTTAGTGCCGGCGGGACGCCGGCGCTCCCAGGGAAAGCAGCGACCGCAAGCTCCGCCGCTTCGCTCAGCGTCGCGGCAAAGGAAACATTTCCCAACCGCCGGCCCGGCAACGGCGCGCCGAGAAAGTGGACCACCACCGGCTTGCCCGTGGCCCGAGCCTGAGCCAGCAGACGGCTTGCGACTTCAGGCGCCGGCGGCTTGGCGATCAGCACGATCACTTTCGTTTCCGGATCACGCCGCAGCAGATCGAGCGCCTGTCCGGCCGTGATGCCTCCGACCTCGGCGCTCAGATCGCGGCCGCCGGTTCCGATGGCCTGCGAGATCCCGCCATCCAGCGCGTGGATTCGGCTCATGACCGCCTGGAGGCCAGTGCCCGAGGCTCCGACCAGACCGATGTTGCCGCGCCGCACCCGGTTCGCAAAACCGAGCCCGATGCCTCCGAGCCAGGCCGTGCCGCAGTCCGGGCCGAGGACCAGCAATCCCTTGTCGCGGGCTCGGCGCTTGAGATCCACCTCGCGCTCGATTGGAACGTTGTCGCTGTAGAGAAAAACGTTTCTACCCTGCTCCAGCGCCTCTCCGGCCACGTCCGCCGCGTAGCGGCCGGGAACCGAGACGAGCACCCAGCGCGCTTCGGGAAGCTGCTTGAAAGCCGCGGCGAGGCTGTGCGGACGGTAGTCTTCCGAGGAATCCGCGGCACGGATCTTAAGGAGAGCATCGATGCGGGAGAGCGCCTCGGCCGCCACCGTCTCGCTCTCGGCCTTGACGGCGACGAGGAGGTCGTCCGGGTTGGCGGCCGTGCTCAAGTCAAAACCGCCGGCCGCGAGCAGGTCGCGGTTGGCAGGGGTGGCCATGATCACTCCGGCATCGATCACTCCGGGCAGCGCGGCGAGAGCGCGCTGGAGCCGCATCAGCACGATCGAGTCGTGATAGGACCCGGCTCGCACGACACAGCGGGTGATCGGCTCCGGATTCACGACGCCAGGGCCTTCTGAAGCTCCAGGCCCCAGGCCAGCAGCTCCTCGTCCGCGTTCCAGCGGCCGGCGATCTGAAGGCCCATGGGCAGCCCTTCGGAGTTGAAGCCGGCCGGAAGGCCGAGGACCGGCACGCGGGCATGGTTCCAGGGCAGGTTCATGACCGGATCGCCCGTAGCCGCGAGCCCCTTCGGCGCCGCGCCCTGGGCGGGCGGCGACAGCCAGAGATCGATCCCGTTCTGATCCATGAGCTGCGCCAACTCGTCGCGCAGCCGGTTGCAGCCGTCCCGGTCGCTCCGGAGCTGCTCGTCGGAGACCGCCTGACCGCGCCGGATCAGGTCGACGGTCTGTGGCGCATAAAGGTTTTCAAAGCGCGGGAACCAGTCCTTGTGGACCTCCGCCGCCTCGGCCGCCACGAGCCGACGGTGCCGCGTGTTGATGTCCTCGAAGTCCGCCATGGCCGGCACCGCGCGCACCTCGAAATGTTCGGACAGGCGCCGGCAGATCTCGCGGAAGTGCGCGAGCCCCTCTTCGAACGCCCGCTCCAGGTAGGGCCCTTCCGGAACGCCGAGGACCGGCCGCCGCGACGGTTGCGCGGGCTTGTAGTCGTCCATCAACGCCTTCGCCCCGAGAATCGCCGTCTCTACGTCCGGCGTGAAAAACCCGATGTGATCGACGAAAGGCGCGAGCGGAATGACGCCCTCGGCCGAGATCCTTGCGTATGTGGGCTTGAAGCCGACCACTCCACAGTAGGCGGCGGGCCTCATGATCGATCCGATCGTCTGCGTGCCGAGCGCCAGGGGGCAGTAGCCGGCCGACACCGACGCGGCCGAGCCGCTGCTCGATCCTCCCGGCGTGTGCTCCGGGTTATAGGGGTTGCGGGTCGGGCCGGGCGCGAAGAAGGCGAACTCGGTCGAGACGACCTTTCCCAGGACCAGCGCGCCGAGGCCGAGCAGCCGGGTGACGGCCGCGGACTGCGGACCCTTCAGCTCTTCCGGAGGCAGGCGGCTGCCGGCCGTGGTCGGAAAGCCGTCCACGTGGAAGATGTCCTTGACGCCGATCAGGGCTCCGAACAGGTCCGATCGGCCGGGCTTCGCGAGGGTTTTCTCCTCCAAGCGGTCCGCCTCGCGGTGCAGGCGCTCGAAGCGGCCCGGCTCCGGCATCAGGGCCTGGACCGCGGGCTCGCGCTCCTCGATCCGGATCCTCGCCTGTTCGATGTTCCCGTGGAGGTCGTCAACTCTCATTCAGCCCCTTTCCGCTCGGCCGCGAGCAGCACGGCATCGACGATATGTTGATATCCCGTGCAGCGACAGAGGTTGCCGGACAGAGCGTGGCGCACCTCGTCCTCCGTGGGCTTCGGGTTCTCTTCGAGGAACGGCACCAGCGTCATGAGGAAGCCCGGCGTGCAGAAGCCGCACTGGAGCCCGTGGGACTCCCAGAACGCCTGCTGCAAAGGGTGGAGCTCGTTCGGGTTATCTGGATTTTTGGGCGCCAGCCCTTCGACCGTGGTGAGCTCGTGGCCGTCGGCCTGGACGGCCAGCATGAGGCAGGAGCGCACGGGTTGGCCGTCGAGCAGGACCGTGCAGGCGCCGCAGACCCCATGCTCGCAGCCGACATGGGTGCCGGTGAGCCCGAGGTCGTGGCGCAGGAAGTCGGAGAGCAGGAGGCGCGGCTCGACCTGGCGCTCGAAGCTCCTGCCGTTGACGGAGACCGTGACCCGGTGCTGGGCTGTCATACCGCTCCTTTCGCCCTGGCGAAGGCACGCCGCAAGGCTCGTCCCGTGACCACGCGGGCCAGGTGGCGCTTGAAGTCGGCCGACGCGTGGATGTCGCCCGTGGGTTCCATCTCGTCGCGGGAGGCCTTGTCCGCGGCCGCCGCGATGGCGTCGTCTCCACCGTCGTTCCCGGCGAGCAGCCCGGCCGCTCCGCGCGCTTCGATGGGTCCGTCGCCGACGCTCAGGTAGACGAGGCGCGCCTCGCGGCATTTGCCCGCGTCGTCCAGGGTCACGCGGGCGGCGACGCCCACCTGGGCATAGTCGCCATGACGCCGAGCGACCTCCAGGAAGGCCCAACCGGTCTTCGGCGGCGGAGCGGGCAACGCGACCTCGACCAGCATCTCGTCGGGTTCGAGGACCGTGGAGAACAGGCCGTTGAAGAAGTCGCGGGCCTCGACCCAGCGCTCGCCGCTGGACCTCCGGAGCCGGAACCGGGCGTCGAGCGCCACGGCCACGGCCGGCAGCTCGGCGGCCGGATCGGCATGGGCGATGCTGCCGCCGACCGTCCCCCGGTTGCGGATCTGCGGGTGGGCGATGAACGGCACGGTCTCGGCGAGAAGGGGCGAGAGCCGGGCCACGAGGGGGTCGCGCTCCAGGGTCCGCTGCCGGGTCATGGCGCCGATGCGCAGGCCACCGTCCTCCTGTCGGACGTAGTCGAGCTCGCGCACCCGGTTGAGGTCCACGAGGAACGCCGGCTGGGCGAGCCGGAAGTTCATGACCGGGATCAGGCTCTGCCCCCCAGCCAGCAGCTTGGCGTCACCGCCGCTGCCGGCCAGGGCTTCCAAAGCGGCGTCCAGCGAGTCGGGCGCCAGGTACTCGAACGGGGCTGGCTTCATGCCGGGTCTCCTTGAAGCCCGGCCATTCTAACCGCTGACAGCGAAAGGAGCTACACCAGTCCGGCAGCCCCGTTCCCCTCCCCGTCTCCCGATCCGCCAGAAGCTTCGGCGGCTCGACGACACCCGTTGGCGGTTCTCCGATGTTTGGTGGCCGGCCACCGGCAACGAGCTATCTGATGAGAGGGCGGCCTTTAGGTGGCGACGGCAAGCGCACAAACCAGAAGCCCTCTGTATGCTCCCCCTTCTGGACTGAAACCTCAGCCCAGAGCGTCTTTCCGTTGTCGGAAGTAGACAAGGTCACACTCCCGGCATCTCCACCTTGGCTGGTGAAGCCGAGTGTGGCGCTACTTCCGAACGCGAATACGCCCCGATTGTTAATAGCAGGAACACAGGTTGCGGTCTCAATGTACTGCCCCGCGTAAGCGTCGCAAACTGAAGTTCCCTCCGTATTGGCTTCCTTGCTCCCAAACCTGCAAGACGCATGACCTGTTTTTGGAGGAGCAGAAAGCAACATCCGACCTTTACCTTTCATCAACTGACCTGGTTGCATCTTACCAAAAGTAATTCTGCGTGGGGCGGCCACATCCACGATGCTCCAAGCAGTGCCTTCCCAGAAGCTGATATAAGCTCCACCCGCAACCATTTCACACACCGTCTTCGGTTGTGGTCCACCTGCAGCCCGTTGATCTGCAGCCGCCACTTGAAAGAAAAGCACGCACGAAAGGATCGAACCTACGGCAACGACCGACAGCCTGGCCAAAACGTTCATACTCTTTCACCTCTTAAAGATTCGCAAAGAGATAGACTTAGCGAGTTTAAGCCAGCAGATTCTTTGCTGCTGATGAAAGAAGAACGAATCTCGATGGGGAAGTTCCTCACTGGGATCAGCCGAAAGGCTTGCGGCGAAGGGCTCCGGCCGCCCGGAGATCGCTCTCTGCCGTGATGCACACGGCTGCCACGCCTGCAGCCCTGGATACTCGTTGCCCTTGCCACTGGACGTACCTCGCGCCACCAACCACAATTTGCCCTCTGTCAATGCGTACGTCTCCTGGCTGTGCGATCTTGAGATGGAACGCGGAAGATCCCTGCCCGCGAAAGAAGACGTGCACGCCAGCCCCCAGAACGTTAACCGACTCGACCACGACAGCGGTGCGATCTGGCGTCGCCGCACCCCAGAGAGCCACGAACACGCGGTGCCCCAACAGCGCCGTGAGCGCCCGTGGGAGTGCCTGCCGCATGCCGGCTATGCTGAGCCCAAGCAGCCCTCCCGCCATGCACGCGGCAACGAGGAAGGCAAGCTGACGCGTGGCAAGCGCCGCGACGAGCATTGCGACAGCAAGGCCTCCAAGGGCGATGCAGGACGATTGATGACGCATTCGGTTCATTGGCTCCGGGCGTGGCCCACGGTGATGGCCCTCAGCGGACGCGTCAGCGGTCCGCTGCAGGGCTCTGGTTGGGCGCAGTTCCTATTTCATGACCTAATGCTCGTTGAACCTCCCACATAATGTTCTCGGCAAATTTTCGGAGAACCCACATACCGCGCTCATACCTTCGGTGCTTCGCCATTAGGCTCTCCGAAAGAATGTCCGGGCTTTCGACGCCGTGAATAAAGTCGTTGCGTAGCTCTCTCATTTCATCGAGGCGGTTGTAACCTATGTCTTCGATGGAAGGTTGCCAGCCAGGAACGGGTAACGCGGTGCGAAAGGGCGTTCTACCGAAGACTACACCAGACTCAATTAGATCAAAGAACGCCTTCGTCTTTAGCCACCGTCTTCGTAGCTTATCAGCAATCTCACTGTTGAAGGCTCCGGCATCGAGAGCCACTTGGATGACCGACTTGGCGAAGTTCTCGAATAGAGTCCACTGAAAACAGTAACAGGCATAAAAGGCGAAGTTGAGAACATCTGTCCATATTTCGCCTTCGGCTTGATCGCCTTCATTGCTGAAAACATTCGTCGTGCCCATATATCTCAGTCTGCCAGCAGCGACCACGAGAAAGCGCTTGACGTCATCGCCCATATCTACTGAAGACAAAACTTCATTCAGCCGATTTACGGAGGGCAACTCATCATATGCCTCTTTGAGCTTCTCATGATGGAAGCCGTACACGTTGACCACGTTAAAAAAACGGTCTACGCGGACCGAAAACTGCGCGTACCGCTTGAATTCGTTGAATGCCTGCTGGTTCATAGCCATTCACTTAATCGCCCGACGCATAACGTTTAGGGTTTATCCGACATCCTCCTGGTAAAACTGTTCGGGCCCCCACCACCGGTGGCGGAGGATGTTGGATAGACCCCAGGTTGAACGAAAGCGCGGCGGAGTCTGGAAACGGTGCGCCTATGCACTTTCAATCCGCAGGAGACAGGAAGGCCACGGTTGCCAGCTCGGCTTCGAACGCCTCGAAACGAGCTGTCCCCGCTTCCTGGACGCCTCCTTCAAGCCGCTGCCATACCCGTCATAGCCCTCCGCAGCAGTTTCGTTTGCTCGATTGTACCTCAGGTCCAGGCAAAGCGCACACCTCCCCCAGGCTCCAGAGAGAGGAGGCGGCTCACAGCGGCTGGCAGCAGCCCGAATTCTCATGGCGGCGGTCTCTTTGCCACAGCCGGTAGTTTGCGAATCATGCGCAGATGACCATGGCCACAGCGCTCACAAAGCGTCGGGTCCCGGCCGGTGACCCGCTGATAGACCGTCTCCCTCAGGACTGTTATACATCCTGATAACAGGACATGATCCCCCCAGAATCAAGAAGTTGGCACTCCACGCGGGTTGCTTCGCGGCTGAAAACGGGCCGGAATGTCAGGCCACTTATCCTTCACAGCAGGTCCAGGGATCTATTGATCCGGCCACGAGATGTTGGACTCAAGCTGCATAGCGAACAGGTTGGTGCCGGAAGTAGTTTTTGATCCGATCGGGTGACTTGGAAAGCTTGTGGAGATGAGCAACCGTAGCCTTCTTCAACTGTCCCTTGCTT
>DATANP010000137.1:0-6836 GCA_036266195.1 Thermoanaerobaculia bacterium | reverse complement strand
TAGGTCGCGAGGGCGCCGCGCCGGCCGGTCTTGCTGTCCGTGGCGCATCGGAAACCGAACCCGTTCGTGAACGTGGGCCAGAGCAGCGACCGCCAGTCGTTGAAGTCGCCGCCCACCAGCATCGGGGTGTGGTCGTCCACGTCGCCGAACTCGTGCGACCGGCTGAGCAGCTCGACCTGGAGCTGCCGCTCGCGGGCCGAGAGGCCGAGATGGAGGTTGAACACCTCCAGCATCCGCAGGCCGTCTCCCAGGTTGATACTGGTGTGCTGGCAGCCGCGCCGGATCCAGCTCTGGGCCACGGACAGCTCGATGTTGCGCTCCCGCACGATCGGCAGCCGGCTCAGCGTGGCGTTGCCATAGCGCCCCTTCTTGAGGCTCACGTTGTGGCCCAGGGCGAAGTGGGGGTAGCCGGCGGCCTCGGCCAGCTCCTTGGCGAGGTTCAGCTCGCGCGAGCGCGGCACCCCCTCGTCCACCTCCTGGAGCAGGACCACGTCGGCGTCGTAGTGCTGGAGCACGCGGACGATCCGCTCGGGCCGGAAACGGCGATCGACCCCGATCGCGCGGTGGATGTTGTAGGTGATGACTCTCAGCGGAACAGGGGCGCCCGGTTTCATTCGCTCTCTTCGATCCTCGTCCGGTCCACTATAGTAGCCGCATGCCACTCCTGCACGAACCGGACCGGGCCGGCCCGCGGTCCCTGGACATCCCCGTGCTCGCCGTCCTGGGCCTGGCGCTCCTGCTCTGGGCCTGGGTCTGCGTGCCCGTGATCGCCGGCTCCAGGACCTTCTTCATCCGGGACGTCTTCACCACCCACCTGCCGCTCAAGGCCTTCGGCGCCGAGCAGCTCCGGGCGGGGCGGATCCCGGCGTTCAACCCGACCTGGGGCCTGGGCCAGCCGTTCCGCGGCAACCCGAACGCGCTCCCCTTCTACCCCGGCAACCTGGCGTACCTGGTGCTGCCGTTCTGGAGCGCCTTCGGCCTCCATTATGCCCTGCACTGGCTGATCGCGCTGGCCACCATGGGCGCCCTGGCGCGCGGGCTCGGCATGAGCCGGGCCGGCGCGCTCCTCGCCGCGGTCACCTACGCGGGCTCGGGCTGGATGGTGTCGGCGCTGACCTTCTACAACCTGCTCGCCGTGGCCGCCTGGTGGCCGCTCGTGCTGCTGGGGGCCGTGAAGGGCGGACGCCGGGGCATCGCCCTCGGCGGGATCGCCTGCGGCCTGGCTCTTCTGGGTGGAGAACCGGTCGCGGCGGCGCTCGGCCTGGTGCCTCTCCTCGTGATCGCCATCTCCCAAGACGGCTGGCGGCGCGGCTTCCTCACGGCCGTGGCGATCGGCGCGGTCGGCCTGCTGATCGCCCTGCCGCAGTTCGTGGCCCTGGTCCGCATCCTGCCGTTCACCTACCGCGGCAGCCACGGGATGTCCACGGAGCAGGCCACGCAGTTCACCCTCCACCCCTACCGGCTGATCGAGCTGCTGGTCCCGTTCCCCTATGGCCGCCCGACCTGGCTCGGCCGGTTCGGGGTCTGGGCGCCTTCGATCGTGCCGGTGATCCCCCTGTTCATGAGCCTCTACTTCGGGATCGTGGGCTTCGGCCTGGCGCTCGCCGGCAGTCAGAGTCGCAAGGCATTCACGGCGCTCGCGGGCTCCGGACTGCTGCTCGCGATCGTCGCCGGGCACGGCGGCGACCTCCTGGTCCGCCTCAGCCTCGGGCTGTTCCGGTATCCCGAAAAGTTCCTTCTCTGGTTCGCCCTGTCCGTGCCTCTGCTCGCCGGCTGGGGGCTGGACCGGGTGCTGGCGAACGGCAGGATCTGGGGGCGGCTTGCCGCAACCGCCGGGCTCCTCTTCCTTGCGCTCGCCACGGGCCTCCGGCTGCTGACCTCCACGATCGTCGGCGGCGCCGTCCAGGGGCTGGCCCGGCTTCCGGAACAGGAACGGACCAGGGCCGTGGACCTGCTCTCGACCCAGCTTTCGGCCTGGACGGTCGCGCTCCTGGCCGGCGGGCTGGCGCTGGCGGCCGCGGCATGGGTGGTCTCCAGAAAACCGTCCTGGTCCGGAGCGGCTCTCGCGGCTCTCCAGGTGCTCCTCCTGGCGCAGCTCGCGCCTCTCCTGGCGACCGACTCGACGGCGCCCTACCGCGAGCCCGCCCCTTGGGCGAAGCTCCTCGGACCGGGCTCCGCCGTGCTCGACTCGGTCCTCGCCTTTCCACCCTGGGCGCCCGAGCCGGTCTACCGGACGCCGGACGGACCGCGCATCCCCCTGGAGCGCGCCACGGCGCTCGACCTGGACCCGGCGCCCGGCGTTCTCCACGGCCTGACCTACCCGTTCGCGCCCGACCTCGAAGGCCTCCAGAGCCCGCTGTTCACCCTGATGCTCTACAACCTGCCGCGCCTCAACGGCATCCAGCGCCTGAACTGGCTGCGGGCGCTCGGGCTCGACGGGCTCGTGCTGTTCGAGGACGTGGACGTTCCGGGCCTCCGCCTCCTGGACCGCGCGGAACGCTACGGAGTTGTGAGCCGCCTCTACCGGGTCGAAAACCCCGCGCCCGAAGCCTGGTGGCCCGAGCGCGTCCGGGTCGCCGGCAGCCCCCCGACCGCGCTCTGGGTGGTGAGCAACACCGACAATCCCTTGACGGACGTGGTCGTGAACGAAGGGGTCGCCCACAAAACCCGCGGCCGGGTGCGCCTGCTGGTGAACGAGCCCGACCACATCGAGATGGACGTGGAGAGCGACGGCGGCCTCGCCGTGGTCCGGCGCGCCTACCAGCCTCTGTTCGTCGCCCGATCCGAGGGGAAGAAGCTGAGGACGGTGCCGGTCGATCTGAACCTCCTCGGCGTGGAGGTCCCGCCGGGCCGGCACCGGGTGGTGTTGTCCGTTCCGTCCTGGCCGGAGTGGCTGGCCGCCGCGGTGGCGCTGGCGACGCTGATCTACGCCGTGCGGCAAGCCTTCTGAATTACCCGGGTTGGCGGGGCTGACGCCACAGGCTCCACAGACCGCGCGCCGAGAGGATGAAGGAGAAGAGCGCGGTCACGCCCAGCGCGAGGAGCGTCCAGATAAAGAAGAGCCTTCCGTCGGAGCCCGCGATCCTGCCGCCGGCAAGTCCCGCCCCCGTCATGTGGATGAGAGGGATGCCCGCCCCCAGGAGCGATCCGAGGAGCATGATGACGTGCCCCGATCGACGTTCCGCGAGCACCAGAGCTCCATACACCCAGACGGCCGCGATCAGCAACCCGGTGTAGGTATCGACCCCTCCCGGCTCGAACCCCCGGGCGATGTCGTCCGCCAGGTGAAACAACGTCAAGACGATCGTGATCAGAGAGGAGACCGTCAACATGAGGTTTTGTTTCACTGGATGTTCTCCTGGCCCGCGAGGGGCATGGGTTCGTGCCGGACGAGCACCGGCAGCGGGCGGCGGCGGCGGACCCTCCACAACCAATAAAACATCGCGCCGAACAGCAGCAGGATCGGCAGCGCGCGCATCTGTCCCGTCGTGAAGGGCTCCGGGAGGATTTTCGCGACGCGCTCGCGGATCGAGAAGAACGATCCAGCCGCGATGAACAATGCGAAGCACATGCGCCACAGATGGCGCGCCAGGCGCCGCCCGCCGCGCGGCATGCCGAACAGCAGGATGCGCACGTCGCCGGCCGCCGACAGGGTCATGACGGTGGCCAGGACGAAGGACATCATGCCGATCGTGCGAAACGGGACGCCGCCGGGGGACAGGCCAGGGCTGTTGACGTTCTTCATGCCGCCCAGGATGGACAAGATCACGAGCCCGACGACGATCGCCAGCGCGGCGGCATTGATGCGGCGGGTCCAGGGTGACACGGGACGGACGGTCGTCAACGCCGTGCCGACGAAGTAGGCGGTCATCAGGCCGGCGATCAGATTCCCGTCGTTTTTACCGTTGCGCAGCGCCAGGATCGAGGCGCTGAAGCCCATGACGAGCATGGCGCAGACGAACAGCAGCCCGCTGCGGCGGTGGATGGTTCCTCCCTTCTTCACCACCAGGGCGACGGCGCCGAGAACGATGGCGAGCCCGCCCGCGGCAATGTGGATCGGCAGGAGCAACTGCATGGCGATACCTCCGGGTTCCTCCGTTCGTGGTCACTTTCGTTTACGGCCGTCATTGTGGCGAAGTTTTGCTGAACGTACGCTGAACGGCCTGTTCAGCGGCCGTTCACCCAGCGCCCAGACCTATAATGGCGCCGCGAGCATGAGAATCCTGATCGTCGAAGACGAGTCCCTGCTGGCCAACCGGCTCGCCACCACGCTCGGCGAACGCGGCTATGCGGTCGACCTTGCCAGGGACGGAGAGCGCGCCGACTTTCTCGCCAGCACCGAGCCCTACGACGCGGTCATCCTCGATCTCGGGTTGCCGCGTGTCGACGGCCTGACGCTGCTCGATCGCTGGCGCGCCGGCGGGATCGGCGTGCCGGTGCTGGTCCTCACCGCCCGCGGAAGCTGGAGCGAGAAAGTACGCGGCATCGACGGCGGCGCGGACGACTACCTCACCAAGCCGTTCCAGATGGAGGAGCTCCTGGCGCGGCTGCGCGCCCTGATCCGGCGATCGAGCGGACAGCTCACGCCCGAGCTGCGCTGCGGCGGCGTGGTGCTGGACCCGAGAACGTCGCAGGTCACTCTCGACGGGCAGCCGGTGAAGCTGACCAGCCATGAGCTTCGCGTGCTCTCGTACCTCATGCACCATCGCGGCCGCGTCGTTTCGCAGAGCGAGCTGACCGAGCACATCTACGCGCAGACGTTCGACCGCGACTCGAACACCGTCGAAGTGTTCATCGCGCGCCTTCGGCGCAAGCTCGGCGCCTCGACGATCGAGACCGTCCGCGGGCTCGGATACCGCATCGGGACGGAGTCGTGAAGGGCTCTCTCCGCGCGCGCCTCTTCGTCGGAGCCGTCGTCTGGATGACCGCGGTGTTCGTCACGGTCACGGCCCTGCTGCTCAAGCTCTCGCGGAATCATCCGGAGCTCGGGTTGAACGGTGCGACGTATCACGCCGTGATGGGTGTCTTCGTCATAGCCTTCGTCGTAGGGGGCTTGATTCTCGTTCGAAGAGCGGTGGCGCCGTTGTGGAGCCTGCGCGCCAGCCTGTCCGCGGTGCGCGAGGGACGCAGCCAGCGGATCGAAGGCGAACATCCGACCGAAGTGCAGCCGCTCGTGGACGAATTGAACGGGCTGCTCGAGGATCGTGAGCGTGCGATCGCCCGGGCCCTCGCCACGGCGGGAGATCTCGCGCACGGCTTGAAGACGCCTCTCGCGGTGCTCGCGCAGGAGGCGGAACAGGCTGACGCCGAGGGCCATCCCGATCTCGCGGCGACGCTCCGTCAACTGGTTGAGCGGATGCAGCGGCAGGTCGACTATCACCTGGCCCGGGCCCGGGCGACCGCATCGGCGCGGGCAGCGCTGGGACTCCGATGCCCCGTCCTTCCATCTGTCGAAGGTCTCGTGCGCACCATGCGGCGCCTGCACGCGGACCGCGAGCTGAGGATCGACGCCGAGGTCTCGCCGGCGCACGAGATCCGGGGCCGCCGGGAAGACCTCGACGAGATGCTGGGCAATCTGCTCGACAACGCGTGCAAGTGGGCGCGCTCCCGGGTCGCCGTTTCGTCAGCCATCGATCACGACGAGCTCTCGATCTCGGTGGATGACGACGGCCCGGGCCTCGATCCGTCCCTGCGCGCCCAGGTGCTACAGCGCGGAGTGCGGGCCGACCAGCAGGTCCGGGGATCGGGGCTCGGTCTCGCGATCGTCAGCGATCTCGCCGAGCTCTACGGTGGTTCTGTCACCCTGGAAACCTCGCCGCTCGGCGGCACGCGCGCCCGACTCCAGCTTCCATGGCTCTGATTGGCAAGAGCGGTAGAATCCCACGGATGACGAAGACACGAGACACTGCTCTTCACCATACGCTCGCCCTCGCCCTCGTTCTCGCAGCTTGCGGCGCCGACACGGCGGTTTCCTCGTCTGCTTCCTCGCCTGCCAGGACCAACGGCGACCTCCTGAAACTCTTCGAGTACGATCCTTCGGCACCCTTGGACCCGCAGGTCGGCTCCTCGGAGAAGAAGGAGGGGTACACCCTCCAGCAACTCACCTACGTCAGTCCCAAGGGAGGCCGCGTGCCGGCGCTCCTGTTGATCCCGGACGGCCGCGGCCCGTTTCCGGGCGTGCTCCTCCTGCACGGCATGCCGGGCTCGGCGGAGGTGATGCTGCCCGAGGCGGAGAGGCTGGCCAGGTCGGGCGCGATCTCCCTGGCGATCACTGCCCCCTTCGCCCGGAGCCACCGGATCGGCGTTCAACAGGGCCTCAACTTCGACGAGCACGACCGGGACGAGCAGATCCAACTCATCATCGATCTGCGACGCGGCGTGGACCTCCTCCTCTCCCGTCCGGACGTCGCCAAGAACCGGCTCGGCTATGTGGGGATCAGCTATGGCGGCGCTCTGGGAGGCCTGCTCGCCGGAGTCGAGACGAGGATCAAGGCCTATGCCCTGGTCGTGGGAGACGGCGGTCTGGTAACCCACTTCACCGGCCCGGACGACAGCAACGGATTCCTGAAATCCCTGCCGCCGGAACAGGTGAAGCGCTGGCTGGCGATCATGGAGCCGATCGAGCCCATGCGTTGGGTCGGCCGTGCCGCGCCGGCCCATCTCCTCTTTCAGAATGGCCAGTCCGACACACTGGTGCCACCAGCGACCGGCCGTGCCTACCAGGAGGCGGGCAGCGAGCCGAAGAAGCTGCTCTGGTACGACGCAGACCACGGCTTGAACGGCGAGGCCGTTCGCGACCGCCACACCTGGCTCGCCGAGCAGATCGGGATCCGGAC
>DATANP010000136.1:0-10841 GCA_036266195.1 Thermoanaerobaculia bacterium | reverse complement strand
CAAGGCTCTCCGGCTCTGATTTGATGAGGTTTCGATCGAAGGGTCTTTTTCGATCGCTGACGTTTCAGAAACCCGCTCCCGCCGCCCCTCGGCCGCGACTGCCTGTTTTACCGGAGGCAATGCCTCCGCAGACTTGACGGCCGAGGGGACGACGGCTTGGGGTTCGGGTGAAAGGGGGGCTTTCCCCGGGTTCCGGCTCCCTTCCAGTACGACGGTTCCGTTGTCCGTTTCTCCGTGCGGTCCATTCGAAAGATGATTTGTCCGTCTCGACTCCGTGTATCCCGAAAGCTCAGATTCGCTTTTGAAAGGGGCTCCACTCGAGACAGCCGTCTGATCGGAAAGCGATGGCACACTCGCGTGAGCATCTGGATCGACGTGCAATCCTTTTGTGGTTCTCTCTTGACGATTCCGTTCTCCCGGAAACTCGTTTTCGCTACGACCAAAATCTTTACCCTTTACGTCGGTAGTCCCTTCCTCTGTACTACGCTTTCCCTTCCGGAATTGGACAGTACTGCTACCTTCTGCCGTCCTTGAAACGGCTGCCGCCTCGATGAGTGGCGACGAAGAGGTTGCCCCCTGGCGCGGCCCGGTGGACCGCTCTTCCACTGCCGAAATCATTGTACTGCTTTCCTGGTCCGGGAGCGCATCGGCGATCGTCGGCCTCGCCGGCATTCCCGCTGAAGCGCGGGGACGGCTGTCGGCGACGACGTCGGAAAAGAGACCCATTGCGCGCTCCTCAGCTCACGATTCCACGGCTCTGGTCCACGAACGAGAGATACAGGCGGCGCCGATCGCTCGGCAGGGCCAGGATCTCCCGCTCACTCCAGTGATACGCGGAAGCGAGCGCGTGGACGTCAAGGAAAAGGCCGCTGTTCGCAGCCCCGAGACAGACGTAGGGATCGAGCTCGATCTCGGCGGCCTGCCCGCAGTCGGGGCATGCGACCTGGGCGCGCGTGACCAACTCGGGCGCCACCGCCTCCAGGGCCGCCTCGGCCCGGTCGAGATCCTCGTCCGCAAGCTCTCCCGCCAGTTGGCCTTCGGCGCACCGCGATGCGAGCGCGCGCCGGGCCTGCCGCGGGTCTTCGATGCCGGCCACGGCCTCCTGGTCGGCCCCGTCCGGCACGCGGAAGCGCACCGGGCCGAGGCTCGTCTCGACCGTGGCGAAGGGAAATCCCTCGCCCGCCGGCTTGACCGGCAGCTCGCCGTGGCGGACCGGGATGTCGAACGCCGCGCCGCAATCCGGACACGCGGCCCGGATCCACGACTCCTCCATCCCTATCTCCACGGCGAGCCGCCGCATCAGATACTGCCGGTCCGCCACGCTGAGAGCGCGGACCGTATCGGGCTGCGCGGCGGCCCCTCCCAACTCGGCAAGGGCCGCGGTCAGAACCGCCGTCACCCGCTGGGGGACGCTCCTCCGGTCCCGGCCGGCTTCGAGGATCGACAGCTCGACCTCGCCGGTCAGGGTCCGGAAGGACCAGTCGCGACGGCATTCGCCATGCCGCCAGAGGCCGCCGGGCATCATCGATCAGGTCTCCGTCGGCTCGGCCACGCTGGTGTCGCGCTGCCAGCCCTCGTGCTGAAGCGTGAGGCTCTGGATACCGACCGTGTTCATGTTGCCGGCGTCGAGGTCCGGGAGCGCCTGGAAGTCCGACACCCAGGCCCGGAACAGCTTGTAGGAGATCGCCACTTGCCCCTGCAGGTTGAGCAGATTGATGACGATATCCTTGCGGTAGTTCTTGAGCGAGACCGCGCCGTCGCCCTCGATGTTGTTGACCAGGTTGGCCCAGGCCTCGAACACCGGATCGTGGGTGAGGCCCTGCTCGAGCGTGACCGGCTCGTAGCTGGTGCCGCCGGGCATGATGCGCTCGTGCGACGGATCGTTCGACGACCGCCACTTCACGGGCTCGGTCTTCTTCTTGAGCGCCCCCATCTTGCGGAGGCCGGCCACCACCTTGCCATCGATGATGACCTGGAACTTGAACGTCCGGTACGGGTCGTGCCGGTGGGCGTTCACGGTAAACAGTGGAGCTGCCATGGTCTATATCCTCCCTGAGGGCTCGCTGGTAATCCGGACGATCACTGTCCGACCTTCTGCTGGATGCGGACGATGACGAACTCCGCCGGCTTGAGCGGAGCGAAGCCGACGACGACGATGACCTGGCCGCGGTCGACGTCACCCTGGGTCATGGTGTCCCCCAGGCCGCAACGCACGAAGTAGGCATCCGAGGCCTTCTGGCCCTGAAACGCGCCCGAGCGGAACAGGCCGTTCAGAAATGAGTCGATGTTGACCCGCAGCGACGACCACAACCGATGGTCATTGGGCTCGAACACCGCCCACTGGATGCCGTTGTAGACGCTCTGCTCGATGAAGATCGCCGTGCGCCGGACCGGCACGTAGCGCCACTCCGGATCGGCGTTCGTGGACAGCGTGCGCGTGCCCCAGATCACCGGGCCGAAGCTCGGCAGGGTGCGGTAGCAGTTGACGCCGAGCGGGTTGAGCTGCTCCTGCTCGCCGTCCTCCACCTGGTATTCCAGGCCGGCCACGCCGAGCAGCGCTGTCTCGACGCCGGCCGGCGCCTTCCACACACCGCGGCGGCCGTCGATGCGCGACCACATGCCGGCGGCGAAGCCCGAGGGCGGCACCAGCACCGTCACCGGAGCGCCGGGGTTCTTCTCCGCATTGAAGTACGGGTTCGAAACCTTGACCCAGGGATAGTAGAGCGCCGTGTAGGTCGAAGTCGGCAGGTTGAGGCCGTTGACGTCCTGCTCGGTCACCAGCGGCGTGCCCGAGGGCGGATCGACGAGGACCATGCGGTTCCGCATCTTCTCCGCGTGCGCCACGGCCGCCTGCACGATCGCGCCGTTGTTCTTCCAGTCCTGGCCGGGCAGGACGATCATGCTGATCGCGCGGATCTTCTCGAAGCCCGCGAACGCGTTGTTGAACTCGTTCGTGCCCGGAGCCGAGCCGTTGCCGCCGCCGGCGAGGACCACCTCGTCGTTGGCCGCCGAAACGATCGCGTCGAGGGCCTGCTGGCCGGTCTGCTCGACCGCGTCCTGGCCGCTCGCGCCGAGCTTCAGAATGGACGCCGCGTCACCCGTCACCTTGACCGCCGAGCCGGGGGTGTTCGTGCCGGACGTGAGAACCAGCTTGTTGCCGGCCACCTGCGCCGTGAAATTCTTCACCGCGTTGTTCGTCGTCACGTTGCCGCGCACCCGGTCCTGGATGACCGTGGCCACGTTGGCGAGCGTGGGATTGGGCGGCAGGGCCGAGGGCAGAGAGCCGGCCGTGAAGCTCACCGGCCTGGCCGTGCCATCGACCTCGACGCTCAGGCCCTTGCCGACCAGCGTGCTGAAATCGACGCCGGTAAGGTCGCCGCTCGTGCTGGTGCCCTTCAGAAAGCTGCTGACATCCTGGAGCTGGGTGGTGATCAGTTGCGACTGGCCGTTGATGCGGCCGTCGATGAAGTTGGGATCGCCGGCCGTGATCGAGACGCCGGAGAAGCTCTCCGCCGCCTTGAAATCGCTGCCCGCGCCGCGGCCGACGAGCACGTTGAAGCCGCCGCCGGGCTTGGGGCTGATGCGGGCGCGCACACCGTCGGCCCAAGTGCCCTCGTTGACCGCCTGGAAGCGGATGAGCTTCGTATTGTCGGTCGGGTGCTCGAGGAAACCGGTGGACCGGGCCGGCGTGCCCGCGACGGCGCGGACGATATAGGCCGCGGTGCCGCCGTTCTGGAAGAACGCGGAGACGCTGTGGCCCATGGGGTCGCCCGCAGCGGAGCCGCCGGTGTCGCGGACTCCTCCGTAGAGGCGCTCGTAGTCATCCCACTTGAAGATCAGCGTGGGCTTGCCGATGTCTCCCCTGGTGGTGTACCCGACGAAGGCGGCGGTGGATGTTCCCACCCCCTCGATCGGCTTTGAGCCGCTCGAGATCTCCTCGATGTACACCCCGGGCCGAAGGTACGTAGGCATACGCACTCTCTCCTTGCGCTCCCCGCCCTTCATGTCGACCGGCGGCGGTCGCGCTGTCAGGTGTTTCTCTGCCCTATGCGGGCGCTTCACAGGGGAGATACGCAGGGCCTGAAAAAAGCCCGCCACGCGGAGCTTTCACGAGAAAAACCGCCGAAAGGGGCGCCCTCGTTATAGACTCCCGGCCGTGAAGATCGTGCATACGAGCGATTGGCACGTCGGACGGCGATGGAAGGGCATTCAGAGGCTCGACGAGCTCGAAGCCGTGCTCGACCATCTCGCCGCCTTCATCGAAAGGGAATCGATCGACCTCGTCCTCCACACCGGCGACGTCTTCGAGAGCCGGAACCCGCCCGCCGAAGCCGAGCAGCTCGTGAACCGCTTCCTGGTCCGGGTCGGCCGGAGCGGAGCGCAGATGCTCGCCATCGCCGGCAACCACGACGATCCGCTCCGCCTGGACGCCCGCTCGCTCCTCACCGAATTCGTCCACGTCCGGATCCTCGGCCGCCCCAGGCCCGCCGCAAGGGGAGGGACGCGGACCGTCGAGACCCGTTCCGGAGAAAAAGCGATCGTGGCCGCCCTGCCGTTCGCCACCCCCGGAGCCTGGGTCTCCGCGCTCGACATCGCGGGCGAGGAGTCGAGCGCCCACTACAAATATGCCCGGATGTTCGACCGCGCCGTCCAGGACCTCTGCGCTCCCTTCCAGCCGGACGCCGTCAACATCCTCATGGCGCACACCCACATCGAAGGGGCCGTCTTCGGAGAGTCGGAGCGCCGCGTCCACATCAGCGAAGACTGGGCCGCCTCGCCCGAGGCCCTGCCCGGCAACGCGAGCTACATCGCCCTCGGCCACATCCACAAGCCGCAGAAGATCGAAGCCGCCGCGCCCGCCTATTACGGAGGCTCACTCCTTCAGATGGACTTCGGAGAGGCTGGGGAGGAAAAGACCTTCGTCGTCGTCAACGCCTTCCCCGGCGAGCCGGTCACCGTCGAACATATTCCTTATGAAGGAGGCCAGCCGCTCTTCGACGTCCGCGCCACCTTGGAAGAGTTGGAGCAGACCGCGGACCAGCATCGGAAGGGTTGGCTGCGCGTGACCGTACCGCTGACGGACAAGGATCCCGATCTCAATCGAAAGGTCCGCGAGCTGCTCCCGAACGCACTCGTCGTGCGGGCCGAGCTCCCCGAGCTCGAAGAGCCGCCGGACCTGCGGCTGGAAAAAGGCCTTTCGCCGGTGGGCCACTACCGCGCCTACCACCTCCGCACCCACCAGCAGGAAGCGGATTGGGCCGTCCTGGAAGCCTTCCAGAACCTTTACGACCAGTCGTCCATCGAGGAATAGACTCGTTGCGCCCCGTTCATCTCACCATCGAGGGCCTCGCCTGCTTCCGGGACAAGCAGGAGATCGACTTCAGCACCCTCGACCTCTTCGCCATCTCGGGCCCCACCGGAGCCGGCAAGTCGACCCTGCTGGACGCGATCATCTTCGCGCTCTACGGAGAGATCCCCAGGGTCAACGTCTACAACCGGACCGAGATGATCTCGGCCTCCAAGAACCGGGTCAGCGTGGTCCTCGACTTCGAAGTCGGGGAGAATCGCTACCGCATCGCCAGGGTCCTCCGGCGGAACGGCTCTCAGATCGTCCGCCTGGAGGAGGTCGGCGCAGACAACGCCCTCAAGCCCCTGGCGGACCAGGTCCGCACGGTGAGCGTCCAGATCGTTCAGATCCTGGGTCTCGAAGCCGCCGCCTTCATGCAGGCCGTGATCCTGCCGCAAGGCGAATTCGCAAGGTTCCTCAAGGCCGAACCGAGAGACCGCCGCAGCATGCTGCGCACCCTTCTCCGCCTCGACGTCTACGAACGCATGCGAGACCGGGCCCAGCGTTCGGCTGCCGCAAGAAAGGTCACCGTCGATTCGCTGAGGAATCTCCTGTCGGACGAATACGCTGGAGTCGACGAAGCCGCCGTCGCCGCCCTGGAAGCGGAGCACGCCCAGGTGGTCAAGACCCTCGAAGACTGGCGGAAGAACCGGAACGAAATCCAGGCCGGCCTCACCCGCCTACGAACCCAGCACGCGAAAACCAAGGAGCTGCAACAGGTCGAAGAAAAGCGGGCCGCTCTCCAGAAGCAGATCGAACAGGTGACCCGCGATCGCGCCAGGATCGAGGCCTCGGCGCGAGCGCTCCCCCTGTTGCCCTTGCTCAACGAAGCCGCACGGGCCGCCAACTCCGCGCAGGCCGCGAAGAAAGCGGCCGACGAAGCGAAGGCGCAGCTCGACTCCGCGCAAAGGGATTGGAAGGAAAAGGCCGCCGCCCTGAAGTCCGCGGACAAAGCCGCCAAGGGCATCAAAAAGATCCGCGAGCAGGTCGCACGCCTCCACCAGGTGCTAGGACGTCTGCCGGAACGGAATCAGCTCCTATCAACGATCGAAAGGCAGACCCGCGACCTGAAGACTCTGCAAGCCGAGTTGTCCACCCTCGCCGCGACCGTGGAATCGGCGAAGGCCCTGCAAGCCCAACAACAGGCTGTTGTCGATGCTGCCCAGCAAGCTGTCGAAGCCTCTGGCTACGACCCGGAACTGGACGAGCTCTTGGAGAGTGTCCGCGACCGTGCCGTCGCCCTCGGCGGCGTTCGCAAGAGCGTGACGGAGAGCGTGGCTGACCTTGCCCGCAGACGCGAAGCCGTCGAAGAGCAGGCTGGAAAGATCGATCAGCTCAAGAAAGAGGCCGAGTCCGCCCGGAAATCCGCGGAGGAAGCGCACCGAGGCTTCGAGGCCGCGGAGGAAGCGCTGCACCAAGCCATCAGCCTGAACGAAGCCAACCACCTCCGCGAGGGCCTGGTCCCCGGCCAACCCTGCCCGGTGTGCGAGCAGATCGTGGATTCTCCTCCGCTCGCTGTTCTGGCTCCCGAGGTTGAGAAGGCCAGGGCAGCGCTCCAAAACTCACGAGAGACACGAAGCCAGGCTGACGCGCTCGCCAGACAGAAAGAAGCCGCCCTCACGGGTGAACAGGCAAAGCTCCAGGCCGCGAGGCAAGGTCTCACCGAATTGGAAGCGCGCTCTGCCGATTTACAAGCCAGCATGACCGCCGCCGAGAAGGAGATCCGCGAAGCTCTCGGTGACCACGCCCCCAAAAGGGTTACCGCCATCGAAGCGTGGATCGAAAAACAGACTGCCGCGCTTGCCAAGAGCCGTAGAGCGAATCACGAAGCCAAGGCGAGGCTGGTCACGGCCGAACGAACCCTGGAGAAGGCTAGAAACGACGAGGCCACCGCAAGGGAACGGCTCGCCGAGAGAGAGGCCTCACAAAAGCGCTTGGAAGAGGAGCGCAACGCAAACCTCCAACGGCTCGCGACGTTACAGGATGAGATCCACGCCGTCACCGAGTCTGAAGATCCGGCCGCCGAAGCCGCGGCCCTGGAAGAGCAGATCCAACAGCTCGAAACCAACCTCAAAGCAGCCGCCGAGGAAGAGGCAACCGCTCAGAACCGATTGACCACCGCCAAGGAGGCGCAACGTCTCAAAGCCGAAGCCGCCGAAGCCGCCCGTCAGGAGACTGCGCAGCGAGCAGAGGCCAGAGACGAAGAGATCGCCCGCGCCGGCTTCAAAGACGAGGCGGCCGTCCGCGAGGCTCTCCTCGACGACGCCACCATCAAGCGGCTTCAGGATCAGGTTCACCGGCACGCCCAGGAAAGCCACTCCACCGAAGAGCGTCTCACAACGCTCAGAGACGAGCTTGGAGAGGAGCGGGTCTTCGACGAACAGCTGGCGACCGTCGAAAAGCTCGCCGCCGAGGTAACCAGCCAGGTGGAGACCTCGCTCGGCAAGGAAAAGAAGCTCGAAGAGCAGATCGCCCGCACCAAGGAACGCCTCGAACGCTCCAAAGAGCTACGCAAGCAACTGGAGATCGAAGAGGCCGCCCTCCCCGTCTACGACCTCCTGGCCAACGACCTGCGAAGCGATAAGTTTCAGGCGTACGTCCTTCACGAAGTCTTCACCGAGCTCGTCCAGGGAGCCTCGGCCCGGCTGATGATGTTGACCCAGGAGCGCTACTCCCTGGAGTTCCACGATGAAGAGATTCGGGTCGTGGACCACGACAACGCCGACGAAACGAGGATCAGCGACACCCTCAGCGGCGGGGAGACCTTCCTGACCTCGCTGGCCCTCGCCTTGGAGCTGAGCGACCAGGTTCAGCGGGCTGTTGGTGCGGTGAATCTGGATAGCTTGTTCATCGACGAGGGTTTCGGGACTCTGGACCCTGACACCCTGACTTTGGTGGCCGAGACGCTCCAGAGCCTGCGGGTGGGTGGGCGGATGGTTGGCATCATTACCCATATTCCGGAATTGCGCGATGAGTTCGCCCAGCAGGTGATTGTGACCAAGCACCAGGGGTTCTCCACCGTCGAGGTCCGCGGGTTGGCGGAGGTGGCGTGAGTCGCTTCATGACGCAACGGCTGCCCGAGACTTGAAGAGAGGCAGCCCTCCTCCTATACCTACGTGCGCAACTTCGTTATACTCCCTTCGTAAACCGCTGTTAGAAAGAGTGCGCCACTGTGGTCCTCCGAGGATCGCGGCTTGAGGCCTGTCGATTCGATGATGGAACTGCGCCATGACGAGTCTGAACGATCCGGACGGGTCGGTCCCTATCGGCTTGCCGAGCAGATGGGGCGCGGCGGCATGGGAGTTGTCTGGCGCGCGTGGGACGAGAGGCTCAAACGCCCGGTTGCCGTCAAGCAGATCCGCGCAGGTGCTCAATTCTCAGAGCTTCGACAACGACTGTGGCGCGAGGCGCAGGCCGCGGCTCGGCTCAATCACTCCGCGATCGTCCACGTCTACGATCTGGTCGAAAGCGCGGACGGCGACTGGATCGTCATGGAGCTGGTTGAAGGCGAGACGCTCCGCAAGCGCATTCAGGAGAGGGGCCGCCTGCCTTCCGAGGAGGTCATCCGGCTTGGCCTCGACATCTCCGAAGGGCTCGCCGAGGCCCACACTCACGGCATCCTCCATCGCGACCTCAAAGCCTCGAACGTTATGGTGACCCCCACGGGCCGTGCCAAGATCCTCGACTTCGGGCTCGCCAAGCAGCTCCCCCAGGTGGAGGGCGAAGACCAGGAAGCCTCGATCTCGGCAACGGGTCTCGTCGTCGGGACCAGCTACGCCATGTCGCCCGAGCAGATCCTCGGGCGCCCCCTGGATGCCCGTTCGGACCTGTTCTCTCTGGGCTCCCTGCTCTATGAAATGGTGGCCGGAGAACCGCCGTTCCGTGCTGCGACCGTGGCGGCCTCTCAGGCGTCGGTCCTGATCGTCGAGCCACCGCCCCTTGTCGACGTCCGCCCAGGAGTTCCGCAGGAGCTGGCCAACCTGATCCACCGCCTGCTGGAGAAGGATCCTCGATTTCGCCCCCAGAGCGCCGACGAAGTCGCCAGAACACTGGCCTCTGCTTCCGGTACCCCGGCTCCCGACGAGGATTCCCTACCCAGCACGGTCGCAGAGTTCGCCCTGGCTCCGCGCGCCTCACAGCTCCCGAGCCCAACGGAACCCGGCGCCGAGCGTGGTCTCGTCCGGAGAATCTGGGACATCACCAGCGGAGCGATCGTCATCTCGCCCCTCGGAAGAGGCGAGCGTCCAGGCCGGAGCGCGTGGCGCTGGAGCCTCGGCCTGTTGCTTGTGGTCGTCCTGTTGACCTTCGGCATCTGGCTCCGGCTGCGCTCCTTGGAGGCACCCCCAAAGCCGGAAACCTATGCCGTCCTCGTCCAGGTGCTCGACCCTCAGGGCCTGCCGGTCGACCGGGCCACGCTTCACGCCTCGGCCGGCATGACACCACGGCGCCTCCCGGACGGCTGGTGGGAAGTCAGGATTCCCGCGGCGAAGGTCCCGACGGACGGCCTGATTTCTCTCTGGGCGGAGCATGAGACGTGGATCGGCAACCGTACGGAGCTTCGCCTGGGCGAGGCTAAGGATCTACGGACCGAAATTCGTCTGAAGCCGCCCGAGTCCTGGCTGCGGGGCCGGGTGACCGACGATGCCGATCAGGTTTTGTCAGGCGTTCGAATCTCCCGGCAGGATGGTACGCCGGGAGAAGCCATCACGGACGCGAAGGGGCGGTTCGCTCTCAAGCTCCCGGTGCGGCCGGAGACACGGGTTCGGTTATGGGCCGAGCGGGACGGCTGGGTACCGGGAGATGAGTTCTGCTACGCGGGCCGCGACAGTTGCTGGTTCGTTCTGGAGAAGCGATGAAACGGAAGACCCTGATCTGCCTCGCTCTATTGCTCGTCGCCGCCACCCTGGAGGCCGCCCCCGGAAATCAGATTGTCCTGGTCGCGCGGGATATTGAAGGAAAGCCGGTTTCCGGCCTTCGTTTCGTGTATGAGCTCGTCAAGTCAGGACCGACCAACAAGTCCGGAGCCACGGCCCTCGACCTGCCGGCCGACCATCGTCTGGGCCAGCAGATCAGGATCTCTCTTGTAGATTCCAAGCAGGCCGAGGATTGGTTTCTCGTCGACCCCATGGTGAACGTCCCTGACGGCAGTGATGCCGCCACCGTGGTGCTCATGCGCCGCAGCGTCTTCCGGCAGGTTGGTATCGAAGCGCGCGACGCACGGGGACAAAAAGCTCCCAGTCAGGAGGAGTGGACCGAGGAGGACCGGAAGCGATTGCTCGTCGAGGTCGCCGCGCGCCATGGCCTCAGCGCGAAGCAATTGGAAACCGCGATCCCATCGTTCGCGGAGACGCAGGGCCGCAAGGACAAGGGCATCGCGGCGTTTCTGCAAGGTGAATACCCCAAGGCCGAAGGACTCCTGCGCGAGGCCGTCGATAAGAACGAAGCGAACCTCATCGAGGCCTTGGAATATCTGGCATCGGCGCAGTTCGAGCAG
>DATANP010000135.1:0-5001 GCA_036266195.1 Thermoanaerobaculia bacterium | reverse complement strand
GTCGAGGGCGATACCGTCTCCGCCCGCTTCGCCCGGATGAATGCGAGGCGCAGCCGGCTGGCGAACGTGGAGATCGTGGCCCGCGTGGTCGAGACCTGGATCCAGGCACTGCCCGAGGGGGTGGACCGGGTCGTGGTGGACCCGCCGCGCGGCGGCCTTTCGCCCAAGGTGCCGCGGGCGCTCATGGACCGCCGGCCGAAGCGGCTGACCTACGTGTCCTGCCACCCCGCGACCCTGGCCCGCGACCTGCGGCTCCTCACGACCACCTACCGGATCGAGAGCATCGCCCTGGTCGATCTCTTCCCGCAGACCGGGCACATGGAAGCCATCGTCCAGATGGCGCTCGAGCCGCAAGTCTGACAAGATCTCTCCAGGAACACTGGAGAGAAGCACCATGCCGCGCCGATACGAGGACCTCCTCGGTCCTACCTCTTTGCCTTTACGTCCCGCCGTCGCCCTGCGCACCACGCTCCGCCGCGGCTACACCCGCGACAGCTTCCGAGCCGACCTCCTGGCCGGCATCGTGGTCGGCATCGTGGCGCTGCCGCTGTCCATGGCCCTGGCCGTGGCCTCCGGGGTGGCGCCGCAGCACGGTCTCTATACCGCGATCGTCGCCGGCGCGGTCATCGCCGCGCTCGGCGGCTCGAACGTCCAGGTCTCCGGCCCGACCGCGGCCTTCGTGGTCATCCTGGCCCCGATCTCGGCGAAGTTCGGGCTGGGCGGCCTCGTCCTGGCGACGCTCATGGCCGGCCTCATGCTTATGCTGATGGGGACCCTGCGCCTGGGCAGCCTCATCCAGTTCGTGCCCTACCCGGTGACGACCGGCTTCACCGCCGGCATCGCCGTGGTCATCGCGACCCTGCAGCTCAAGGACTTCCTGGGCCTCCAGGTGGCGAAGATGCCGGAGACCTACCTGGAGCGGGCCGCGGCACTGGGCCGGGCCCTGCCCACCTTCCACGGGCCGGACCTGGCGGTCGGCGCCCTCACCCTGGCCCTGCTCCTCCTCTGGCCGAAGCTGACCCGGAAGGTCCCGGCGCCGCTGGTGGCCCTGGGCCTGGCCGGGTTGGCCGCCGCCCTGGCAACCCATCTGATCCCCGGCTTCGAGGTGGCGACCATCCGCAGCCGCTTCAGCTACGAGATCGGCGGCCAGACCCTGGCCGGCATCCCCCAGCTTCCGCCGCTGCCGGTCCTGCCGTGGAACCTGCCCGGTCCGGACGGCCAGCCTCTCGGCCTGTCCTTCACGCTGCTGCGCGCCCTGCTGCCCTCGGCCTTCGCCATCGCCATGCTGGGCGCGATCGAGTCGCTGCTCTCGGCGGTGGTGGCGGACGGCATGACCGGCGGCAGCCACGACCCCGACGCCGAGCTGATGGCGCAGGGCACGGGCAACCTGATCGCGCCGTTCTTCGGCGGCATCGCGGCCACGGGAGCGCTGGCGCGCACGGCCACGAACATCCGGTCGGGAGCCCGTTCGCCGTTCGCCGCGATCTTCCATTCGGCCTTCGTGCTGCTCGCGGTGCTGCTGCTGGCGCCGGTCCTGGGATATCTCCCGATGGCCTCGCTCGCGGCGCTGCTCCTGCTGGTGGCCTGGAACATGAGCGAGGCCAAGCACTTCGTCCATGCCCTGCGGGTGGCGCCGCGGAGCGACGTGGTGGTCCTGGTCCTCTGCTTCGGCCTGACCGTGATCTTCGACATGGTGGTCTCGGTGACCGTGGGCGTGGTCCTGGCCGCGCTCCTCTTCATGAGGAGGATGGCCGAGGTCTCGAACGTCCGCCTGGTGGACCAGCACCCGCTGGTGAAGGGCCTGCCGAAGGACGTGCTGGTCTACGAGGTGGCCGGCCCGCTCTTCTTCGGAGCGGCCCAGAAGGCGATGACCGCGCTCCAGCGCGTGCCGACCGGGATCAGCGTGGTCCTGATCGACCTCGCCTCGGTACCGGTGATGGACGCCACGGGCCTGGTGAGCCTGGAGGCCATGGTGGAGCGGCTCCAGAAGATGGGCATCTATGTGGTCCTCTCCGGAGTCCAGCGCCAGCCGATGCGGGTCCTGGCGCGCTCGGGCATCCACAAGCGGCGCGAGATGATTGGCGTCTACCGGTTGATGGAGCGGGCCATCGCCGAGGCCGTGAGCCGCTCGCGCCTGGGCGCAAAGCCGCCGGTTGCGCCGGGGGCAGAGAGCGCCTCGCCGGCGGGTGCTTGAGTCGGCGGCGAATCGGATAAGATTTGCCCGTGATCACGCTCGTCGAAGCCCTGGGATTCCGGTCCCTGCGCTATATCAGCCAGCCCCTGGGGCCTTTCCATGTCCTCGTCGGCCCAAACGCCAGCGGCAAGACTACTTTCCTGGATGTCATCGCATTTCTTGGGCGCCTAATCTCTGATGGTGTCGAGGCCGCAGTCGGGGACCGGACGCAGAACTTCTATGATTTGCTTTGGCAGCGCAAGGGGCAGCGGTTCGAACTGGCGATCGAGGCGAGGGTAGGTGAGTTCGACACGATCCGATACGAGGTGGCGCTCGGGGTTGGGGAGGACGATCAAGAGTTTGGCCTTCAAGCAGAGCGAGTCTTCCTCCTGGCCGGAGGGCATCGGGCCTTTCCAGAAGAGGGGCTCTTCCCCGAGTCGGTAAAAGTTCCGGCGACTCTATACAAGAAAGCCGATAGGCTGATCCTCGGGAGAGAGAAGGAAGACACCATTCTTTTTCTCTTGGAGAGTCGCGACCCGATTGATCTTGAGTTCGAGCCTGGGACCTCGGCGCTGGCAACTCTACACCCTGTGGACAAGTCGCTAAGTATGCTCAAAGATCTCCTGACCACAGGAGTTCAGCAACTCGTCCTGAACAGCTTGCTCCTCCGCAAGCCGAGCCCTCCGGGCCAGCCGCGCGGCTTCAAGCCGGATGGCTCGAACCTGCCCTGGGTGATTGCTGACTTGGAGAAGAGATCGCCCGAGCGGTTGACGCAGTGGATCGCCCACCTCCAGACCGCCTTTCCGGACATCGAGGGCATCACGACCATCGAACGGCCCGAGGACCGGCACCGGTATCTGATGGTCCGGTACCGCGGCGGGATCGAGGTTCCCTCCTGGATGATCTCGGACGGCACACTGAGGATGCTTGCGCTCACGCTGCCAGCCTATCTGCCGGATCTCGAAGGGATCTTCCTGATCGAGGAGCCGGAGAACGGCATCCATCCGCGGGCGATCGAGACCGTTTATCAGTCGCTCTCCTCGGTCTACGGTGCCCAGGTTCTCCTGGCCACGCACTCGCCGATCATCCTGAACCTCGTCGAGGCCGAGCAGGTCCTCTGCTTCGCGAAGACACCCGAGGGAGCTACCACCATCGTCCGCGGCAGCGAGCACCCGGCCCTGGCCGAGTGGAGGAAGGAGACCAACCTCGGCCTCCTCTTCGCCGCCGGTGTCCTGGGATGAGCAAGGATCTCGTCCTCCTGGTCGCCGACAAGAACATGGAGGGGGCGCTCCGGGGTCTCCTCTCCCGGCCGCAGTCGCTGGGACTGCGCGAGATCTCCTGCGACCTTTTCATCCACCCCGAGCGCGACCCCGGATGTCTTCTCCGGAGTCACCTGCTCCTCCAGCCGTTCGTCCATAGCCACTCGCACTCGCTCGTCCTCTTCGACCGGGACGGTTGCGGACAGGAGAGCCTGGACCGCGCCACCCTGGAGCAGCAGGTCGAGGCTCGCCTGTTTGGAGCCGGGTGGGGGGATCGGGCCGCCGCCATCGTCATCGATCCCGAGTTGGAAGCCTGGGTCTGGAACGACTCGCCTCACGTCGCGAAGGCGCTCGGGTGGGAGGACGGCGAATCCTCGCTCAAGGAGTGGCTGAAGGAGAAGGGCTGGCTTCCTGAAGGCCGGGTCAAGCCGACACATCCGAAAGCCGCGGTGGAAGGAGCCCTATGGCTCTCGCGCCGGCCGCGGTCCTCGGCGATCTACCAGCAACTGGCCCAGAAGGTCAGCTTCGACCGCTGCGTGGACGCGTCCTTTCTGAAACTCCGGCAGATCCTGATCCGCTGGTTCTCGCGGTAGGCGTTTCGCCGAGAGGTTTCGGCGCTTTGCCGAGACCTCTCGGCGTCGGGAGAAAAGCTCGTGGCGTCTTGCGAGACCTCTCGGCATCTCGCCGAGACCTCTCGGGACCCGACGAAACCTTTCGGCGGCTTGCCGAGGACTCTCAGAACCCGGCGAGACCTCTCGGCGGTTCGCCAAAGACTCTCGGCAACTTGCCGAAAGGTCTCGGAACCCGCCGAAGACTCTCGCAGTCCGGCGAGACCTCTCGGCACTCTGCCGAAGACTCTCGCCGTTTTGCCGAGAGCTCTCGGCAACTCGCCGAAACCTTTCGGCGTCGCGCCGAGGGTCACCCGAACATCGGGCTCAAGCCCCAGAGCGGCCGGATGATCTCGCGGCACTTCGGGCAGCCGTTGAGGAGGTGGCGGACGACCGCCGCCGTCTCGGCCGGGCTGGCTTCGCCATGCGCGAAGCGCTCGATCTGTTGCGGCTCGGGGTGCTTGCCTGTCGGATTCGGTTGCATCGGAGCGCCTCCTGATCCGGGAGCGGTCGAAAGGACCCGCTCTCTATTCAGGTATACGCGGAAGTACCCAGATACCCGACAGGCCCGTTGCAGCGCCAAGCTAGTCCGCTGTCAACCTGGAAATGGCCAATGTTTGCGGGGACGGGCTAGACCAACTCGGTCGCCGCCGAGACCTGCCGGCCGCCGGATAAGCCTGCCGAGACACGACGCAGGCTTGTGGGAAGGCTGACAAGCTTATCTGCGGCGAGGCAACCTTGTTTCCCGGCCGGCAACCTTGATTTGTCGCGAATAACGTTGTCCTGACTCCCGCTAACGTTATCTTGCCGCCGACAACCATGTCTTGGAAGATGACAAGGTTGTCTTGTCTCCGACAAGCTTGTCGGGCTCCCGACAACGTTAGCGGGCGGTGGATAAGCTTGTCGCGCCGTGGATAAGTCGAGCCTCTCTCCCGTCAACCCTTGTTTGCGGCAGACAAGT
>DATANP010000134.1:0-2395 GCA_036266195.1 Thermoanaerobaculia bacterium | reverse complement strand
GGGAGAGGGAGTAAAACTGCCATGATCCGGCTCGACTACGTCTCTCCGCTCCCGTTGGTCCGGTCGGGGATCGCCGACTACAGCGTCGACCTGCTGCCGCATCTCGCGGAGCGGGCCGACGTACGGCTGATCCACCTGCCGGGCCAACCGGTGGCGCCCGAGGTGGAGAATGCTTGGCCTCTGGCCCCGGCCGAGGCGACGGGTCAGGATGGCCGACTGCCTCTCTATCAGATGGGCAACAACCGGTATCACGAAGGCGTGCGGGACCTGGCGCTGCGCATCCCGGGCGTGCTCACGCTTCACGACCTCGTCCTGCACCACCTGCTGCTCGACCTCACCCTCGGCCGCGGCGAGTTCTATCCCTACAAGGATCTGCTGACCCGCGATCACGGCTGGGTCGGAGCGGCCGCTGCGCTCGCCAAGCGCTGGAACGCGTATGGCGACGCACCGGTCTTCTCGCTACCCGCGCACCGCGCCCTGCTGCGAAGCCAGAAGGGTGTGCTCGTCCACAGCGAGTGGGCCGCGGGAATGATCCATGAGGAGGACCCGGAGATCCGGGTGCGGGCGATTTCGATGGGTGTGCCGCTGCCTCCGGCCGCCGACTGGGAGCAGGGACGCCTGCTGCGCCGCCGCTTCGGCCTGCCCGAGGACAAGCCGGTGCTCGGCTCGTTCGGGTTCCAGACGCCGATCAAGCGCACCGCCGTGGCCGTCCGTGCACTGGCCTGTCCGGGGCTGGAAGACGTCCACCTGCTCATCGTCGGAGAGTCCTCCAAGGGCCTGGACCTAGAGGAGGAGGCCCGCCGGGCGGGCGTGGCCGACCGGGTCCACGTGCTCGGCTTCGTGCCGTTCGAGGAATTCGAGTCCGCGATCGCGGCCATCGACCTCTGCCTGAACCTCCGCTATCCCACGGCCGGCGAGACCTCGGCCTCGCTGCTGCGCGTGCTGGCCGCGGGCCGGCCCGCCATCGTCTCCGACTACGCCCAGTTCGCCGAGCTGCCGCGCGAGGTCGTCATCCGGGTGCCTCTCGCCGGAGAGGAGGAGCCGGCCGAGCTGGCGGCGCTGCTGAAAAATCTCCTGGCCTCGCCCGGACGCCTTCGGGCCATGGGCGACGCGGCCCGCGAGCACGTGCGCGTCCGGCACGACCCGGCCCGGTCCGCGGAGGCGGTGGTCGAAGCCTGCCGCGAGTGGCGCGACCTGCCTCCTCCGGGGGATCTCGACGTTGACGTGCCACCGCCGAGCAGCCTGGCCTGGGGCCGGCTGGACGGCGAGATCGAGGTCCAGGGCGCCGACCTGCCGTGGCCGGAAGGTGAGCGCCGCCGGCTCCGCATTCGCCTGCGCAACCGCGGCTTTGCCCGGTGGATCGCGGGCGAGCGGGGGCCGGGCGGAGTGGCGGTGGTGGTCAAGCTGTTCACGGACGAGGAGCTTTCGGACGACCTGCTCGCCGGCCGTCCATGGCTGCCCCTGCCGCGCGACCTCGAACCGGGCGAGGAGGCCTGGATCGAGACCGAGGTCCGCCGCCCGCCGGGCCGGGCCTGGCTGTGGATCGAGCCTCACCTCTTCGGCGGTCTCGGGCTCTCGAAGCTCGGCGGGCCGCGGTGGGAGATGCGCCTGTGAAACGCTTCCTCCTCGATACACCCGGCTGGCTGATTCTCCTGATCCCGCTCGTCCTCGTCCTCGGTCTCGCGCTCTTCGGCGACGCCGCGGCCCGGCCGCCGGACCAGGGCGACGAGCCGACCTACGCGCTCCAGGCCTCCAGCCTCGCCTGGGATTTCGACCTCAAGTACACGGAGCAGGACTACCGCCGCTACGTGGACCAGTGGGGAGCGAGGCCCAAGGGGATCGACCTGGACAGCCCGGACGGCGGCCACACCCAGGTCTTCGCCCGGCCCTTCTATCACTCACTCCTGACCGTCCCCTTCGTCCGCGTGATGCCCTTCCGTGGCATCCGGGTCCTCAATGCGCTGCTCCTGATCGTGGCCACCGTGCTCGCGGCCTGGGCCCTGGGCAAGCACTTCGGGCCGGCCGCGCCGGTCTGGGTGGCCGTCTTCGTGTTCGCCTCGGTGACTTTTTCCTACGTCTTCCTGGCGACCGCGGACATCTTCCTCCTGGCCGTGACCGCCGCCGGCTTCGCGCTGATCTATGCCGGCCAGCCGGAGCCGCCGCTGTCGTCGGTCTACCAGGGCCCGCGCGTCTGGTCCACGGGCACGCTCGTACGCTGGCTGGCGATCGGAGCGCTGCTCGCCATCCCGGGCACCTACCGGCTGCCCTACCTCCTGCTGCTCGTGCCCGCGGCCGTGGCCCTGCAGAAGTCCCTGCTCAGACTCCGGACCATGGCCTGGACCGGGCTGGTCCTGGGCGCCGGGCTCGTCTTCGCCCTGACCACCTTCGTCCAGAC
>DATANP010000133.1:0-4810 GCA_036266195.1 Thermoanaerobaculia bacterium | reverse complement strand
CAAGTCGCGCAAGGGTGCCACGCAGAAGGGCGCCACCCGCCAGAAGGTCTGATCCTTCTCTCCATCGAAGTCTGGAAAGGCCGGCGTTCGCGCCGGCCTTTCGCGTTTACAATCCCGATCGATGCGTCTCGGTCGCAACGTTCTCGCCCTCTCGGTGGTGAGCTTCCTCACGGACGTGGCCACGGAGATGACGTACCCGCTTATCCCCATTTTCCTGTCCACGGTCCTCGGCGTGAGGGCCACGGCGGTCGGCGCGATCGAGGGGGCTGCGGAGTCCACGGCGGCCCTTCTCAAGCTCGCGAGCGGCTGGCTTTCGGACCGCGTGCCGCGCCGCAAGCCTCTCGTTCTGCTCGGCTACGGCATCGCCTCGGCGATCCGTCCGCTGATCGGTCTCGCGCAGTCGGCCGGACAGGTGCTGGCGATCCGGGTCTCGGACCGGGTGGGCAAGGGGATCCGCACCTCGCCGCGCGATGCGCTCATCGCCGATTCAGTGGACCCGGCGATCCGTGGCAAGGCTTTCGGATTCCACCGGGCGTCGGATCATGCCGGCGCGGTGGTCGGCCCCCTGCTGGCGTTCGCCTTCCTGCGCTGGGGCGGTCTCGATCTCCGGCACCTGTTCCTGTGGACGGCCGTGCCCGGAGCGCTGGCCGTGGTGGCGCTGATCTTCGGCGTGCGCGAGGCTCCGCGCGAGGTCCGGCCCCGCGAGGAGACGTTCGATCCGAAGGCCGCTCTGGGCAAGCGGTTCTGGGCATTCCTGGTGGTGCTCTTCGTGTTCACGCTCGGGAACTCGACCGATGCGTTCCTCCTGCTGCGAGCATCGGACCTGGGGGTGAGCGCGACGCTGATCCCGATCCTCTGGGCCCTGCTTCACGTGGTGAAGTCCGCGTCCAGCACGCCCGGCGGCGCCCTGTCGGACCGGCTCGGCCGCAAGCCTCTCCTGATCGCCGGCTGGATCGTCTACGCCGTGGTGTACTTCCTTCTGGGCCGGGCCGGCACGGAGTGGCACGTCTGGACGCTGTTCGCGGTCTATGGCGTCTACTTCGGCTTGACCGAGGGGGTGGAGAAGGCGCTGGTGGCCGACCTGGTGCCGGCCGACCGCCGGGGCTCGGCGTTCGGGTGGTACAACCTGGCGCTCGGGCTCGGGGCGCTCCCGGCGTCGCTGATCTTCGGCGCGATCTGGGACCGTTGGGGCGCGACCACGGCATTCACGTTCGGCGCGGCCATGGCACTTGTCGCCGCGATCGGGATTACCGTGGTGGCGCCCTCTCAGGCGGCGGGCCGGGACGCCATTCTCAGGTAGCCTTTCGCCTTCGCCTCCTGCTGCACTGCCGTACGGCGGACCAGGGCTTCGGCGGCCCGGCCGCGGGCCTCTTCGAGGTCGGCGAGCGCGAGCCCGGCTTTCAGCCGGATCTCGGTGAAGCCGGCTTTCGTCGCCTGGTCGAGCACGCCGGTCAGGATCCTTTCCGCTTCGTCCGGATGGCTGAGACGGGCGGCCCGGAGCTGGACGGCGAGCCGGGCGCGGAGGTCCTGGTTGCCTTCGAGGAGCGCGAAGGCCCGGTCGAGGTCCTTCCGGCTCTGGGCCATCACCGCCAGGGCGAGCGCCTGGCCGTCGGTCGCGCCCTGGCGCTCCAGCTCCGCGGCCGCGGCGGTGGCGAGCTGTCCGGCCGTCACTGTGTCTCCGGAGTCCAGGGCCAGGGTGGCGAGCGCGAGCCGGCTCTCGGCTGCGGTGCCTTTCTCGCCGAGGCGCTCGCGCAGGGCCAGGGCCTCTTCGTGCTTCTTCTTCGCCTCGTCGGTCTTGCCTTCGCGGGCCAGGACCTCGCCGAGGCCGAAGAGGGCGTAGGCCATGGAGCTCTGGCTGCCGGTCTCCCGGCAGATGGCGAGCGACCTTTCGAAGCTCCTGCGGGCCGCCGGCAGGTCGCCCTGGTCGAGCGCCAGGGTTCCGAGGTTGTTCAGGGAGGAGACCTCACCGATCTTCTGGCCGATCTCCTGCCGGAGACGGAGCGCGATGTCGTGCCGCTGGCGCGCGCCGGCCAGGTCTCCCTTGCGGCGCAGGACGACGCCGAGGTTGTCCAGCGCGTAGGCCTGGCCGCTCTTGTCCCCCTGCTCCTTGCGCAGGACGAGCGACTGCTCGAAGAGCTTGCCGGCGTCGTCCAGCCGGCCGCGGCGCAGGAGGACACCCGCGATGTTGTTGAGCGCGTAGGCTTCGCCGGACTTGCTGCCGATCTCCCGGGTGATCGTGCGCACCTGCTCGTACAGCTCCAGGGCTTTGTCCAGATCGCCCTGGCTGCGCAGGACGACCGCGCTGTTGTTGATCGCTCCGGCCTCGGCACCGCGGTTGCCGATCTCCCGGTAGGTGGCGCGGGCCTGCTCGTACAGGCTGGACGCGGCGGCGAGATCGCCCTGGTCGAAGCGCACGTTCGCGGTATGAGTGAGGGCTTCGGCCACGCCGGCCCGGTCGCCCTTGGCCTCGTAGAGGCGCTGGCCTTCGGCGCAGGCGGCGAGGGCCTGCGCGGCCTGGCCCTGGTTGCGCAGCGCACGGCATTCGAGGAGCCGGGCCTGGGCGGTCATCAGGGCCGCGCCCTGCGCGGTCGCCTTCTGCGCGGCGCGGCGGGCCGCGGCGGCCTGGCGGTTGAAATCGGCCAGGGTGCCGGCGGCCACGGCTTCGGCGAGATCGATCCGCGGGTCCTGGTTCGACGGCGGCGGGAAGCGGCGGAGGGCGTCGACCGTGGCGAGCGCGTCCGTCACCCGGCCCGCCGCGGTCTGGGCGGCCGCGAGCCTCAATCTCGAATCCGGACTGTCCGGGAAGAGGCTGCAGAGCTGGAGGTAGATCTCCACCGCCTTGGCCCAGTCCTGGACCGTCTCGCGGTAGCTCCCCTCGATCAGCAGCCGTTCCTCCTGCGGCAGACTCGGCGACAGATCGAAGGCGCGCTTCGCCTCCTCCCGGGCGCGGGTGTCGTAGCCGAGCGTTGCGAGAGCGGTGGCGAGCCCGGAGTGGGCCAGGGCGTTGTTCGGGTCCGCGGCCACGGCGCGCTCCAGGTACTCGCGGGCTTCGGCGGGCTCCAGCGAGCGCAGCCGGTCCATGCCCTCGGAGTACAGCCGGGCGGCTTCCGGGCTGGAGGCGAGGGAGGCGCGCGCGGTGCGGCTCTCCGCCCCCTCTCCAGTACCGGCCCCCAGGCTCTGGCGCAGCTTGCCGCCAGCCCGGGCCACGAGGTTGAACAGGTCGGCCTCGGGACCGGCCTCGGTGACGGAGGAGGTCTCGCCGGAGAGCGTGTCCTGGAGCTTGATGTCGAGCCGGATGCGGCGCCCGGCCGGGTTTTCGAGCACGGCGAAGGAGCCGACGACCACGTCGTCCGACCCGAGCTGCGAGCGCACGCGGGCGAGCGTATCGCCGGCCAGGCTGCGGGTCTCGGTGAGCCCCAGCTCCAGCCGGGCGCGGGCCACGTTCTCGCCGGGCACGATGCGGAGCCCGCCGTCGGCGCCGAGCTCGGAGGACAGCATCTCGGCGAGGCCGGCCGAGAGCCACTCCGTGCCCGGAGCCTTGGTGAGGTTCTCGAAGCCGAGGACCGCCACCGAGCGCCGCGGAGTGATCCCCTCGGTCAGCCGCGCCAGGCGCTCCTCCGGCGTCAGGTTCTCCTCCTTCCAGCTCCGGTAGCGGACCCAGCCGACCAGGGCGGAGAGGAGGATCAGCAGGCTCAGGGCCGCAATCTGGAACGTGCGGCGGTTGGCTTTCCGAGGCGCGGCGGGCGGCTCCGGCGCGGGGGCCGGAGCTATCGTGGGCGTCGCGGGCACGACCGATGTCTGAAGGGCCTGGATCGCCTCGGGCGCGCTCGCGAAGCGGTCGGTCGGCTCCTTCTCCAGGCACTTGAGGATGGCCGACTCCCAGCGCCGGTCCAGGTCGTTCACGTGGATCCGGGGCGACGGCGGCGCCTCGCGCAGCCGCTTGATGGCGACCGCGATCGCGGTCTCGCCCGTGAACGGCACCACGCCGGTGACCATCTCGTAGAGGACCACGCCCAGGGCGTAGACGTCCACCGCCGAGGTGATCTCCTTGCCCTCGACCTGCTCCGGGGCGAGGTAGGCGGGCGTGCCCACGACGCCGGCCTGGACGGTCAGGTTCGGCGTCTGCGGCGCCTCCTCGCCGGCTTCGAGCCGGGCGAGACCGAAGTCCGTGACCACGGCCCGCAGGCCGCCGCGGCCCTCGGTCAAAACGACGTTGCCGGGCTTGAGGTCGCGATGGATGATCCCGGCCTGGTGCGCGGCTTGGAGCGCCTCCGCCATCTGGCGGGCGACCGGCAGCGCCTCGCCGGTGGTCATCTTCCCGGCGCGGCGCAGCCGCTGGCCGAGCGTCTCGCCCTCCAGCAGCTCCATGGTCAGGAAGATGAGGCCGTCGTGGAAGGCGACGTCGAAGATGCGGCAGACGTTCGGGTGGGTGACCTTGCGCGCGAGCTGGATCTCGCGGCGGAAGCGCTCGATCGTCGTTTCGTCGCGCGCCACCTCGGCGCGGACCGTCTTGAGCGCCACCTTCCCGCGCAGCTCCAGGTCCTCGACCTCGTAGACCTCGCCCATGCCGCCGCGCGCGATGAAGCGGACCACGCGATAGCGCGCGCCGATCATCTCGCCGGGCGAGAACGCCGGCTCGTCGTCCTGCCGGGAGCGCCGGACCGCGGACGGCGTGGGACCGATCGAGGGCAGGAGGCTCTGGGCCGCGCCGGGCTTCGGGGTCGGTGCCTGGATCGGAAACCCGTCCAGCGTGGGCGGCGAGGCGCCGCCGAGCGTGGCGTTCCCCGCGTCCGCACCCGGCCGGCGGACG
>DATANP010000132.1:0-5505 GCA_036266195.1 Thermoanaerobaculia bacterium | reverse complement strand
CCCCCGGTACGGGGGAGAGGGCCGGGGAGAGGGGGAACGGGATCAGATCAGGTCTTTGAAGGCCTTGTACGGCCGCTTCTGGGACTCGGCCACGGGCAGGTTCGTGATGTGGCCCTTGTAGGTGTTGACGCCCGGCAGGAGGCCCGGATCGTCGGCCACGGCCTGAACCACGCCCTTGTTGGCGAGCGCTACGGCGTACGGCAGGGTGGCGTTGTTGAGCGCGAAGGTCGAGGTGCGGGGGACCGCGCCGGGCATGTTCGCCACGCAGTAGTGGACCACGCCGTCCACCACGTAGACCGGGTCCGAGTGGGTCGTGGGATGGGTGGTCTCGAAGCAGCCGCCCTGGTCGACCGCCACGTCCACGATCACCGAGCCCTCCTTCATCAGCTTGAGCATGTCGCGCGTGACCAGCTTCGGCGCGGCGCGGCCGGGGATGAGCACGGCGCCGATCAGCAGGTCGGCGCGTCCCATGGCGGCCCGCAGGTTGTACTGGTTGCTGTACAGGGTCGTGACCGTGCCGTGGAACAGGTCGTCGAGCTCGCGCAGGCGGTCGAGGTTGGTGTCGAGGACCGCGACGCGGGCGCCGAGGCCGAGCGCCATCTTGATCGAGTTGATACCCACGATGCCGCCGCCGATCACCACCACGTCGCCCGGCGGCACGCCCGGGACGCCGGCGAGCAGCGTGCCGCGTCCGCCGTGGACCTTCTGGAGATAGCTCGCGCCCACGGCCACGGCCATGCGGCCGGCGACCTCGGACATGGGGGTCAGCAGGGGCAGCTTGCCGCCGCGGTCCTCGATCGTCTCGTAGGCCACGCCGGTGACCTGCTTCTCGAGCAGCACGTCGGTCAGCTCGGGCAGCGGGGCGAGGTGGAGATAGGTGAAGAGGGTCTGGCCCGGGCGCATGTGGTCGTACTCGGGGCCCACCGGCTCCTTGACCTTGACGATCATCTCGGCCCAGCTCCAGACGCTCGCGGCGTCCGGCACCAGGCGGGCGCCCGCGCTGACGTAGTCCTCGTTGGGGATGCCGCTGCCGGCGCCCGCGCTCTCCTGGACGACCACCTCGTGGCCCGCCGCCACCAGCGTGTGGACGGCGGCGGGGATCATGCCGACCCGGTATTCGTTGTCCTTGATTTCCTTGGGGATGCCGATCCGCACGTTAGGGTTTCCCTGGCTCGCCCTGAGCCCTCGTTGAGCTTCCCTGGTCGCCGCCGCCCTTGGGGCGTCGCGCGTCATCCACCTTGTCGTCTGGCGCCTTGTTGTCCGGCGCCTTGCTGTCCGGCCTTTGGGACCTCTCCGGCTTGTCGCTCTTCATCTCGACGCGGCCCTTGAAGAAGGCCCCTTCCGCGATGGTGATGCGCGGCGCGAGGATGTCCCCTTCCAGGGTTCCGGAGGGGGCGACCTCGACGCGGTCGGCGGCCTGCACGTTGCCGAACACCCGGCCGCCGATCCGCACCACCTGGGCGTTGATCGGGCCCTGGATGACGCCTTCGGCGCCGACGATGACCGGCGCGTCGACCCGGATCTCCCCCTCGACCTCGCCCTCGACGAGCAGCTCGGTCGAACCGGAGACCTCGCCCTTGATGCGGGTGCCGGGGGAGATGTGGGTGATGCGCCGCTGTTGTGACCGCGAAGGGGAGGGCGCCGGAAGGTTGGCTTCCTGGGGTCTGCCCGGATCACCGGCCGAGGCAGGGGTGGAGCTTGCGTTGTCGCGGCGACCGAAGATCGACATAACCCCTTTCTGACCTGGAGGTATGGAGACGGACTGTCCGAAAAGCAAAATGGAGCGGGCAACGGGATTCGAACCCGCGACATCAAGCTTGGGAAGCTTGCACTCTACCAGCTGAGTTATGCCCGCTCGCGACTTCGACTTTTAAACTCGAAGCGGGAGGAAATCTAGCGGACCGGCCCCGCGGTGGTCAAGGGCCCCTCCCGAATCGCGCCCGGACCCGGTATACTCAGACCCATGCAAGGCCCAGTGAGAAGCCGCGACGGCGCGGACCGCCAGGAATTCCTCTACTTCTTCCCCGATCAGCGCGTCACGGCGGACGAGGCGCGTCACCTGCTGCGTCACGGCACTCCCGCCCAGCGCGCCTGGGTGGTTTCCCATCTCCTTCGCTACGCGGTGTGGGACGACATCTGGACCTACGTCAGCCGCGACGACGTGCGCGAGATCTTCCCCGAGCTCGATCTCCCCGAGTCCCTGCGCAACGCGTGGGGCCGCATGCTCAAGGTCGAAGCCCCCGTCGGCCACTAGCTAGCCTGACGGGGGCCGTCCCCTTCTTCCCTACCGGTCGCCTCCGATCAGGTCTCCGAGATCTCCCAGGATCGAGCCCTCTCCCTTGCGATGGCTGCCCGTGCCGCGCGGAATCGCGGCGATGACCCGTCCGGCCAGGCGGCTGAACGGCAGCGACTGCAGCCAGATCCGGCCGGGGCCGGTCAGCAGGGCATAGAAGAAGCCCTCGCCGCCGAAGAAGATGTTCTTGACCCCGGAGACCAGTTGGATGTCGTAGTTAACCGTGCTCTCGAAGGCCACCAGGCAGCCGGTGTCCACCTTCAGGGACTCGCCCGCCGCGAGCTGCTTCTCGAACACGGTGCCGCCCGAATGGACGAAGGCCAGGCCGTCGCCCTCCAGCTTCTGCAGGATGAAGCCCTCGCCGCCGAACAGGCCGGTGCCGAGCTTGCGCTGGAAGGCGATGCCCACCGAGATGCCCTTGGCCGCGCACAGGAAGGCGTCCTTCTCGCAGAGGATGCGTCCGCCGTGCTGCGCGAGGTCGAGCGCCACGATGCGCCCCGGGTAGGGCGAGGCGAAGGCCACCTTCTGGCGGCTGCCGCCGGTGTTGGTGAAGACCGTCATGAAGAGCGACTCGCCGGTGAGCACCCGCTTGCCCGCCGAGAGGAGCTTGCCCATGATGCCGCCCTGCTGGTCCTGGCCGGAGCCGTCGCCGAAGATGGTCTGCATCTGGATGCCGGGCTCCATGAAGAGGAAGGCGCCGGCCTCGGCGATGCAGGCCTCGCCCGGGTCGAGCGTGATCTCGACGTACTGCATCTCCTCGCCGAACAGCTCGTAGTCGATCTCGTGCGCGGCCGAACGCACCGGCGGCGGCGGCGGCGCAGCAGCCGTCGCAGGCGCGGCGCCGAAGCCGGACGCGAATTCGGACTGGCTGGTGATCGGCACCCAGTTCGCCATCCCCTCGGAGAAGACATAGGCGTCGCGCCCGTAGCGGCCGGCCCGGATGCCGTCGAGAATCTCGTTCACCGTCCAGGGACCCTGCTGCTGCCCGCCGACGGCGACGTACCAGAATCGATCGTTCATGTGGCTCTCTCCCTTCGTTCGTAGCCTCTCCCCTACATCGGCCCCTACACTGTATTAGACTCCGCGCCCGAGGAGGAACGAGTCATGCGGACAGCCCTGCTGTGCCTGCTCGCCCTGATTCCGATACGCGCCACCGCCCAGGAGGTTTTCGAGCTCGTCGAATCCGCGCCTGTCGAAACCGTGCTCGACCACCCCGACATCCGGGACGCCTGGCAGGTGTGGCCGCAGATGATCGACGGCGCGAAGAAGACGCTCGACTTCGCCGAGTTCTACGCCTCGGACGACCCGGACCATCCGGACAGCCGCCTGGTGCCGGTCATCCGGGCCGTGGAGCGGGCCGCGGCGCGCGGGGTGAAGGTCCGCTTCCTGGCCGAGAAGATCTACCAGAAGACCTACCCCGAGATCCTCGCGGGCCTCGCCGCGAAGGGAGTCGACGTCCGCATCTACGACTTCGGCGCCCTGGGCGGCGGCGTGCTCCACGCCAAATACTTCCTGGTGGACGGCCGGGAGGTCTACGTCGGCAGCCAGAACTTCGACTGGCGGTCGCTCGCCCACATCCAGGAGCTGGGCGCTCGCGTGATCGAGCCCTCCGTGGCCCACGCCTTTTCCGACGTGTTCGAGACCGACTGGACCCTGGCCGACCCCGCCGGTACCGGAGACCGGCGGTTCCGCGCCAAGCCCGGCGAGGACCTCTTCCCCGCGCAGGTCGGAGACAGCCCGGACGCGCCGCGGGTCACGCCCGTGTTCAGCCCCGAGAAGTGGCTGCCCGACGGCACCCTCTGGGACCTGCCGCGGCTGGTGCAGATGATCGACCAGGCCCGCAGCACGGTCCGCGTGCAGCTCCTCACCTACAAGCCGTCCTCCCGCGACGGCTCGTACTTCGACACCCTGGACGCGGCCCTGCGCCGCGCCGCCCATCGCGGCGTGAAGGTCCAGCTCCTCCTGGCCGACTGGAGCAAGAGCAAGGGGACCATCGAGGGGCTCCAGAGCCTCCAGGTGGTGCCGGGGATCGACGTGCGCCTGAACACGATCCCGCAGTGGTCCGGCGGCTTCGTGCCCTTCGCCCGCGTGGGCCACGCCAAGTACATGATCGTGGACGGCCGCCGCGCCTGGATCGGTACCGGCAACTGGGAGGGCGACTACTTCACCGCCAGCCGCAACGCCGGGCTGATCGTCGAGAGCCCGGCCGTCGGCGAGCGCCTGGACCGCTACTTCGCGGACGCCTGGGGCTCGCCCTATGCCTACGAGGTGGACCCTTGCGCCACCTACGAACCGCCCCGCGTCGCCGAATGACTGGAGTGAAGGCGTAAAGCCACGACCTGGGTCGCCTGCTTCTCGTCGAAGTTGTCGTCGCTGACCAGGACCAGCGTGCGGTCCCCGTCCGCCAGCTCCGGGCCGAAGGTCATGCCCTCGAGGTTGTCCGTCCGGGGGCCGAAGTCGTAGAGCAGCGTCTTACGGACCGGCGTCCACCCGCCGGCCGCCAGCGACTCGACGCCCGAGACGTCCGTGGCGCCGTCCGTGTCCACCAGGAAGAGCTGGACCTCCATGCCGATGTCCTCCACGTACTCGCGCTCCAGACTGAGGAGGCCGCCCTCGGGCAGCGGCAGGAGATCGACGACGCCGCGGACCTTGAACTTGCTCCCCCGCCGCTCGATGGGATCGACCACGTAGACCAGCTCTCCGGCGGGCTCGTACGAATCTCCGCGGCGCTCGTAACGCAGGAGCCGGATCGGATGGCGGCCGTAGAGCGCCGCCTCCTCGTCCGGAGCGTCCTGCTTGAGCGCGGTCTCGTTCGCGGTCCACAGGGTGCGGCCGTCGGCGGACAGGCTCAGGGCCTCGAACCCGGAGTTGTGCCGGATGCCGGCCGGGCCGTCCTCGGAGAGCGCGAACCGGGGCGGCACCGGCAGGAGGCGGAGCGTCTTCCCCGTTTTCGAGACCTCGCGGAGGAACGGCTCCTTCTCGGACGAGACCAGGAACGTGCCCTGCGGGGTGAGGGCCAGGCCCTCGCCGTCGAAATTCACGCCGTCGAGCCCCTCCAGGCGGATGGCCGAGCGCGGCTCCGCGGCCGGTCCGCTCGGCGTGACGCGGACCTCCAGCTCGAAGATCCGGGCCGGGACCGGCGGGTCGCCCTCCCCGGCCTTCTGGTTGTCTACCAGGGAGTAGTAGGTGTCGCCCTGGGCCCGCACGATCGC
>DATANP010000131.1:0-16561 GCA_036266195.1 Thermoanaerobaculia bacterium | reverse complement strand
AGGGAGGTCCTGCCGCAGGTCCAGGACTTCCTGCGCAAGCACGCCGACGAGGACCGGCCGCTCGTGCTCGACATGGCGGCTCACGCGTCCATCGCGTTTGCGGCCGGCTGGGTGCTGGAGGCCAAGAGCGGCCTCGACGTGCGGGTGCGCCAGCGTATGATGGGAGAGGGCGTGCTCGACTGGCATCCCAAGGACGGCCCGGTCCCCGAAGGTCCGCTCTGGCGCGACGAGTCGGACCTCGCTCTCGATGGCAACGCTCGCGATCTGGCCGTGGCCCTGGCCGTGAGCCAGGCAACTGTGCCGGAAGAGGCCCTGGACTACGTTCAACGGAAGGGTCTGCCCGTAGGGCGCATCCTCAAGGCCGTCATCGCTCCCGAGCCCGGTCCGCGCTCGGTGGCGGGCGGCGCCCATTCCCTGCGCCTGGCCCAGTCCCTCATCCCGCGCATCCGGCAACGACGTCCTCACGAGCGCGGCGGAAGCGTGCACCTTTTCAGCGCCGCGCCCAACGCGCTCGTGTTCTATCTCGGCCAACTCTCGCGGTCGCTGGGCGGCCGGATCGTTCTTTATGAATATCCTTTCGGTGAGAAGGACTCATGGGGCAGAGATCAGCGGTCGATCGAGTTGGAGGTGGCGGGACGGGATCTGAGCGATTGGTAGGCGCCGGGTGATCCGGTCCGCTGGCGGAAAGGGGGGTTTTGTGGAAAGCTTGGTCTGGCATGCCGTCAGACCAAGGGCATCGTGCGGCTGCGGCCAACCCCGAAGACGAGGCGATCCGCGCGGCGGTCGACGCTCTCCAGGCCGGAGCGGGGCCGGACGCGTTCGAGCCCATCGCCCGCCGATTCTTCAGGCCGCTGTATACCTTCTTTGCGAACCGCCCCGCCCTGCGCGACCAGGCCGACGACCTCACCCAGAAGACTCTCCTGCGGGCTTATCAGAACATCGGCCAGTACCGGTTCGAGGCGGCGTTTTCCACCTGGGTCCGGCAGATCGCGGAGAACGTCTGGAAGAACGCCGTCCGGGACCTGCAGGCGGCGAAGCGGGGAGCGCCGGTGGAGTCCCTGGATTCCGCCGGAGACGAAGGCCGGGAGGAGCCGGCGCCGGCGATCGTCGACCCGAGGCCGACGCCGGAGCAGGCGGCCTTGCGCGAGGAGAGGGCGAGGGTCCTGCGCCTGGCCATCGAGGCGCTCCCTCCGGGAATGCGGAAATGCACCGAGCTGCGCCTTTATGCGGACCTCAAGTACCAGGAGATCGCCGCTGCGACCGGCATCGGGCTCAACAGTGTACGCTCTCAGCTCTTCGAGGCGCGAAAGCGCTTGAAGCCGGTCCTGGACGAATACTTCCAGGGCACCGATTTCTGAGGGAGCCGAGTGGGACGCGACGATTTCGACCGGGCGCTCGAGGCGATCATGGCGGCAAGGCGTGAGGAGCTGGGCGGTCCGCCCACGCCGGAGGAGCTTCTGGCCTACCGGGACGACCGGCTGGATCCAGCCGCGCGCCAGTCCGTGGAGGCCCGGCTCGCGGCCTATCCCGACGCGGCCCGCGCTCTCGCGGATCTCGCGGCCTTTCCCGAGGTGGAGGCGGCTCCCGGGATACCGGAGCTGTTGGACGAGGACATCGAGGTCCGCTGGCAGGCTCTCCGCCAGCGCCTCGGCGAGCTGCCGGCTCCCGCGGTGCCCGCATCGAGGACCGTGTCGGACGCCGTCCCCGGTCCGCGACGGCTTCCGACGTCCTGGATGGCCCTGGCGGCCCTGCTCCTCCTGGCGGTCGGCGGGACCGTCGGCTATCTGGCCGGCCGCGCGTCCCGTCCTCCGCGCGCCGGTCCGGCCGTGAACGCCGTCATCGCCGAGCTGGCGCCGGTGGAGGAGGGAGGCACGCGCTCCCTGTCGTTGGTCGAGGTCCCGGACACGTCGGAGGAGGTGGTCCTGGTCCTGGGCCTGCCGGAAGGCCGGGAGCTTCCGCGGTACGGGGTGGAGATCGAGGAGTCGAAAGGAGCGCGGGTGGGGCGCAGGGACGGCCTACGCCCGACGCCGCTCGGCACCGTCCTGCTGTCTTTTCCCCGCGGCGCTCTGCCGCCGGGCGTCTATCGCATCCGTCTCTTCGGCGCCGGCGCGGAGCGGACGTCGTTGGCGGTCTACGAGTTGCGGCTCGTCGAGGCTCCCGGGAACCCTTGAAGGCGACGTGGCTTCTGGCTCTGGCGGCTCTCTCCTGCGGCGGCCCGCCGGGCGGTGGAGGCGCCGTCGAAAGGATCTCGCTGATTCCGGGAGCCGTCTTTCACCGGGAGCTTGCCAGGGGTGAGACGCATCGGTTCCGCTTCGACGCCGAAGCGGACCGGTATCTGCGCTTGATCGTCGAGCAGCGCGGGCCCGACGTCGCGGTCCTCCTGAAGGACCCCGCCGATCATCTCCTTTACGAGGTGGACGGCCCCAACGGCGCAAAGGGACCGGAGGAGGTGCTGGCGGTCACGCCGGCCGCGGGCGCCTACACGCTGGTGGTCGAGCCTGTCGATCCGAAGCAGCAGGGCGCCTTCGATCTGATCGTGCGTGAGGTACGGCGGCCCGTGGGACGAGACCGGCTGCGAGTCGCTGCGAGCGCCGCGTACGCCCGCGCCGAGCGCCGCCGGTTCTCCGGTGAGCACGCCAAGGCGGTCCCGGCCTATCGCGAAGCCATGCGCGGGTTCGACGCTCTCGGCGACCGCGGAATGGTGGCCCAGGCGCAGAGGCGTCTCGGGGAATCGCTGCTCGGGACCGGCGATCTGAAGGAAGCGTCCGCGGTCCTGGACACCGCCGCGGCCTGGTTCCGCGATCGGGAAGATGGATTGAACGAGGCCCGGTGCCTTAATCCTCTGGGAACGGCCCGGAGGCGTCTGGGCGATCCCGGCGGCGCCATCCGGGCTCATGATCGCGCGCTCCAACTGTACCGCGCGGCCGGGAACGAGTCGGGGCAGGCCGCGGCGCTGAGCGACCTGGGGCTGGCCCTGGACAGGAGCGGCGACCTCCAGGCCGCCGTCGAGCGGTACGAGGCGGCCCTCGTCCTGTGGCGAAAGCTTGGGCGGGGAGCCGCGGAATCGGTCACCCTGCAGAACCTGGGAAACCTTTACATCCTCATCGGGCAGGACGCCGAAGGGATGGACCTGCTCCGGCGGGCGCTGACGCTGGTCGAGGGCGGAAAGGCGAGCGATCGCGTTCCGGCCCTCATCGCTATGGGGTGGGCCCACTACCTGGCCGGCCGGCCCGAGGTGGCCTTGGGCTTCTACCAGGAGGCGATCGCGCTCTCGCAGCGCCTGGGAGACCGGCAGGCCGAGGCCGGCGCATGGGACCGCCGCGGCAGCGCCTTGCGGGCCCTGCGGCGGTATGGCGAAGCCGCGGACTGCTACTCGCGCGCCCTGGCGATGAGCCGCGCCGCCGGCAGCCCGGTCAACCAGGCGCATTCCCTGGCCAACCTGGGCTGGCTCGACCTGGAGACCGGAGCGGTGGAGCGGGCCAGGCGGCGCCTCGGCGAAGCGGTGGAGCTGTTCCGGTCGAGCGGCGAGCTCAACGGCGAGGCCTTTGCCCGGATCGGTCTGAGCCGGGCCGACCGGCGCCTCGGCGCGTTCGGCCCGGCCCGCGAGCAGATCGACGAGGCCATCCGCCGGATCGAGGAGGTGCGCGCCGGCCTGCGCGGACCGATGAGCCGCGGCTCCTTCCTCGCCACCCGGTATGACGGCTACGAGGAGCTGGTCATCCTGCTCTTGGAACTGCACCGGCGCGAGCCGGAGAAGGGCCACGCCCGGGAGGCCCTGGAGGTGGCGGAACGGGCGCGCGCCCGCAACCTGTCCGAAGTGATGTTCGGGGAGAGCCCGCAAGAGGATCGCCCGGCCGCGGCGCGCAGGAGGGAGCTTCAGGACGAAGTCCGGACGCTGGAGCTGCGCCGCCAGAGCCTCGCTCTTCAGGAGCCGCGGAGCCCGCGACTCACGGGGCTCGATGCGGAGCTGCGCGCCAGGAACCTGGAGCTGGACCGCTTGGAGGAGCCGGCCGGGCAGCGGGATGCCAAAACCCTGAGCGCCGCGGAAATCCAGGATCTCGCCGAGGATGGCACGGTCTTCGTGGTGTATCTCCTGGCCGAGCCCGCGAGCTTCGCCTGGACGGTGGACCGGCAGAGCGTCGAGGTCCACCTCCTGCCAGGACGCGAGCAGATCGAGAGGCTTGCCCGGCGGGTGTTCGCCGGCCTGTCCCAGAAGAGCGGGGTCGTCGGCAGCGCCGACGCCTGGAACCGGGCGGTCCGGGAGCTGTCTCAGGCGGTGATCGCGCCGCTCGGCCGGCGGATCGCGGGCGGGCAGCGCCTGGCGATCCTCGCCGATGGAGCGCTGCACCTCGTCCCGTTCGCAGCCCTGCCGGAGCCCGGTTTCGCGACGGTCGACACGGCCTCCGATCCCCTGGTCGTCCGGCACGAGATCGTCATGCTCCCTTCGGCCACCTTCCTGGCGCGGCAGCGCCGCCGGCTGGCCGACCGCCGGCCGGCCCCTGGGGCGGTGGCGGTGCTGGCCGATCCGATCTTCTCGCCGGACGACGAGCGCCTGCCTCGCGGCCGGAGAGGCAGCCGTTCTCCCGACGCGCGAGGCTTCCAGCCGGCCGGTCCTTTCCCCCGCCTGCCGTTCACCGCGCAGGAGGCCGAGGCCATCCTCCGTTTTGCAGCGGGAAAGAAGACGCTCGTGGCCGAGGGGGCCGAGGCGGACAGGGATCTCGCCACGAGCGGAGCCCTGGGCCGCTACAGCATCGTGCACTTCGCCGCTCACGGCCTGCTGCATCCCGTTCTGCCGGAGAGGTCGGGCATCCTCCTCTCCCTGTACGACGGGCAAGGCCGGCACCAGGACGGCTTTCTCTCCGCGCCGGACGTGGCGGCCCTGCGCCTGCCCGCCGAACTGGTCGTGCTCAGCGCCTGCCAGACCGGGCTCGGCAGGGAGCTGCGCGGCGAGGGCCTGGTGGGTTTGACGCAGGCTTTTTTCCGCGCCGGAGCCCGGCGCGTCGTGGTGAGCCACTGGAACGTCCAGGACCGGGCGACCGCGGAGCTGATGGCCGTCTTCTACCGCGGCCTCCTGGTCGAACGTCTCGCCCCTGCGGCGGCTCTGCGCGAGGCCCAACTCGCCATCCGCGGCGACGGCCGGTGGCGGTCGCCGTATTTCTGGGCCGGCTTTTCGCTCCAGGGCGACTGGCGCTGACCTCGATCGAAATTTCCATCCAACAATTCCGCGGCGGCTCGTGTCCTGGTGGGTAGAGGACAGACGACCTGGCGCAGCCGGGTGCTGATTTTCAGGAACAACTCGGGAGGAATCGCGGAATGGAGCTTCCGTCGTACTTCATTGATTTTCTCACTGACATCCGTCCGACAAAGGATCAGCGCCAGGCACTCCGTTCAGCTCATACGACGCTGCGAGAGAGGATCTGGAACGACGAGAACCTCGCCTCGATCTGTGTGTCCGACTTCCTGCAAGGCAGCTATCGACGGTCCACAGCCATCCGCCCTTCGGACAATGAGAAGGCGGACGTCGATGTCATCATTGTGACGAATCTGGATTCGGCGGAAAACACCCCCGATCAGGCCCTCGACAAGTTCAAGTCCTTCCTGAACACCTACTACAAGGGGCAATGGGGTAAGAACGGCAGGTCGATCGGCATCGACTTGGGTGACCTCAAGCTCGACCTGGTCGTCACGGCAGCGCCTTCCGAGGTCCAAAAGAGGCTCTACAAGTCTGATAGCATCAGGACTAGCTACGGGATTGAGGACCTCTCCGATTGGCGTCTCGTTCCATCCTGGCCAGACCTTGATGTCAGAAACCAGGCGGGAAGTTTTCTTCGACTCGAAGCGGCAAAGAAAGAGGCGGTGTGGAAGTCGGAGCCACTCCTGATTCCCGACCGGGAGGCAAAGGCCTGGCAGCCTACAGACCCAGTCTCCCAGATCGAATGGACCTGGGAAAAGAACAAGCTCTGTAACGGTTATTATGTGAACGTCGTCAAAGCCATCAAATGGTGGCGCCGACGTTATGAGAAGCCGAAGTATCCCAAGAGCTATCCCCTGGAACACCTGATCGGCGACTGCTGTCCAAACGATATTTCGTCCGTCGCAGCGGGTGTAACAAAGACGCTGGAGAATATCGTCGCGAATTATCAAGGGTACGTCGACGCAAGGCTCACACCTGAGCTTTGGGATCGTGGCGTCAGTCAGAACGTTTTCCACCGTGTTACGGCGACCGACTTCGCGGCATTCCACGCCTTGGCCGAGGATGCGGCAAAGATAGCACGCGAGGCTCTCGACGCCACATCCACCGGCGAGAGCGCCGCGGCATGGCGCAGGCTCTTCGGAGATCCTTTCCCGGAGGGGCCGGACGATGACAGCAAAAGTGGACCCGGTGGAGGTCAGCCGGAGGGCGGCTTCACGTCGAGGACTTCGCCCACGATCCTTACGGGTGGTCGCTTTGCATGATGCCGATCGAGCCGGATCTGACTTTGGAGCTTCGCGCTGGCCGGCGAGCGATCGAAGGAGTTGCAGGGTGTCAGATCCTTGCGGATTTTCAGTGGCTTTCCGGAGTTGAGCGCTGGGCCCTGCACCTGAGGCTCGCGCCTCCAGGGCTCGAGCCGACGGAGCTCGTTCCAGCCAGCACGGACTGGTTCCTGCTGGTTGGAAAGTTCTACCCCGATGGTCCGGTGGGTCTGTATCCGGCGAAGGAGAACGGGATTGTTCATACCTTTCCACATCAGGCGCTGAACGCCTATGGACCCGAGGATCGTCCCCTTCGCAGCGGCAAGATCTGCACGGATACCAGCGTGAGGGTTCTTGGGCGTCATGGGCTCGATGAAGAACCCAGGGCTGCGGCAACTCGGATGCGCTGGCATGTGAGCCGGGCGCTGGAGTGGCTTCATGCGGCCTCGAAGGATCAGTTGATCCGCCAGGGTGAGCCGTTCGAGCTCCCTGACTACCCATTCTGCGACGGCTGCGTCGTCGGCTTTCTGGAGGATGCCATGAGCGCCGCGGTCTGGGCGACCACCTCAGCACGCGAAGGACTTGTCGAGCTTGCCCGGTATCCGGGCAACGACAGGGTTCTGGTCGTTCGGCAGATCTCGACATGGTCGGGCAAGCCGCTTTTCCGGCCGGCTTGGGGGGCGAAAATCCTGGTCCGGCAGGATGTAGCCACCGGGATTTGGGTGAGATGGGATGCGTTTCCCAGGCTGCCTCCCTGGCAGCCGCCGACTACAGGAAAGGAGCTTCAGCAGGCTGCGGTCCTCTCGGGAACGGATCTGCTCGCATTTCTGGATCATCTCCCTGACTCCCTTCGTGACGGAAGGCCCCACCTCCTGCTGATCGGCTTTCCGATCTCGCGCCGCTATGAGATGCCCATGGAGCGCCTTCACTGGCTGGCTGTCGAGTTGCCTCCGTTTGCGAGAAAGGGTCAGAAGTTCCCAGGCTTCCGGCCGGGGAAGGCAGGGCGGATGATCGATCGCCGCGAACTCCTAAACATTGCAGCGCTCCGATGGGTGAGAAGCGAGAACTGGTCCGAGGACGAGATCTCGGTCCGTGGCCGCTTCGAGGCGGAGTTGAGGCAGAAGGAGATCCTTCTGGTCGGGGCGGGGGCGCTGGGCTCGGCTGTCGCTGAGCTTCTCGTGCGTGGCGGGGCTTACAAGCTGACAATCCTAGACGACGAAATACTGACACCGGGCAATCTGGTCCGTCATTCACTCGGCATGAACGATGTGGGACGTTCTAAGGCCGAGAGCCTTTCTGAATGGCTCAATGGGATCAGTCCACATGCTTCCGTCAAGGCGATCGCCGAAAGCTTCCCGCCGGATCCTCCGGAATCGATCGGAGCCGCTGAGATCGTGCTCGACTTCACGGGTGATGATGATGTGCTGGCGGAGCTTGCGAGGTTTCGTTGGGCGGGAGAGAGGCTCTTCATGTCGGCTTCACTCGGCTTCCACGCGCGGCGAGTCTTCCTGTTCCAAGGGAGAGCGGAAGTCTTTCCTCGAGAGGAGATGGTCAGAGTTCTTCATCAGCCGTGGCTGCTGGAAGAGAGGGAGCGATCCGCTGATACGGAGCTGCCGTGGGAAGGGATCGGCTGCTGGCATCCGATCTTTCCGGTGAGGGTGGACGACATACGCCTCTTCGCGAGCGTCATTGTGAAGAAGCTTGAACGCCTCGCCTGTGCCCCGGCTTCCTCCTCTGCGCTTCTCGTGTTCGAGCGAGATGAAGGTGACTGTCTCCTGCGGCAGGTCGGAGAAAGCCCGAATGCGTGAAGTCCGGAAACTCACATTCCATACCAAAGATCGGCGATTCGGCCTTGTGCTGTCCAAGGAGCGGCTGAGTGAGCTTCTGACATTCTGCAGGCAGGCAGGCCCGCGTGAAACCGGAGGCCTCCTGATCGGCCGCTATTCCGCCCATCGCGATCTGGCAGTGGTTTCCCATGTGACCGGGCCTGCCCGCGATTCCATGGCTGGAAGGACATGGTTCCATCGTGGCGTCGCAGGCCTGCAGGATCTCCTGTTCCAACGTTGGCGGCAGCAGGAATACTACCTCGGAGAGTGGCACTCCCATCCCGGGGCCGAGCCGGTCCCGAGCGGCATCGACGCCGATCAAATGAGATCCATCGCGTGCTCACCCGGGTATCACTGCCCGGAGCCGATCCTTCTCATCGTGGGTGGAAATCTCTGGGGCGAATGGACCCTCCGCGCGCGGGTGTACCGCAGGGGAGAGGAACCGCAGGACATGACTGAGGAATCCAAGTAGACCCGTCCAACAATTCCGCCGCGGCTCGTGTCCTAGGGAATAGACCAGAGACGACCGGCCTGGCCGGCGTCACAACAAGGAAGGAGCGACGATGGATACGAAGCCCACCAAGCCCGGTCCCTGGTATGCCGACGAGACTCAGGATCCCCCTCCCACGTCCGGCTCCACGGACAACAAGTCGGGAACGAGTCGCGAGGGAGAGGTCCGGCCCGCGTCCGCCGGTGCGGACGAGGATCAACCCGTTGTGGACCCGGGTCCCAAGAGCGATCGGGAGGGGGACGTGAAGCCTCCGGGTGCGCGCTGAGAGCTCCCGCGGAGAGCGAGGCGAACATGCTGCGTCAGACCTTCAAGGTGGAGTTCGTGACTCCGTGCTTCCTCGGCGGAGCCAGGGACCAGGCCGAATGGCGGGGGGCCTCCATCCGGGGCCAGCTCCGCTGGTGGTTCCGGGCGGTCGCCGGAGCGCATTTCGTTCAGGATCTGGAAAAGGTCCGCGCGGCCGAGGAGGAGATCTTCGGCTCGACGCGCCGGTGCTCCGCCTTGCGGGTCCTCCCCGGCCTCGGACCGGAGGCGGAGAGGCCGGACCCCGCCGGAATCCCCTTCAGCGAGAGCCTGGAGGCGAAGGAGATCGCCAAGCGTTGGGGTGATAAATCCGAGGCGACCGTGAACCGCCTGCGTCTGCAGAGCCGGTTTTCGGACCCCCTGCACTACCTTGCCTATGGACCGGTGACCAGAGGCAGGCTGGAGCGGCCCTTCCTCCCTGCGAGCACGTCGGTGAGTTTCGATCTGCAGTGGGTCCGGGAGCCCGGAGGCGATCTTCCGGAGCTCTTCGCCTCCGCGCTCTGGGCCTGGCTCTACCTGGGAGGCATCGGGGCGCGGAGCCGAAAAGGTTTCGGATCTCTGCACCTGCAGCATGGCCCGGCCTCCTGGAAGGCTCCCCTGAATCAGGACGCGTTCCGGAACGAGGCCGGCAAGTTGCTGGCGCTCGGCCGCCGGATCGACGGCGAGCCGGCCTGGACCTGCTTCTCCCAAAGCTCGCGGATCTTCGTCGGTTCGGAAGGTTTCAAGACCGGCGAGGAGGCCCTCTCCCGGCTCGGCGGCTGGCTGATCGCCTTCCGCCGCCGCTATGGCAAGGCCACGGACACCCGCACCTTCGGCGGGCAACCGGTCGCCGGCCGCGACTACGAATGGGCGGCGCCCAACGGCACGAAGCTCCGGCAGGGCATTCCGGATCGCGTCGGCTTCGGTCTTCCTCTCCCTTTCACCCGAAGGGTCGACGATCAATTCCGGGGAGAGAGCGTGATCTGGGGAGAGGACGGAAAGGACGAGAAGGACCCCAGGCGGGCCTCCCCCCTGCTCCTCCACGTCGCCCGCTTTGAAAATCTTTATTTCCCGGTGCTGACCTGGCTGCCGGCGCAGTTCCTCCCGCAAAAGGCGAGGCTGGGCTTCAAGGGCCATCCCTTTCCGGCGGAGGGACAGGTGGAGCCGGCACGGCCGGGCATCGTGTCGTATTTCCTGGACGACCTTGTCGGCCGCAAGCGTCTCGTCGCCGAGATCGGAGCTTCCTCATGAGCCGGGACACCGCTCTCCTCACCTTCAGCATCGGCCCGGTCCACGCCTTCATCGCCCAGGCGCGCCGCCTGGCGGACCTCTGGGCCGGCAGCTACCTGCTCTCCCACCTCATCCGGCAGGCGGTCTCCGAGTTGCGCAAGCATGGCGGAGAGATGGTCTTTCCGTACCTGCCGGAGAAGGACATTCCGGACGGTATCCCCAACCGCTTCGTCTGCCGGGTCGAGGCCGTCGCGGCTGATGAGGTCGCAGGGGCCATGGCGCGGGCGGTCCAGGACGTCCTGACCACCTACGCGCGAGGCGCCGCGCTGCGCCTGCGCGGCTACTTTCCCTTCGAGACCATCTGGAGCGAGGAGGAAGGCGGCCGACAGACCGATCACCTTCTCGACATCGCCTGGTCCTGGGTGCCCGAAGAGAAAGGTTATGCCGAGGCGGCCCTGGCCGGCGCCCGGCGCTTCGAGGCGGTCCGCCGCTTCCGCCCGTTCCGGCAGAGCGGCCAGCCCGGCGAGAAGTGCGCCATCTGCGGCGAGCGCACGGCCCTGCCGGACGGCGACCGCCGGCACGTCCGGGATGCCTGGGAGCGCGCCGCCCGGGACTCGGAGAAGACGGACCTGGAGCGCTTCCTGCGGCTCGATCAGACGCGGCTCTGCCTCGTCTGCGCCACCAAGCGGCTGCTCCCCGTGGCCGAGAGGAGGGAGAGCGACTTCGTGGCCCTGGACCGCTTCCAGCCGCACGATGATGCCCCCTATCTCGCCCTGGTCAAGATGGACGGCGACCGCATGGGCCGCATGCTCGGCCTCGGACCGGAAGCGGTTCGGGATGGAGATCTGGAAGCCTTCCATCGCGAGGTCTCTCGCGTGCTGACCGGGCTCGCCCAGGGCCTGCGGCGGACGAACAGCCCCGATCTGAACCTGGCGGCGCTCGGCGGTTACGAGCCACAGGGACAGCCGCCGCAGCTTCTCTATGCCGGCGGTGACGACGTGCTCTTCGTCTGCGATCCGCGCGATGCGCTTCCCCTGGTCGACCTCCTGCGCGCCCACTACCTGGAGCGGTTCGAGCCGGTCCGCCTGCGCCTGGCCGGAGGTGATCCGTTCACGGTCTCGGCCGCGGTCCTGTTCGCCCATCCGGCGCACCCCGCGGGCCTTCTGCTCCACGACGTGGAGGAACTGCTCGACGAGGTCGCCAAGGAGAGGATGGACCGCAACGCCGTGGCCATCCGCCTGGCGAAGCGCGGAGGGCCTCCGGTCGAGGTGGCGTTCCGCTGGGACGACCCGGATCAGCCCGGCTGGACCGCGGCGCTCGCCGCGCTCATCGGAAACGTAAAAGAAGGGGTGCTCACCTCCGGCCAGACCTTCAACCTGAGGCTCGAGGAGACCACGCTGCAGGACACCTTCGACAGCCGGCCGGAGCTCTGGAAACCCTGGCTGGCCGAGCGCCTGTCGCGCAACGATGCCTCGGGAGACGTGAAGGAGCTGGCAGGCCGGATCGCACCGTTCTTCATCCACCGGCGCTCGGAAGCGTTGCGCATCGCCCGCTTCCTGGGCCGTGAGGTGCAGGTGAGATCATGACCGACGCGACCTGGAACCGCTACCGCCTCGTGCCCGATGACGTCCTCTTCTTCCGGGACGGCAAGCCGAGCACCCTGGGCGCGGACCACTATCTGCGCTCGCTCTTCCCTCCCTACCCGTCGACGCTCTACGGCGCGCTGCGCACCCGCCGCCTGCTCGACGAAGACGTGCCGCTGCGCGGCCTCGACGAAATCACCTGGCGCGAGCGGCTCGGCGGCCTCGTCGCCGAGCTGGGCGACTGGGGATCGTTCGGCTCGCTCGCGCTGCGCGGTCCCTGGTTCGTCCTCGACGGCGAGCGCCTCGTGCCGGCGCCTCTCGACCTGGGGGTCACGCTCTGGAAGGAGCCGCGCGGCGGCCAAGAAATCCCCCGCGTCCGTTCCGTGGCCCGGTACCGGCTGCTCTCGCAGGAGGAGGGCGGTGGATCGTCCCATCCCCTGGAGCTTCTCTCCGCCTGCCAAGCGGACGGTGACGGCTGGCGGGAATGGCCGGGGGCCGCCGAAGGAGAGGCCCGTCCGGCGGAAGGCTGGTATCTGCGGCCTGCCGGCCTCGAAGCTTGGCGGAGGGGCAGCGTGCCGGCGCCCGGCGACTTCGTCCACCCCCGCCGTCTCTGGGAGGTGGAGGCACGCACCGGCGTGGGCCTGGAAGACAGGCAGCGGGCGAGCCGGCAGGGGCGCCTCTACACGTTCGGTTTCCTGCGCCTCCTGCCCGGCGTGGCGCTCGGCTTCGAGGCCGTCGGCGGCACCCTGACTCCGGGAAGCCGCCTGCGGCTCGGAGGCGAAGGCCGGACCGCGGTGCTCGAAGCCGAGCCGGCCTCGCCGTCTTCGGCTGCGGTCGAGCCGCGGGTCGGCCGCCTGTGCCTGTCGCTCGTGACGCCGGGGCTCTCCGCGAGCGGCGGCTATCCGCCGGGGTTCGGGCCGGACCGGCTCATCGCAGACCTGAGAGACCGACCCTTCCGGCTCGTGAGCGCAGTGATGCCGGGCTTTGCCACGGTCGGAGGCTGGGACCTCGCCCGCCACCGGTCCAAGCCGCTGCGCCGGGCTCTCCCCGCCGGCTCCACCTTCCTTTTCGAGCCTATGGACGGCGGCCCGGTCCGGCCTGCCGATTTCGACGAAACCTTCCTCTCGGACTACGACGACGAGGCCTGGCACGGCAGGGGTTCGGATTCGCCGTGGCCGGTCTCTCTTTCTAGGAGGCGCACGTGGCAAGCAAAACCTTTCTGGACCTCGGAGCGCTCGGGCTCTACACCGAGACCCCGCTCCACTGCGGCGCCGAAGGCGGCACCGGCTACGTCGATCTGCCCATCCAGCGCGAGCGGCACACCCTCTACCCGGTTATCCCCGGTTCGACCTTGAAGGGTGTGCTCCGGGACGAGCTCAAGGACGACCTCGGCGCCACCATGGTCGATGCCGTCTTCGGCACGGAGGACGCGAAGGGGCCGGGCACCGTCTCGTTCGGCGACGGCGTGCTGGCCGCCTTTCCGGTGCGCTCCTCGCACGCGCCGTTCCATTGGGTGACCTGCCCGTTCGTGCTCGAACGAGTCTTCCGCCTGCTCGGCAGGACCGTGAAGCTGCCCGGAGATCCCGGGCCGCGCTGCGCCTGGGCCCGGGACGAGGGACACGTTCTCCTGGAGGAGCTGCGGGTGGAAAAGGTTGCCGAACCGGCCTTCTTCGCCGATGGAGCGGCGAGCGGGATCAACGTCCTGCTCGGCCTCCTGCCAGGCGCGGACCGGGGCTTCGAGTACACCCGCGGGCTCTTCCGGGGCCGCTTCCTGATCCTCTCCGACGAGGATTTCAAGGAGCTGGCCCAGACCGCCACCGACGTGGTCACCCGCATCAAGCTCAACGCCTATGGCACCACCCGCACGATCACCCGGGAGGAAAACAAGGACCTCAGCGACTTCGATCGCCAGGGAAACCTTTTCGTCGAGGAGGTGCTCCCGCCGGAATCCTTGTTCGTGGCCCCCTTGCGCGGAGAGACGGAGCATTCGCAACAGTTTCGGACCGCGCTCGGAAAGCGCCCCGTCGTCCGCCTCGGAGGAGACGAAACGATCGGCCGCGGCGTCACCCACATGACCTTCGTGCCCCGGAACGGATAGGAGACCGCCATGGAGCGCACCCTCGAACAGGAACGGGCCGCCTTCGCGCTGAGCCGCATCGAGCAGGTCAACAAGGATGACAGCCGGAAGGCCAAATTCAAGTCGCAACTGCTCAAGCTACCCTCCCGTCTACACAGCAACGGGCTCGGGCAGGCGGTAGCCTTCTATCTTTCCGCCGGCAAGGACAAGCCCGAATGGCAGATCTGCCAGTGGCTGGGAGAGTGGCTCGGCGACGGTCACCGCCGGATCTATACCGGCAGAGAGTCCCTCATCCACCACATCGCCGACCAGGACGAAGACCTCTACCGCACAGCCTCTGCTGAGGCGCGGGCTCTCGCGGTCTGGCTCAAGCGCTTCGCAGAAGCATTCATCGCGGGAGATGAAGAGTGAGCCTCCTGCCGTTCCCTACGGGCTTTTCCGTGCTGCTCGCCCTGAGCTCCCAGGCCAACCGCTCCCTGGTCTTCGATCGGGGGATGGACCGCTACGAGTGGGGCCGTGAGATCAGCATCCCTCCCCGTGGCAAGGAAGACTTTCTCAAGGATTTCTGCTCCGCATATGGGCTCCGGCGGAATCCCGATTTCGATCGTTTCGTCGAGCGGCGGAGTGCGACCCTGACGCAGATGGGGTCCCGCTCGATCGACCTGCGCACCCACTCGCGCCTCGTGATCGGGCTCGGCCTGCCGCATCCGATCGAGACCGGCTTCCTCTTCGACCGCCTCACCGGCTCCGTCTATCTCCCCGGATCGAGCCTCAAGGGGATGCTCCGCGCCGCCGCCCGCCTCGTCGGCGACGGCAGGCTCGGAGGCGACACGGCCTTCTGGACCGCGGAGAACCGCGACCGCCTCTTCGGTCCGGAGCTCGGGCCGGGAACGATCGCGAAGACCGGCAGCCTGCGCGTCTTCGACGCCTTTCCGGTGACGTGGCCGCGGCTGGAGGTGGACGTCCTCACGCCGCATTTCACCCGTTATTATGAAAAGAGGGCCGTACCCGCCGACTGGGAAAGCCCGAACCCGGTGCCGCTCCTCGCGATCGCCGAGGACCAGGTCTTCCGCTTCCACTTCGTGTCCACCGATCCGGAGCGCTGGGAAGACGACTGGAGCCGGTTGCGGCCACTGCTCGGCACCGCCCTGGACTCGCTCGGCATCGGCGGTAAGAAATCGTCCGGCTACGGCCGGCTCGCCGACGGCAAGTTGCCGGAGCGACCCCGCCCGCAACCCATCCGCGAGCAGGAGCCGGAGCAGCAGAATAACCTCCTGTCCAACGTCCTGCTCGAGATCCACAAGGGCTCGGCGACCGCCTTTCGAGGAGACAAGTCGGCCGCTGCCTGCCGCCCGGACGATCTCGAACCCGATCTGCTCGCTGCCCTCAAGGCCAAAAAGAAGGTGCGCGCCGACGTGGAGATCGTGAAGGTTGGAAACGAGGCCCGGATCGTCCGGGTGAGGAAGTGGGAGGCGAAATGACCGTGCCCTCCAACCGCGTGCTCCGCGACCGTTTCCTGCTGCTCCAAGAGAAGCTCGCAAGCTGTTTGAAACTGGATCGGACCATTCACCACGAGGGCGAGAAGGGGATGGCCAGCGAGGCCGGATGGCGGGAAATGCTGGCCGACTACCTCCCCCGGCGCTACAGCGTCGCCAAGGCTTTCGTGATCGATTCCCGCGGCGAGCAGAGCCAGCAACTCGACCTCGTCCTTCACGACCGCCAGTTCTCGCCGTTCCTGTTCAATCAGAACGACGCCCTGTACATTCCCGCCGAAAGCGTCTACGCGGTATTCGAGGTGAAGCAGGGCCTCGATCGGAGCACCCTCCGGGATGCCGGAGAAAAAGCCGCTTCCGTCCGCAAGCTCCATCGAACGAGCGCGCCCATCCCCTGGGCCGGTGGAGAAGCGAAACCGCGTCCCCCGATCCCCATCCTGGCGGGCCTGCTCTGCTTCGGCAGCCGCTGGAGCCCGCCCTTCGGAGATCCGCTGCGCGCGGCTCTTGCGGATCTGCCTGAGTTGGAGCGGTTGGATCTGGTCTGCGCCTTGACGCATGGCAGCTTCGAGGCGAAGTATCCAGGCGGCGGCGCTCCCGAGTTCGATCTGAGCGCTCCGGACACTGCCTTGATCTTCTTCTTTCTCCGGCTCCTGGAGCGCCTTCAGGCGGTCGCCACCGTACCCGCCATGGAAATTCGAGAGTACGCCCGGGCGTTGGAGGCTTGAGAGCCGCACGTTCCTTGACAATTGAGATTCCCTGGCAGTCTGGAGGGATTGACAGCACAAGCAAGCCGCATGCCTGACAAAAGTCATGCCAGGCCCAGTTTGCCATTTTGGCGAGGAGGTAACGGCGGCGACCGGAGGTTTCATGAAATGAGAGGTTTACGTCAAGAGCAGGAGGTCAGTACAGGCCATAAAAGAGGCATTTGGAAGTCGCCTTTCGAGGGGTAACGGCCGCAGGCCGGTCAAGTCGCTACAGTTCAGAGGGTTACAAGGGTGGCCCTCGGAATTGCCCTGATCAGTACGGTGAGATTGCGACGACAGGTTAGCCCGCTCGGTGAAGGTCCTCAGGGTCCTCGGAATTGCCCTGATCAGTACGGTGGGATTGCG
>DATANP010000130.1:0-8551 GCA_036266195.1 Thermoanaerobaculia bacterium | reverse complement strand
GGGAGAGGGGCGTGCTGGGCATGCACGACCTCAAGACCCGGCGCGCCGGGGGGCAGCGCTTCATCGAGCTCCACCTGGAGATCCCGCGCGCCACCTCCTTCCCCGAGGCCCACGACCTCATGGTGCAGGTGCTGCGGGCGGTGGAGAAGGAATTACCGCGCTCGAAGGTGTTCGTACACGGGGACCCGGTCTAGCCGAGCCGCGCCAGCAGCTCCGCCACGGTAACCCCGTCCGGCGGCACCCGCAGGTCCGGGGCGATCTCGGCCAGCGGCTCCAGCACGAAGCGGCGTTCGCGCAGGCGGGGGTGGGGGAGGGTCAGCTCGGGCCGGTCCGAGACCCGGTCTCCCCAGAGGACGATGTCCACGTCCAGCGGCCGGGGGCCGAAACGCACGTTCCGCCGCCGCCCGGCCGCGCGCTCCAGCGCCTTGCAGACCGCCAGCAGCGACTCCGGGTCGAGATCGCTGTCGCGGAGATGGCCGACCGCGGCGGTGTTCAGATAGTCCGGCTGGGGGACGGGGGAGACGGCGGCGCTGCGATGGAGCGAGGCGACCCTCAGGTCGGGAAAGTACGTCCGCAACCGGGCGATCGCCCAGTCGAACCGGCGCTCGACGTCGCCCACATTGCCGCCGAGCGCCAGGGCGACGGGCTCACGCCTCGTCGAAGTCGTCGTCCTCGTCCTCCTCCTCGTCGACCAGCTCCTCGTCGTCGAGAACCCCCACGGGGCTGACGATCTCATCGTCGGCGATGTCGGCGATCGGCTCCTCGTCCTCGAGGTCCACGGCCTTGGCGACCTCCGCCTTGCGCTTGCGGCGCGAGGACTGGCTGGCGGCGGCGCTGTCGCTCTGACTCGCGTCCTTCTGGTTCGCTCCGCATTTGGGACAGACCGGCTCGGACTTTCCGAGGTCGTAGAACTTCGTCCCGCAGCTGAAGCAGTCGTATTTGGTTCCAAGTTTGATTTCAGGCATGACAGCTCCACCCCGTTTTCAGAGGGCGGTGAACGTAACATCCGGGCGCAGGGCTGTCAACGGTCCGTCTCCGGCCCTTGTCCAGGAACAAAGGGGACGATACGATGGTTGTTCCCTTGTGTGCCGAGGGGCCGTGCCCCTCCTCCCCCGTGGACCACCGGGCTGGAAGGCCCCCCGACCCGAGCTTTCCCTTATGAAGCGTCTCGTCACCACCGTCCTCGCCTTGGCTCTGCTCGCCGCCCTGCCGTCCGTGGCCGCTCCGGTGCCCGATCCCTCGGCGCCCGGCCTGTCCGGCACCCAGCGCCTCCAGGCCCTCCTCGACCGCGTGCGCATCGAGCAGCAGAAGCTCAAGACCCTGGAGGCCCGCTTCGTCCAGCACCAGGAGAGCTCCATGCTCGCCGCGCCGGAGGAGTCCAAGGGCGTCTTCTCCTATGCCGCGCCCGACCGCGTGCGCTGGGAGTACCAGCAGCCCAGCCCCATCACCGTCGTCATCCAGGGCGACCAGATGACCACCTGGTACCGCGACCTGCGCCGCGCCGACCTCGTCAAGGTGGGCCGCTACTCCAACCAGGTCCTCAAGTACCTCGGCGCCAGCGGCAACATGCAGACCCTCCTGGACTACTTCACCGTGAAGCTGTCCATGCCCGAGAAGAAGGGCGACCCCTACCGCATGGCCCTGGTCCCGCGCTACGCCCGCATCTCCAAGCGCCTCAAGAATATGACCTTGTGGATCGACTCGGCGAGCTTCTTCCCGACGCGCATGGAGTACGTCGAGGCCGACGGCGACACCACCGAGTACCAGTTCCTCGACCTCAAGAGGAACACCCCCATCCCGCCGGACCGTTTCGTGCTCAAGCTGCCCAAGGAGGTCCAGACCCGCGTCATCGACCTGGGCGAGAAGGGCCAGGCCAAGGAACCCAAGAGCCGGCCGTGAGGCCGCCCGCATGCCCCTCTCCTTCCAGGTCCTCGCCACCTCCGGCCGCGCCCGACGCGGCCGGCTGACCACGCCTCACGGGGTGGTCGAGACCCCGGCGTTCATGCCGGTCGGCACCCTGGGCGCGGTCAAGGGCGTCACCCCGCAGGAGCTCTCCGCGGCCGGCGCCTCCATCATGCTCGCGAACCTCTACCACCTCGCCCTGCGGCCGGGCGTGGACGTGGTCGAGCGCCTCGGCGGCCTGCACGCCTTCACGGGATGGAACGGCCCCATCCTCACCGACAGCGGCGGCTTCCAGGTCTTCAGCCTGGAGGGGCTGCGCAAGGTGGACGACGGCGGGGTCAGCTTCCGCAGCCACCTCGACGGCTCCCCCCTGCGCTTCACGCCCGAAGGGGTGGTGGACCTCCAGTCCCGCCTCGGCGTGGATATCGCCATGATCCTCGACGAGTGCCCGCCGTGGCCGATCGACCGCGGCGCGGCCGAGGCCTCCTGGCGCCGCACCCTGTCCTGGGCCCGCCGGGCGCGCGAAGCAGCCTTAGGGATCAACCATGGCGGCGGCGTGTTCGGCATCGTCCAGGGCAGCATCTTCCCCGACCTCCGCCAGCGCGCCGCCGTGGAGCTGGCGGAGCTGGACTTCGACGGCTACGCCATCGGCGGGGTGAGCGTGGGCGAGCCCGACCGCGACCGCCGGGCGGTCGTCGAATGGACGGCGCCGGCCCTGCCGGAGGACCGGCCGCGCTACCTGATGGGCGTGGGCTATCCGGAGGACATCCTGCACGCCGTGGGCGAAGGGGTCGACCTCTTCGACTGCGTGCTGCCGGCGCGCAACGCCCGGCACGGCGTCCTGTTCACCCGCGAGGGGGTGCTCAAGATCCGCAACGCCCGCTACAAGGACGACCCCCGGCCGGTCGATCCCGGGTGCGGCTGCCCGTGCTGTATGCGGGTGCCGAGGGCCTTCCTGCACCACCTGTCGCGCTCCGGCGAGCTCACGGCGGCGGTGCTCGCCACCCTGCACAACCTGCGGTATTACCTTGACTTCCTGGAGGACATCCGGCAATCTATCTCGCTCGGTACGGACCCCAGGCCTGGCATTCCCGGAGACAGAACGCATGAATCCGATCCTATCCGTCTGGACGACGCTGGCCTTCCAGGGCACGGCGGAGCCCTCTCCCTGGCTGAGCGCGCTGCCCATGCTCGCCGTCATGGTCATCTTCTACTTCCTGCTGATCAGCCCGATGCGCAAGCGGCAGAAGGCCTTGCAGCAGGTCGTGGAGGCCTTGAAGAAGGGGGACCGGGTGATCACCAACGGCGGGATCTACGGTGAGATCCAGGGTATGGACGCCCAGACCGTCATCCTCAAGATCGCCGACAACGTCCGGATCAAGGTAGCCAAATCGGCGATCGCGGGCCTCGAGCCAAAAGAAGGGGAGAATCCATGAAAGGCACATTGCTCTGGCGCGGGATCCTGATCCTCGCGTCGATCCTCATTTCGGTGGCGCTGGCTTCACCGCCGAAGGACAAGATCAACCTGGGCCTCGACCTCCAGGGCGGCATGCACCTGGTCCTCCAGGTCAAGACCGAGGACGCCCTGCGCGCCGACACCGACTCCGACATGGACCGGCTGGTCAAGCTCGCCGGCGACGAAGGGCTCACGGGCCTCCAGGCGCGCCGCACCGGCGACGCGCAGTTCGAGATCGCCGGCCTGACGCCGGACGGCGTCGACAAGATCTCCGACATCGCCGACAAGCGCGGCTACACCGGCGCCAACGGGCGCTGGAACGTCGCCGCCCGCGGCGATGGGCGGATCGCCTTCGCGATGAGCCCGAACGAGGTCAACTCGGTGCGCAGCGCCGCCGTCAGCCAGGCGAAGCAGACCATCGACAACCGCATCAACGCCTACGGCGTGGCCGAGCCGAACATCGCGGTGGCCGACAACTACCGCATCGTGGTCCAGCTCCCGGGCGTGGACGACGCGGACCGCGTGCGCAAGCTCATCAAGAGCACCGCCTTCCTGGAGTTCCGCATCGTCGAGGGGAGCCCCTCGGAAAACCGCGAGACGCTCCTGGCGGGTCTCGGCGGACGCGTGCCGGACAACCTCGAGATCCTCGACGGCGACGTGCACGACAAGTCGGGTGCGCTGATCGGCAAGCGCTACTACGCGGTCCAGAAGCGCCGCACCGTCACCGGCCGCGACCTCAAGAACGCGCGGCCGAGCGTCGGCGAGTTCAACCGCCCGATCGTCCAGTTCAGCCTCACCCCGGCGGGCTCCGACGCCTTCGCCGAGCTGACCGGCAGCAACATCGGCCGCGGCCTGGCGATCGTCCTCGACGGCCGGGTCATGTCGGCGCCGGTGATCAACGCCCGCATCTCCGACGAGGGGATCATCGAGGGCGACTTCTCGCAGCAGGAGGTCCAGGACCTCTCGACCGTGCTCAAGTCCGGCGCCCTGCCGGCGGGCATCACGACGCTCGAAGAGCGCACCGTCGGCCCGTCGCTCGGCCGCGACGCGATCGAGAAGGGCCTGCTGGCCGGCGTGGTCGGCACGGTGGCGATCATCTTCTTCATGCTGCTCATCTACCGCATGAGCGGCCTCAACGCGGTGGCGGCGCTCATCCTCAACATCATCCTGCTGTTCGGCGGCCTCGGCGCCTTCCACGCCACCCTGACCCTGCCGGGCATCGCCGGCGTCATCCTGACCATCGGCATGGCCGTGGACGCCAACGTGCTCATCTTCGAACGCATCCGCGAAGAGCTGCGGGCCGGACGGACCATCCGGTCGGCGATCGACCTCGGCTTCGAAAAGGCCCTGTCGTCGATCATCGACGGCCACCTCACCACCCTGATCTCGGCGGCCTTCCTGTTCCAGTTCGGCACGGGTCCGATCCGCGGCTTCGCCGTCACCCTGACCATCGGCCTGCTGGCCAACCTCTTCACCGCGGTGTTTGTCAGCCGCTGGCTGTTCGACCTCGTCCTGTCGCGCCGGCGGGTCCAGCGGCTCTCGATCTGAAGCAAGGAGCAAGAGATGGAACTCCTCCACGATATCAACATCGATTTCATGAAGTACCGGAAGTTCTGGATCGTGGTGTCCCTGGTCCTGGTGCTCCTCGGCTTCACCGCGCTGTTCGTCCACGGCGAGCTGAACATCGGCATCGACTTCGCGGGCGGCACCCAGATCACCCTCCAGTTCCGGGAACACCCCGACGTCAACCAGCTCCGCCGCGTGCTGGAGGGGTCGGGCCTGCAGGAGGTGACGATCCAGCGCATCGGCAAGGAGTCCGAGAACCAGGTCATGGTGCGCACCCGCCTCATCAAGGGCCAGGACGAAGGCAGCCTGCCGAGAGTGTCCGCCGCCCTCGACCGTGCGCTCAACCCGGGCCAGACCGGGGGCAAGCCGGACCTCAACCGCATCGGCTCCGAGGCGATCGCCGAGCTCCTGCAGAGCAACGGCGTGTCGGTGGACGCCAAGAAGATCTCCCAGGCGATCTTCGAGAAGCGCCGCGTGACCGGACTGTTCCACTCCTGGGACGACCTCGCGGGCGTGGGCGGCCTCTCCCCGGCCGCCCTGGAGAGCCTGAAGCAGCGCGCGGTGCTGGGCAACTTCACCGTCCTCGGCACCGAGAACGTCGGTCCCCAGATCGGCGAGGAGCTGCGCAAGCGCGGCTTCTACGCCGTCCTCCTGTCGCTGCTCGGCATGCTGGCCTACATCTGGTTCCGCTTCGAGCTGCGCTTCGGGGTGGGAGCGGTCATGGCCAGCATCCACGACGTGCTCGTGACCCTCGGCCTGTTTGCGCTCGCCGGCTTCGAGTTCAACCTGACCACGGTCGCGGCCTTCCTGACCCTGGTCGGCTACTCGATGAACGACACCGTGGTGATCTTCGACCGCATCCGCGAGAACATGCGGAAGAACCGGCGCAAGCCGCTCATCGAAGTGATGAACGACAGCATCAACCAGACGCTGTCCCGGACGCTGCTGACCGGCGGCCTCACCCTGCTCAGCGTGCTGGCGCTGCTGGCGCTGGGCGGTCCGGTGCTGCGCGGCTTCGCCTTCGTGATGGCGGTGGGCATCCTGGTCGGCACCTATTCGTCGATCTACGTGGCGAGCCCGTTCGCGCTCCTCTGGGAGAAGTACTTCGGCACCGAGCGCAAGGCGGCCCAGACCGCGGCTCAGCCCGGCCGTCCCGTCGAGCCCACCCCGAACGCGGCCGCCCGCCGCTGATCCTCAGCTCTGCCGCGTTTCCCAAGGCCCGCTCCCGCAAGGGGGCGGGCTTTTGCTTTTGCTGGGAGCGCCGGCTTCCAGCCGGCCCTGGCTTCTGCGAGGCGTTGTAAGGTTCTGTGCGGCAATGTAACCTTCTGTGTTGCAATGTAAGGTTCCCTGTTGCGATTCAAGGTTCCCTGTTGCAATGGAAGGTTCTATACGCCGTTGTAAGGTTCTATGCGCCGTTGTAACGTTCTATGGGCCATTGTAAGGTTCTATGGGCCGTTGTAACGTTCTGTGGCGCGTTGTAGGGTTCTGTGGGCCGTTGTAACGTTCTATGGCGCTTTGTAAGGTTCTATGGCGCAATGGAAGGTTGCAACGGCGTATAGAACTTGGCAACGGCGCATAGAACCTTACATTGCGACACAGCAGCTTACCGGGGCTCGAACCGCAGCTCCTCGTTGTGCCGCGCCAGGAAGAGGTAGGCGAGCACGCTGCGGGCGAGGCCGTCGGTCGCCCGTTCCTGCTCTACGGCTTCCTTGAATAATTGCAGGGCGGCGAGGGCCTCGCGATGGATCTTTCTGGCGTCGAAGATCCTGACGAGGCTGGCGGCCAGGATTTTGACTTCCGCGGTCCGGTTTTCGCGCAGGAGGAGTGCCGCGATCTCCAGCAGGGCCAGGGCCACGTCGAAGTCCAGGCCCCGGCTTTCGAATTCGCGCCGCGCCTGATCCAGAAGATTCAGGGCGAGGTCCGTCTGGCCCAGACCGGCCGCGATCCGGCCGCGGAGCCACTTGACCCGGGTCACCTCGTGGACGTCGCCGCGCTCGGTGGCGGCGGCCAGGACCAGGTCCGCCAGGGCGGCGGCTTCGGAGAATCTTCCGGTGTGCGTGTAGCAGACCGCGAGGTTGAAGCGCTGCATGTAGAGCAACCGCGCATCTCCCTTCTGCTCCACGAGCGGCTTCGCCTGGAGCAGCGCCTCGACCGCCTCGTCATATCGTCCCATGGCTTCCAGAATGGAGCTTTTCTTGACCAGGTAGCGCTCCGGGCAGCGGCCCATGGCCAGCGCCTCCTCCAGCCGGTCGAGGGCCTCATCGAAGCGGCGTTGGGCTCTCCGGAGCGACGCCTCAAAGTCGAGGAGTCTCCCGGGATCGAGGAGCCCCTTCGGGTCCGAGCCGGCGCACCAGAGCCGCCGGGCGGCTTCGAGCCCTGAGTCAGCGGCGTCGTGACGGCCCGCGACCCGCTCGAGGTTCGGCGGATGGGCCGCCGCGAAACCCATCACGCGGTCGCGCCAGGGCTTCGGCCCCGGGACCCTCTCGGCGACGGCCATGGCAACGCGGGCCCGGGAGGCTGCAAGGTCCAGGTCGCGGGAGACCTCGTTGATGGAATCCTCGCAGGCGAGCACGACGAGAGCCCAGGTCTGGTGCTCCTTCGATACGCTCACCACCGCGAGCTGCTCTACTTCCGAAAGCTCCCGGATGTCCAACCACAGGGGCAGGTCCCGCCAACGGTCCTCGATCTGAGGCTCCTCGTCGGGCGGCGGGAGCCTCAGCAGGCCCTGATAGGTATTGGCGAGGAGTGTGCCGAGCCGCTCGCCGGTCCCGGCCAGAAGCTCGCCCACCCCCTGGCCTGTCCGCTTCCGCCGCTGCTGGAGCGTTTCGCAGTGGCGCAGCAGCTCCTCGCCGTCCGCGACCGACAGGCCCGCCTGCCTCGCCATCTTCGGCAGCACCTCGGCCGGCGCCTCCGAGACATCCGTCTCGTACTTGGCGAGCATGGAAGGGTGTATGCCCGCGGCTTCGGCGAACGGCCGCTGCCTCTTGCCCGAAATCGCCCGGAACAGTCTAACCAATTGATTTAGCAAGCTCATCGGGACCCCTGCAACCGGAAATCAGGATTTTTTGGAAGCCCTCTGGCACCATTGCGCCAGGGCGCGGTGCGGGCGGGCCACGACGGTCCGCCCCTGACACCGCGCGGGAGATGAATCGATGCGGCGTTCTCTCTTGGCACTCGCGTTCTCCGGCTTCCTCTCGGTCTCATGGCTCAGTCATCCTACCTTCCTCGACCCGCTCTGGGGGCTCCTGCGCTCCTGGAGCAAGCCCGCGCTGGAAGCAGGCTGCATCATGGACCCCGACGGAAGCTGCCGGCCGGCGGCCCCGCAGGCCGACGAAGGCTGCATCATGGATCCCGACGGAAAATGCCGGCCAGGCTCATGATTCACGCTTCATGAAGAGGTGATCCCAGGATGTTGTCGGGATCGGACCCGGCCAGCCAGAGCCGGTTGGCCTCCGCGGTCTCCTGGTTGTGCGCCGCGGCATATCCCTTCACCCGGTTGAGCCAGCCTTCCGGCCCCCGGACCGTTTCGGCGACGACGCCCGCGAGGCGCGCCAGGCCGGCGGCGCGCCCAGGGTCGCGGGAGGCTTCCTCCACCGACTTACGGCAGACCAGCTCCATGAACGCCCA
>DATANP010000129.1:0-2606 GCA_036266195.1 Thermoanaerobaculia bacterium | reverse complement strand
GCGGTCGAGCTGGAGGGTGACCTCGACCCGCGAACCCGCCGGCAGGTCGCGCTTGAGCCGTCCGCCGCGGATCTGGAGAGTGCCGATCAGCCGGTTGAGGTGGGCGCGGGAGAACTCGCCCTGGACGACCGGGATGGCCAGCGCGTCGTCAAGGCTGCCGGCGGGGACCCGCTGCACCGTGCGGTGAATGGCCATGCGCCGCGCGGGCAGCGGCGTTCCCTTGTCGAAGTAGGTCAGCACCGTGTCGTCCGAACGAGCGACGCCGATGCTGCGGGACAGCGGCGGATCGGCGATCGAGACGCCGTGCACGATGGCAAGCTCCGGCGTGCGCAGCGCCACGTCCCGGTGCCGCCGCCCGAAGGCCGAGACGCGGAACCGGTTCTGCCGGTGCCGTTCCAGACGGACCTGGACGACGAAGGCTCCCTCGGCGCTCACCTCCACCTCGTCGCTGGTGAAGCCGCCGTCCAGACGCGTGATCTGAACGCGCAGCGGCACCTCCTCTCCTTTGACAGGGAGGAAGCGGCCGACCACGAACGGCTCGGTGTCCGCGGTCACCGCGGGATGCTCCACGCGCAGCACCATGCCGGCAGGGACCGGCTCCTCGCGCGACGGCGGCCGGGCCTCCAGTCCGACCGTGGCCGCATAGAGGGCCGCACCGCGGGCCACGATGGTCATCGGATCGATGCCCTCGGCCACCCGGCCTCCGAACAGGGCTCCGACGCGCTCGCGCAGAGCGGGCATCAGCGTGGGGCCGCCCACGAAGACCACGCGGCCCACGTCGTCGGCGCTCACACGGTTCCTCTCGAGCAGCGTCCGGCACACGCCGAGGGTGCGCTCCAGGAGCGGCGACACCAGTCCCTCCAGCTCCTGGCGGGTCACCGGCAGGTCGGCGTCGACCGGACGGCCGGCGGGATCGCTGAACAGCTCCGCGCAGACCACGGCCGTGCTCGCGAGGCGGGAGAGATCGATCTTGGCCTGCTCACAGGCCGCCTTGAGCTTGCCGAGAGCCCGGCGATGGCCCGGATTGGAGCGGCTGAGGGGCGGCAGGCCCGTCTCCTCCGCCAGCCGGATGGCGGCCCAGTCGGTCAGGGCATTGTCGAAGTCCTTGCCGCCGAAAAAGTTGTCGCCATCATGATCCACCACCCGCAGCCAGCCGTTGCGCGTCTCCAGCAGAGAGACGTCGAGCGTGCCGCCTCCCAGGTCATAGACCAGCCAGAGCCCCTCGGCATCCGCCCGCCAGCCGGCGGCGATGGCGCTGGCAATGGGCTCCTGGATGAGGACCACTTCGGAGAGGCCGGCCAGCCGGCCCGCCGTCATCGTGGCATGGTTCTGGGGCAGCTCGAAGAGAGCCGGCGTGGAGATCACGGCGGCGGCCGGGCGGAAGCCGAGAGCCGCCTCGGCGTCAGCCAGCAGGGAGCCCAGCACCTGCGCCGACAGCTCCTCCGGCAGAAAACCCTTGCCCGCGGCCTCGAAGCCAAGCCGCTCCGCGGTCCCCATCAGCCGCTTGAATTCGCCGCGGGTGTTGGCCGGATCCGTCTCCAGGAAGCGGAAGGCGCGCCGGCCCACCAGGAACGTCGAGCGCGCGTCCACCCGCACCACCGACGGGGTCAGCATCTCGCCCAGCGCGTTGGGCACCACCGCGAGCGTGGTGCCGTCGAAGCTGGCCATCACGGAGTTGGTCGTCCCGAGATCGATCCCGACGTGCATCCTGGTCCCCATGAACCTCCATGAGCGGATGCCTCATCATAACGCGGCAGAAAAGATCCCGCGAAGAAGGACTCCTAGACCACGGCCGCCTCCGCCGACGCCCTCAGCCCACCCTGCGGCGGCACGGCGGCCATGAACCGGTCGACCATCGCGCGGACTTCCGGGGTGTCGAGCTTCTGCCGGATGTCCGGGACAGCCAGGAGCTGGTCCACCAGGGTGCGCTGCTCGCGGTCCTGGCGCATGGCCTCGGCGTAGGGGACGTTGGTGAAGGAGACCAGCTCGTACAGGGACTTGTAGCGGTCCGGGTAGAGGTCGTTGACCCAGCGCTCCAGCTCCTTGCGCAGCAGGAACTCGGAGGCTCCGACGAAATCGCGCAGCTCGTGGAAGTGCTCCAGGGCCAGGTCGGCGATGGCGTCGGCGTTCGGCTTGCGGCTCGCCTCGAAGTCCTTGAGGGTCCGCTCCCAGTCGCCGTCCGCGGCCTTGAGGATGTCGTAGAACACCGAGCAGTCCTCGAAGCCGCAGTTCGCGCCCTGGCCGTACGAGGGGACGATCGCGTGCGCGGCGTCGCCGATCAGGGCGACCCGGTCGCCGTGGGTCCAGGGGAAGCAGCGGACGGTGATCATCTTGCTCTCGGGGCGACCGAAGTAGTCTTCCACCAGGTTCGGGACGTAGGGCAGCGCGTCCGGGAAGGAGCGGCGGAAGAGCTCCAGCAGGGCCTCGGGCGTGCGGATCGAGGCGAACGAGGGATCGCCTTCGAAGGGCATGTGAAGGGCAAAGGTGAAGGTGAAGTCCCGGTTCGGGAAGCCGATCAGCATGTAGTGCCGGCGCGGCCAGATGTGGATGGCGTCGGCCGGCAGCGCCCAGGTGCCCGAGGGCGCGGGCGGGACCGAGATCTCCTT
>DATANP010000128.1:0-4003 GCA_036266195.1 Thermoanaerobaculia bacterium | reverse complement strand
CCGGGTGAAAGAGCTGGAGGCCCTCGGCGGCGAGGTGCTCGCGCTTGCCGCCGACGTGGCCGACCCGGAGGCGATGGGCCGCGCCGTCGCCGTGGCCCGGCAGCGCTTCGGCGCGATCCACGGCGTCATCCACGCCGCCGGTACCGTCGATCCCAGCACGTTCGTCCCGGTCCAGCAGCTCGGCCCCGCGCTCTGCGAGGTGCACTTCCGGCCCAAGATCCAGGGCCTGCTCGTCCTGGAGGAGGCGCTGGCGGGCGAGGACCTCGACTTCGTGTTCCTGTTCTCCTCGCTCTCCTCGGTGCTCGGTGGCATCGGCTTCGCCGCCTACACGGCGGCCAACCTGTTCCTGGACGGCTTCGCCCGCGACCAGGACCGCAAGGCCGGCCGCACGCGCTGGATCAGCGTCGGCTGGGACACCTGGCGGGTCGGCAAGGACCTGCGCGGCGCCGGCCTGGAGTCCACGATCGCCGAGTTCGCCATGACCCCCCAGGAGGGGCTGGAGGCGTTCCGTCGCGTCCTGGCCGCCGAGGCCGGGCCGCTGTGGACGCACTCCACTGGCGACCTCCAGGCCCGCATCGACCAGTGGCTCCTCCGCACGGCCCTGCGCTCGCCGGAGAAGAAGGCGGGCGGGTCGCTCTACTCCCGGCCGAGCCTCCAGACGGCCTACGTCCCGGTCAGCAGCGACACCGAGCGGACCATCGCCCGCGTCTGGCAGGAGATCCTGGGCATCGACCGGGTCGGTGTCCACGACAACTACTTCGACCTCGGCGGCACGTCCCTGAACGCGATCCAGGTGGTGGCCGAGCTGCAGAAGGAGCTCGACGTCGAGATCCACCCGGTGGCCCTGTTCGAAGCGCCCACAGTGGCGGAGCTGGCGAAGCGCCTCCGGCCGCAGGAGGGTCCGGACCCGGGAGAGACGCTGCGGGCGGCCGTGGCCCGGCGGCAGCAGTCGAGCCAGGCCAGGGAGGGGAGCGAGATCGCCATCGTCGGCATGGCTGGGAGGTTTCCCGGCGCCCGCGATGTCGACGAGCTCTGGAGCAACCTGTGCGCCGGGGTCGAGTCGCTCACCTTCTTCACGGACGAGGAGCTGCGCCGCTCGGGGGTACCGCCGGAGCGGATCGCCGATCCCAACTTCGTCAAGGCGCGGCCGATCCTGGACAGCGTGGACCTCTTCGACGCCGCCTTCTTCGGCTACAGCCCACGCGAGGCCTCCCTGATGGACCCGCAGCATCGGGTCTTCCTGGAGATCGCCTGGGAGGCGCTGGAGAGCGCCGGCTACACCGGCCCCTATGGCGGAGCCGTCGGCGTGTTCGCCGGCTCGAACATCAGCACCTATCTGATGACCCTGCTCGCCGACGAGGAGCTGGTCGCCTCGGTCAGCGACCTGGAGGGGGCGATCACCAACGATCGCGACTCCCTCGCCACCAGCGTCTCCTACAAGCTCAACCTCAAGGGGCCGAGCCTCACCGTGCAGACGTTCTGCTCCACCTCGGCCGTCGCCGTCCACATGGCCTGCCAGAGCCTGCTCGTCGGCGACTGCGACGTCGCCCTGGCTGGAGGCGTCTCGGTCCGCGTCCCGCAGAAGAGCGGCTACCTTCATCAGCCCGGAGGGCAGGACTCGCCGGACGGCCACACCCGCACGTTCGACGAGCGCGCCCGTGGCACCGTGTTCGGAGACGGCGCCGGCGCCGTCGTCCTGAAGCGGCTGGCGGACGCTCTCGCCGACGGCGACTGCGTCCACGCAGTGATCCGCGGGACGGCGATCAACAACGATGGCTCCCTGAAGGTCGGGTACACGGCTCCCAGCGTCGAGGGCCAGGCGGAGGTTGTCGCGGTGGCCTTGGCCAAGGCGGGCGTGCCGGCGGAGACGATCCATTATGTGGAGGCGCACGGCACGGCCACCGAGCTGGGCGATCCTATCGAGGTCTCGGCTCTCACCAAGGCCTACCGGCTCCACACCGCCGAGCGGCAATACTGCGCCCTTGGCTCGGTCAAGACCAACCTGGGGCACCTCGACCGGGCGGCGGGCGTCACCGCGCTGATCAAGACCGTGATGGCGCTGGAGCACGGCCGGATCCCTCCCAGCCTTCACTTCGAGAGGCCGAATCCCAAGATCGACTTCGAGTCCAGCCCGTTCTACGTCAACACCGCGCTGAGCGAGTGGAAGGCGAACGGCGCGCCCCGCCGGGCCGGCGTGAACTCGCTCGGCGTGGGCGGCACCAATGTGCACCTGGTGCTGGAGGAGGCCCCGGTCCAGCGGCCGGGCAGCCCGTCCCGGGCCTGGCAGCTGCTGGTCCTCTCGGCCCGGAGCGCGCCGGCGCTGGAGCAGGCCGCGGCCAACCTGGCCGACTTTCTCCGGCGGAAGCCGGAGGCGAGCCTGGCGGATGTCGCATACACGCTGCAGGTGGGGAAGAGGACCTTCGACCATCGGCGGTTCCTGGTCTGCCGCAACCGCGAGGAGGCCATCGAGCTCCTGGACCGGCATCCGGCGTCCGAGCCGGCGGCCGGCAGCGAGCCGGGCCAGCGGCAGGTGGTCTTCTTCCTCTCCGCGGCGGGGCTCGACGGGACCCGCGAGCTGTACCGCGACGAGGCTGTCTTCCGTCAGGCGCTGGATCAGGGGGCCCGGCTGGTTCAGGCCCAGACCGGGGAAGACCTCCTGAAGGCTCTGTATCCGCCCCTGGGGGTGATGGAGACCCGGGAGGTCGTGGAGCGGGCTGTCCTGGCATACCCCGCCCAGGTGGCCGTCAGTCACGCGCTGGGACGGCTGTGGATGGAGATGGGAGTCCGTCCGGAGGCCCTGGCCGGCTCCGGACCAGGCGAGCTCGCGGCCGCCTGCCTGGCCGGGGCGCTTTCCCTGGAAGACGCGGTCCGGCTGGCCATCGAAGCGGGACGCCTCGCCGACGAGCAGGCTCCCCCGGACCTCGCCACCGAACGCCTCGCCGCCCTGGGCTCGCGGCTCCGGCCCCAGCCGCCGCGGATCCCGATCCTGTCGGGACTCACCGGAGCCTGGGTGACCCCCGATCAGGCAGCCAACCCCGCGCATTGGATCTCCGCGCTCACCCCGGCGCGATCCGTCGAGGAGATGTCGGCGGTGCTGCTGGAGGAAAAGCACAGGGTCCTCCTCGAGATCGGGGCGAGCCTGGACCAGCCGCAGATCCTCCGGGCACTGGGCGAGCTCTGGTCGGCGGGCGTCGGGATCGACTGGATGTCCTTCTATCGTCCAGAGCGCCGCCACCGGATCCCCCTGCCGACCTACCCCTTCCAGCGGCAGCGGTTCTGGATCGATCCCAGGAAGCCGGAGGGGGCTGTCCGGTCCCTGGACGACCTGGACAAGACGCCGGATGTAGGCGACTGGTTCTACCGGTCTGTCTGGAAGGAGTCTCCCGCCCGAGCGGTCCGGGAGGAGCCGTCATCGTGCTGGCTCGCCCTGGCTGAAAAGACCGAGCTGGACACGGCCCTGGCAGACCGCCTGCGGGACCTGGGCCAGGAGGTGGTCCGGGTCCACGCGGGAGCCGCCTTCGAGCGGCAGGGCGATGTCTATCTCGTCGATCCCGGACGACCGCAGGACTACGAGCTTCTGGTCGAGGACCTGCGGGCGCGCGGCAAGAGCCCGAACCGCGTCGTCCACCTCTGGAGCCTCTCCGGCCCGCCGGAGGAGGGAGAGCCGTCAACGTCGCACGCGGTGGAGCACGTCCTGGCCAGCGGGTTCTTCCCGCTGCTCTACCTCGTCCAGAGTCTGGGCAGGAGGCGGCCCGAAGGGTTGGAGATCAACGTGATCTCCAACGGGCTGGAGGAGCGGCCGGAGCAGGCCCTTCTCACCGGACCGTGCCTGGTGGTCCCGCAGGAGTATTCCGGAATCGCCTGCCGCAGCATCGACCTCGCCCTGGACGAGCCGAAGGACCGGGCCCTGGCTGGGCGCCTGGTGGACGAGCTGCTGACCCGGCCGGCCGACAGTCCCGAGATCGCCTTCCGGGCCGGCCGGCGCTGGGTCCGCGACCATGTG
>DATANP010000127.1:0-5133 GCA_036266195.1 Thermoanaerobaculia bacterium | reverse complement strand
CCGAGGTAGCCGCTGCCGGTGGTGGACAGCATGGTGCGGATGGCCGGCACCTGGCGCAGCTCGGCTTCCACGGCGCGCGTGGCTTCGTCCATGGCGGCCACGCTCGTGCCTTCCGGCGCCGTCATGCCGACCTCGAACTCGGACTCGTCCACGTCGCTCGGGATGTACTCCATCTTCACGACCTTGAAGAGGAGGATGGAGGAGAGCATGACCAGGACGCAGAGGGCTGCGGCGAACCGCCGGTGCCTCATGGTGAACAGCAGGAGCCGCTCGTAGGACCGGTCGATGCGGCCGTAGAAACCGGAGCGCGAGCGGGCTGCGTCGGCATGGCCGTGGCCCGCGGCGTCCTCGGCGCGCAGGAGCCGGGCGCTCATCATTGGGGTCAGGGTGAAGGAGACGAGGAGCGAGACCAGCACGGCCGCGGCGGCGGTCAGGCCGAACTGGAACAGGAAGCGGCCGGAGATGCTCGACATGAAGGAGACCGGGACGAAGATCACGACCAGCGAGAGGGTGGTCGCGAGCACGGCCAGACCGATCTCCGCGGTGGCGCGCTTGGCCGCTTCGAACGGCGGCACCTTCTTTTCCTCGACCCAGCGGAAGATGTTCTCCAGCACCACGATGGCGTCGTCGATCACCACGCCCACCATGAGCACCAGCGCGAGCATGGTCACGCTGTTGAGGGTGAAGTCGAGGGCCTTCATCATGCCGAAGGTCGAGATCACGGAGGCCGGGATCGCCACCGCGGCGATGATCGTGGAGCGCCAGCTCCGCATGAAGGCGAGCACCACCAGGGAGGCCAGGATGCTGCCCAGGACCAGGTGGAGGTTGATCTCGTGCAGCGCGGCGTAGATGTAGCGCGACTGGTCCTTGACGATGTCGACCTTGAGGTCGGCCGGGATCTGCGGCTGCACGCGGGCCAGGGCTTCCTTGACCCCTTCGATCACGGCCACGGTGTTGGCGCCGGACTGCCGCTGGACCTCCAGGGTCACGGTGGGCACGCCGTTGAGGCGCGAGACCGAGCGCTGCTCCTTGGTGCCGTCCTCGGCCCGGCCCAGGTCGCGGATGCGCACGGGCTGGCCGTTCACGGTCTTCACCACGAGGTTGTCGAAGTCCTCGGCCGTGGTGAGTCGGCCCATGGTGCGGAGGGTCAGCTCGCGCGAGGAGCCGGTGACGTTGCCGCCCGGCGCGTCTGTGTTCTGGCGCACCAGGGCGTCGCGGACGGCGGTGATCGGGATCTGGTAGGCGGCGAGACGGTCGGGATCGACCCAGATGTTGATCGCCCGCTGCAGGCCGCCGATGATGTTCACCTGGCCCACGCCCGGCGCGCGCTCGATCTGCACCTTGACGATCTTGTCGGCGACCTCGGTGAGCTCCTTGAGCGGACGGTTGCCCGACAGGGAGAGGGTGAGGACCGCGGCGGTGTCGTTGTTGAACTTGGAGATGGAGGGCGGCAGGATGTCGTCGGGGAGCTGGCGGGCCACGGCGGAGACCCGGTCGCGCACGTCCTGGGCCGCGGTGTCGATGTCGCGGTCGAGGTCGAAGGTGAGGATCACGAACGAGCTGCCGGCGGAGGAGACCGAGCGCATCTCCTGGATGCCCTCGATGGTATTGACGGCCTCTTCGATGGGCTGGGAGACCTCGGTTTCGACCTCTTCCGTCGAGGCCCCGGGCAGGACGGTGCGGACGCCGGCGGTCGGCAGGTCGACGGCCGGGAAGCGGTCGACGCCCAGGCCGGTGTAGCTGGCGGCGCCCACCACGACGAGGGCGAGGATGATCATGGCCGCGAAAACGGGCCGCTGGATACAGATCTCGGCAAGCTTCTGCATGGAGCGATGATCCTCAGGTCACGGAACGACGGTGACGGGCTGTCCGCCGACCAGGTTGCCGGGCTCGAGCACGACGGTATCGCCGGCCGCGGCCCCTTCCAGGATTTCGACGCGGTCTCCGGCGCGGCGGCCGGTGCGGACGCGCTTCTCGACGGCCTTGCCATCCTCCACGCCGAGCACCTTCTCGACGCCGGCGAAGGTGATGACCGCGGAGACGGGCACGAGCACGGTCGGCTCGCCGCTCCGGGTCACGATCTCGGCCTTGGCGAAGGAGCCGGGGCGCAGCTGGCCGTCGGGGTTCGGCACTTCGGCCTCGACGAGGAGCGTGCGGCTCTCTTCGGTGAGGGCGGGGCTGATGCGCGCCACCCGGCCGGTGTGGGGCTCGGGATCGCCCTCGACCGTGAGCTGCACGGGCTGGCCGACGCGCACGGTCGCGGCCTCGCGCTCCGGCACCTCCAGGCGAAGACGGAGCGGGTGGACCCGCACGATCACCAGTACGGGATCGCCCGCGGCCACGTAGTCGCCGACCGAGGCGCGGCGCTCGCGGATGCGGCCGTCGAACGGGGCCACGACCATCGAGTCGCTGCGCTGCTGCCTGGCGATCTCCAACTCGGACTGCCGCTGGCCCAGAAGGGCCTGGCGGGTGCGGGCCGTCTCGATCGCCTCCTGGTAGCGCCCCTCGGCCACCTGGAAGGCGGCTTCGGCCGCGTCGAGGTCCTGCTGCGGGATGAGCTGCTGCTCGAAGAGCCGGGTCATGCGGTCGCGGGTGAGCCGGGCCTGGGTCAGGTTGGCGGTGGCCTGCTTGACCAGCGCGGTTTCCTGGGGATCCACGGTCCGCGAGTCGCCCGGAGCCAGGCCGAGCTGGGCGCGGGCCTGCTCGAGAGCGTTGGTGGCCTGGCGGACGCGCAGCTCGAAGTCGGTGGGGGAGAGGCGGGCGAGGACCTGGCCGTGGCGGACGTTGTCGCCCAGGTCGACGGCTATCGTGCTCAGGCGGCCGGCGACCTTGGGGCCGAGCTCGGCCTCTTCCTGCGCGGCCAGGGTGCCGGACAAGGCCACGGTGCGGTCGAGAGAGGCGGTTTCGGCGCGGGCCACGCGCACCTCGCGCGGGGGCAGGGACTCCGGGCCGCTGGCGCCGCCGGACTTGTCGCGCGCACCGTCCTTGCCGGACGCCATGGCCGTCTGGTCCCCTCCACAGGCGGACAGGAGAGCTCCCGAGATCAACAGGAAAACAGCAAACAATCTAGAAACCATCTCATTCTCCGATGTGAGATCACGACAGGCGGGGTAACATTAGACGCAGCCCCGCGCCAAAAGTTGCAGGAAGGACTTTGTCCCAGGCCGGGTTTGTTGAGAAGAGGGAGATGGCCTGAAATGGATTCGCCCGTCCCGACACCCTCCTTCGAGGGAAAACCTGTCCGGGGCTGCAACCATTCCTTGGCTGGTGCGTTGAAAGGAGAGAGGGCTGAACCTGGAGGTAGTTGAGTGAAGAGTTTCGTGAAGGAACCCCGTCTGCTCGCGCCGGAGATCGTGCTCCGGGAGGGCAGCCCCGCCATTCTCGCCCACCTCAGGAATGGTTGCCCGAGCTGCTCGGCCGGCCTCCGCCTCCTGGCCGACCCGGGGCTGCTCTCGACCCGCGACCGCTTCCACAGCGGCTTCGCCGCGGGCCTGAGACAGTCTCCGAACCCGGTGCTGGCGCTCCACACCGCCCTCGCCGAGCTCAACGTCTAGGCCTTGCTCTGCGCCTGTTTCGCCACGGCCTCGGCGGCCTTCCGGGCCGCCTCGGGGTCGCCCAGGTAGTAGTGCCGGACCGGCGCCAGGTCCTCGTCGAGCTCATAGACGAGCGGGATGCCGGTCGGGATGTTGAGGCCGACGATCTCGTCCTCGGAGATCCCGTCCAGGTGCTTGACCAGGGCGCGCAGGCTGTTGCCGTGCGCCGCGATCACCACGCGCCTGCCGGCCCGGATGTCGGGCACGATCGACTCGTGCCAGTAGGGGAGGAAGCGGGCCACGGTGTCCTTGAGCGATTCGGCCAGGGGCAGCTCCGAGGAGGAGAGCGCGGCGTAGCGCCGGTCACGGCCCGGGTGGCGCGGGTCGTCCGCCGTGAGGAGGGGCGGCGGCGTGGAGTAGCTGCGGCGCCAGACGAGCACCTGCTCGTCGCCGTACTGGGCGGCGGTCTCGGCCTTGTTGAGTCCCTGGAGCGCGCCGTAGTGGCGCTCGTTGAGGCGCCAGCTCCGGTGGACCGGGATCCACATGAGGTCCATCTCGTCGAGCGTGATCCACAGGGTCCGGATGGCGCGCTTGAGCAGCGAGGTGTGGGCCACGTCGAAGGTGAAGCCACCTTCGCGCAGCAGCCGGCCCGCGGCGTGGGCCTCCTCCATGCCCTTGGGTGTGAGATCCACGTCGGTCCAGCCGGTGAAGCGGTTCTCCAGGTTCCAGGTGCTCTCTCCATGACGGAGAAGGACCAGCTTCGTCATGCACGCCCCCTTTCGCCGCGGAAGTCTATAGTAGGACCGGCTCGGACAAGAGAGGAGGCGACATGCGCATCGCGGTGATCGGAATCGGAATGGTGGGGGGCACGCTGGGGCGCCGCTGGGCGCAGGAGGGGCACGAGGTGATGTTCGGCGTGCGCGAGCCGTCGAGCGAGAAGGTCGGCCAGCTCCTGGCCGAAGCGGGAGCGAACGCCCGGGCCGGTTCAGTGGCCGAGGCTGCGGCCTTCGGAGAGGTGGTGGTCCTCGCAACCCCCTGGGCCGGCACGGAGGACGCGATCCGGAACGCCGGCGACCTGTCCGGCAGGATCGTCCTGGACTGCACGAACCCGCTGGCGCCGAACATGTCGGGCCTGATCGGCGACAAGTCCGCGGCCGAGCAGGTCGCCGCCTGGGCGAAGGGCGCGAAGGTGGTGAAGATCTTCAATACCACGGGCTTCAAAAATATGGATAACCCACGGTACGGAGACGACCGGGTGACCATGTTCTACTGCGGCGATGACGCCGAGGCGAAGAAGGTCGCCGCCGGCCTGGCCGAGGATCTCGGCTTCGAGCCCGTGGACGCCGGGCCGCTGTCCGAGGCGCGGAGCCTGGAGTACCTGGCACTCCTCTGGATCCACCTGGCGTACGGGCAGCCGAAGCTGGGTCCGGGGATTGCGTTCAAGCTGATCCGGCGGTAGTCGGCGTCTCGCCGGACGCGTCACCCGTCTCGCCGGAAGCATCCGGCGGACGGTTGGAAGCATCCGGCGCCGTGCCGGAAGCTTCGGACAGCCGGTTTCCCGATCCGGCGTCTCGCCGGATGCATCACCCGTCTCGCCGGA
>DATANP010000126.1:0-5787 GCA_036266195.1 Thermoanaerobaculia bacterium | reverse complement strand
CTGGCAGTGCGGCACGAAAGGAGGTCTGACGTGACCTGAAGTCCAGATTACGGAGAGACCTCCTGGGTCTCGAAGGCCAGCGGGTGCAAGTCCCGTCCGGGGAATTGTCGGTTCGCCCGGTAGCCACTGGAGCAGCCGAGTTCGAGCAATTGGCCGGCTGAAGCCTCCGGAGAAGTCCTCGGCGCAACCGAGGTGCAAATGCGCAGGCCGAAAAGTACGCGTGAACCCTGAGCAGGCCTCGATAGTTTCTCGCTGGAGCCGACCCTCCTGCCAGAAGGGGAAGGCCGATGGGGGGCGGGGGAGCAACCGACCAAGGAACCCGTCCTCTCCAGCCGGGGTAGTGGGGTCAGCATGCGCAGACAAGGTCTTTGAGGCAACGTGTGAGATCCACACAGGTGGTGGGTCGCAGCCACCAACCGGGGTGATCTGAAATGTTCAGCTTCGGGCCGTGTGGAAGTCGGAGGGGCTTATGGTACCGAGGAAGCCGGGTAATGCTGGTGGAGGGACGGAGCCCTGGTTCGGGCATGCTTCTAAACGAGGAGAAGACCGGGATTGACGATGAGTCTAGAACCCGATCAAGTCGAGCGACTCCGGAAGAAGCTCTATGAGAAGGCCAAGCGGGAGCCAGACTTCCGTTTCTATTCTCTGTACGACAAGGTGTGTTGGATTGAGACCCTGGAGCGAGCCTACCGGCAGGCGAAAGCCAACGCTGGTGCGGCTGGCGTCGATGGGGTCCGGTTCGAGGACATCGAAGCGCACGGGGTGGATCGGTGGCTGGCCGAGCTCCGGCAGGAACTGATGGAGGAGACTTACCGACCGCATCCGGTGCGGCGGGTGATGATCCCCAAGCCCGGCGGAGGCGAGCGTCCCTTGGGCATCCCAACGATTCGGGACCGGGTGGCGCAGACCGCTGTCGTGCTGTTCCTTGAGCCGATCTTCGAAGCTGATTTCGAGGACAATGTCTATGCCTATCGACCGGAGCGCAGTGCGCACGACGCGCTGGCTGAGGTCAAGAAGCGGCTGTATGAGGGCCAGCAGCACGTCGTCGATGCTGACGTGGCGCAGTACTTCGACACCATCCCCCACGCCGAGCTGCTGCAAAGCGTGGCGCGGCGGGTGGCCGACGGGAAGATCCTGCACCTGCTCAAGCTGTGGCTGAAGTCACCGGTAGAGGAGAGGGACGAGAGGGGAAACCGGCGGATGACAGGCGGCAAGAAGAGCAAGCAGGGGATACCCCAAGGCGGAGTCATCTCACCTCTGCTGGCCAATATCTATATCAACCGCCTTCTGCGTCACTGGAGGAAAACCGGGGCGTGTGAGAGGCTGGGACAGATCGTCTCCTACGCCGATGACTTTGTCATCCTCTGCGCGAGCCGACGTCAGGCGGAAGAAAGCCTGTCGCAGGTCTCGCGGTGGCTGGAGAAGCTCGGCCTGACGATCCACCCGAGCAAGACGCGTCTCTGTTATGCCCGAGAAGAGTCGTTCGACTTTCTGGGCTATACCTTCGGACCGGCGCGGCATTGGCGGACCGGTAAGAGGTTCATTACGGCCCAGCCATCGAAGAAGGCCCGGAAAAGACTCAAGGAGAAGGTCAATGCCCTGCTTCACCGCGGAAACCCGACACCCTGGCCCGAGCTGCGGACCCGGCTCAACCGACTTGTGTCGGGCTGGGCCGAGTACTTCAGGTTCGGCTTCACAGGCCAGGCCGATGATGCCATCAGATGGCATGTGAGGGATCGAGTCCGACGGTTTCTCTGCCGGCGGCACAAACTGCGCGTCAGCGGAACCGGTCGCTTCGGACACGCTGAGATCCATGGGGAGCTGGGGGTAATCGACATCCATCAGACGCGTCTGCGACGAAGCCCCGTGCATGCCCTCTCGTGAAGCCCGTCCGAGAGCCGGATGCGGGAGATCCGCAAGTCCGGTTCGATGAGCGGCGGCGGGAAACGGAGCCAGGGTCGAGACTGAGGCACCGGCACAAGGCGAAAGCCGTCGGCAACAGCTACTCCCTCGACCTACAGCCACCGCGCCCGCCGCCGACTCTACCCTCCTGATCGTGGCGCTGCTGGCGGGCGCGGCCGCGTTCCGGTTCGAGTCCCGGCCCGTCTTTTCGCTGGCGCTCTCGACGTTCGCGGCCTGGCGCGGCGTCTCCGTCGGAATGCTCGGCTTCACCTTCCTGCCCGAGGCCTCGGCGGTGCGCTGGAACGCCATCCTCTGCGGCGTGCTGTTCGCCGGGCTCGGATTCGTCCTCAAGCGTACGCGCCGCAAGGCGCACTTCGAGCCGGTGGCGGTCCACCTCGGCTGGCTGCTGATCCTCGGCGGTATTGCTGCGGGGTCGAGAGCGAGGGGCTCGCCTGGGCCGCCGCGCTGCTCCTGGCCGGCGCGGGCCTGGCGGCCGGCGCGTACCGGGTCCGCCGCTTTTCGCTTTTCGCCTTTGGCGTGGTTGCGGCCTATGCCGGGCTGAGCCGGATCGCGCTGGACGCGGTCGACGCCGAGGCTCTCGGCTGCTTCTGGTTCAGCGCCACTTCCATCCTGGTGCTCGCGGGCCTGATCGTGGTCCAGCGCCGGCTCAAGGAGGTGGCGTGACTTCCGGCCTTGCCCGCTCCGAGCGCGCCCAGGCCGTGCGCGCCGCCGCCCACTCCTGGCAGCGGGCCGGGGTGGTGGACGAGGCCGTGGTCAAGGCGGTGGAGGCGCGGTATCCGGACGACCGGGTGCGCGTTGGGCCGGTGTTCCGCGTCCTCCTCTTCCTCTTCACCCTGATCGCGGTCGGCGGTTTCTACGGCTTCATCGGCCTGCTCGCCGAGTTGCGCGGCCCGGATGGCTGGGCCTGGCTGGCGGTGCTGGCCGGCGTCGCGATGGTGGCCGCAACCGAGGTCCAGATCGGGTCGCTCCGCCGCCGGCAGGGCGGCACCGAGGCCGCCACCTCGTTCCTGGCAGTCAGCTTCCTGCTGAGCGCCATCGCCTTGTGGTTGACCGATCCCTTGCACGATGTGCCAGTCACGGTGGCGCTGCTCTGTCTGAACGCGGTCGTGGTACTCGTGCCCGCGGCATGGAGATGGGGCTATCCGCTCTATGCGGGCGCCGCGACGGCCGGCCTGCTCTTGGCCCTGGCTCCGATTCCGGGAGCGCGGCTGCTGTGGATCGTGCTGCCGCTCGCGGCCGCGCCTGGGCTTCTGAAGCTCGCGCGCTCGCCCCGCCTGCCGCCGGCGCACCGGGCCTCCCTGGAGACCGTCGCCTTCGTGGCGCTCGCCGGCCTCTATGCCGCGGTCCACCTGGGCTCCTGGGAAGCGCGCCTGATCGAGGAGATCGGGGGGCGCGGCCAGACGCCCGGCAGCGATCTTCTCTGGTGGTCCGCGGTTGTGGCGACCGGGCTGGTTCCGGCGGTGCTGCTCGCGGCCGGCATCCTCCGGCGCCGGTACTCGCTGCTCCTGCTGGGCACCATCACAGCCGCCATTTCGCTGGTCACCCTGCGCTACTACGTCCATCTCGCGCCGCTCTGGGTGGTCCTGGTCGCCTCGGGAGCCCTGCTCGTGGGCGTGGTTCTGGCGCTGCGCCGCTATCTCGCCGCGGGTCCGGACAACGAGCGCCACGGCTTCACGGCGTCCCCGCTCTTCGCCGATCTGACGCGCCAGCGGGTCCTGGAAGCCGGCGCCGCGGTCCTGGCCTTTACGCCGGAAGCCCGGCCGCTTCACGAGGAGCCGAAGTACGAAGGCGGCGGCGGGGAATTCGGTGGCGGCGGCGCGAGCGGCACTTTCTGATCTCCCGGGGAGGGTTCCCGGGCCGGCGGGGAGTGTTCCCGGCGTGACGGGGAGGGTTCCCGGAGCCGCCGGAACGGTTCCCCGGCGCGGCGGCAAGGGTTCCGGACAAGCCGGGAAGGGTTCCCTGCGGTTTGGAAAGGGTTTCCGGCGCGCCGGATAGTCTTCCCGCGGTGCCGGATAGTCTCCCCGGCATGGCCGGAAGTCTCCCCGCGGCGCCGGGAAGTCTCCCGGGAGGCGGCCAATCGGGCTCAGCCGCGGAGCGTGGCCCGCCTGGGCGCCTTCGGCGCACCCATGTGGGTGTGGCTATTCACGAAGGTACTCTCCGCTCCCTGATCGCCTCCCGACTGGCAGCCCGGCTCCGGATCGACCCCGGCGAGGTCGATCTCCGCGAGCGCTTCAACCGCCAGGGGCTCGACTCGGCCGGAGCCACGGCGCTGATCGCCGAGCTGTCGGCGGAGCTGGGCCGTCCCCTGTCTCCGACGCTGGTCTGGGCGCACCCGAGCGTCGAGGAGCTGGCCCGGCATCTTTCGGGGGTGGCGGGCGGATCGACGGCGCGACAGGCTGATCGCACCTTGGGCCGGACCTCGGAGCCGATCGCCATCGTCGGGATGGCCTGCCGGTTCCCGCAGTCGCCCAATCCCCAGGCGTTCTGGCGGCTGCTGCGCGACGGGGTGGATGCCACCCGCACCGTGCCGCCGGATCGGTGGGACGCCGACGCGCTCTACGATCCGGACCCGCAGGCGCCGGACACGATCAACACCCGGCGCGGCGCGTTCCTCGACCGGGTGGACCTGTTCGACCCGATGTTCTTCGGCATCTCGCCGCGCGAGGCCTGCGAGATGGACCCCCAGCAGCGGCTCGCCCTGGAGCTGGCCTGGGAGGCGCTGGAGGACGCGGGCATCCCGCCCCGGTCGCTCTCCGGCACCCGCACCGGCGTGTTCATGGGGGTGATCTTCCGCGACTACGCGGACCTGCATCGGACCGCCGACGCGCCGGTCACCTCCCACACCGGCCCGGGCACGTCGCTGGCCATGGTGGCCAACCGGATCTCGTACCTGTTCGGGCTGCGCGGACCGAGCCTGTCCGTGGACACGGCCTGCTCGTCCTCGCTGGTGTCGGTCCACCTGGCCTGCCAGAGCCTGCGCGACGGCGAGTGCTCGCTGGCTCTCGCGGGCGGAGTCAATCTCATCCTCTACCCCGGGATTGCGGTCGAGCTGACGAAGTTTGGCGGCCTCTCCGGGGACGGCCGGTGCAAGGCGTTCGACGCGCGGGCCGACGGCTTTGCCCGCGGCGAGGGTGCGGGTGTGGTGGTGCTCAAGCCGCTGTCGCGGGCGCTGGCCGACGGCGATCCGGTCTATGCCCTGATCCGCGGCGGCGCGGTGAACAACGACGGCTTCAGCAACGGGCTGACCGCTCCGAGCCCGCAGGCGCAGGTGGAGGTGCTCACGGATGCCTGCGCCCGGGCCGGCGTGGACCCGCGGCGGATCCAGTACGTGGAGACCCACGGCACGGGCACGCCGCTCGGCGATCCGATCGAGGCGCGGGCGCTCGCCGCGGTATTGTGTGCCGACGGCGCCGGACGCGACCCGGAGCGCCCGCTGGTGATCGGCTCGGCGAAGACGAACATCGCGCACCAGGAGGGCTCGGCCGGGATCGCCGGGCTGATCAAGCTCGCGCTGGCGATCCACCACCGCGAGATCCCGCCGAGCCTGCACTTCGAGCGGCCCAACCCGGACATCCCGTTCGAGGAGCTGGGTCTGCGCGTGCAGACGGCGCTCGGTCCGTGGCCGGTCCAGGAAGAAGAGGCGCTGCTGGCCGGCGTCAGCTCGTTCGGCTGGGGCGGCACGAACGCGCACCTGATCCTGGAGGGCCCTCACCCCCCTGGCCCCCCTCTCCCGGAACGGGAGAGGGGGGAAGCGGCCCGGGCGGTGTTCGTGTTCTCCGGCCTGGGATCGCAATGGGCGGGGATGGGGTTGGAGCTGCTTCGATCCGAACCACTTGTGCGGGCGCGGCTGGAGCGGTGCGACCG
>DATANP010000125.1:0-9135 GCA_036266195.1 Thermoanaerobaculia bacterium | reverse complement strand
CCACCACGACACGCAAACCGTGCCGTGGGTCTCGCCTTTCGCGTCCCACGGCCTATCTTCCGAAGGAGATAGGTCCCATGCAGGAAACCTCCATCTGGCTCTGGGTCGGGTTCAACGCCTTCATCCTCGCTATGCTCGCGCTCGACCTGGGCGTCTTCCATCGCAAGGCCCACGAGGTGTCGGTGCGCGAGGCCACCGTCTGGAGCGCGGTCTGGATCGCGCTCGCGATGATCTTCAACGTTTTCGTCTACTTCACCCGCGGCGCCGAGCAGGGTATCCATTTCTTCACCGGATATGTGATCGAAAAGTCGCTCAGCGTGGACAACATCTTCGTCATCGCGCTGATCTTTGGCTTTTTCGCCGTGCCCAAGCTCTATCAGCACCGGGTGCTCTTCTGGGGCATCCTGGGCGCGCTGGTCATGCGCGCGGCCTTCATCGCGGCCGGGGCGGCGCTCCTGGCGCGCTTCCATTGGATCCTCTACGTGTTCGGCGCTTTCCTGCTCTTCACCGGCATCAGGATGGCGCTCCACCGCGAGGAGGAGATCCACCCCGAGCACAATCCCGTGCTGAAGCTCGTGCGCCGGATGATGCCGGTGACGAACGATTACGAGGACCACCACTTCTTCGTGCGCAAGGCCGGCATGCTCATGGCCACGCCGCTCTTCCTGGTGCTGGTGCTGGTGGAGACCACCGATCTGATTTTCGCGGTGGACTCGATCCCGGCGATCTTCGCGGTGACCCGGGACCCGTTCATCGTCTACACCTCGAACATCTTCGCCATCCTCGGCCTGCGCTCGCTCTATTTCGTGCTCGCCGGGGTGATGAACAAGTTCGTGTACCTCAAGCTGGGTCTGTCCGCGATCCTCGGGTTCGTGGGCTCCAAGATGCTGATCGTCGAGTTCTACAAGGTGCCCGCGATGGTCTCGCTGCTGGTAGTGGTCTCGATCCTGGCCCTGGCGATCGTGGCCTCGGTCCTCAGGAACCGCCGCGAGGGGATGTCCGCGGCCGGATGAGACAGCAGAGCTCTCCCTCTCCCAGGGAGGGTATGAAGGGAGGGGCGGGAGAGGGGCTGGGGGGAGTGAGGGCCCGGAATCCCTGACCCGGTTCGCCTGTTGCAACTCGCGGGCAGGTGTTTCCTGCTACGATGAGCCCCGTTGCGATGAGACGCGCTCACCCCATCGAGATCCCGCTCTGGCGGCGCGCCCTCCTGGTCCTCACGGCCGGGTTGGCCCTCGCTTTTGGGATGACCGTCTCCCATGACCCGCTGTTCGAGCATGACGGGCTCCGCGGGACCGTGGTCGACGAGGCGGCCCGGCATCCGGAAGCTCCGCCCCACTTCGAAGGCTCGAAGAGCGCCTTCCGCGGCCCCTGCGAGAGCTGCCTGCTCCAGCTTCAGACGGCCTCGCAGCTCGTCCCGCCGCCGGCTCCCCTGCCGGAGCCCGTGCGCAGCGGGATCGTAACCTTCTTCGAGACCGTCCACGTCTCATCTCCGTCCCCACACCTCGGATCCGCCCGGGGTCCGCCCGCCTCTCTCTCCGTCCTGTAGCCGCCCGTCCCACACGGGCCGGGCCTCTCGGAAACGCAGTCCTGACCTCCGGCATCACGCCGGAGACTCGACTTTGGGAGAGAGATGAGCATGTCGATCCATTCCTGGTTCGGCGGCACCCGCTGGCAGACGCCATGGGTGTGCGCCGCAATCTGTCTTGTTCTTTTCACGCCGGCGGCCCACGCGCAGACCGACTCCACAGACCCGGTCCAGGCGCTGCGCAAGGAGATCGCCGACCTCCGCAAGGAATACGGCGACCGCCTCGCCGACCTCGAAGCCCGACTCGCCCGCCTCGAAGCGGCCGGCGAGACCCAGGCCGCCACTCCGGAAGCTCCAGCTCCGGCGGCTCAGACCGAGGACGACGAGCTGGCCGCCCTCCGCGCCTCGGCCGAAGAGACCGCCGGCGGAGGCCCCGCCACCACACCGTCCGACGCTCCGGACGTGGTGCCGGAAACCGCCGAATCGGTGGATACCACCCAGCCCGCGATCGCCCAGGCCGGCAACGAGCGCAACCTGAACCAGCTCAACCCCGAGATCTCCATGACCGGGGACATGGTGGGCTTCGCGTCGAGTCAGAGCCGCGAGGACTTCAACGCCCGCGAGTTCGAGCTGAACGTCCAGTCCGCCCTCGACCCCTTCTCCGTGACTAAGTGGACCCTGTCGTTCTCGCCCGACGAGGGGGTGGACATCGAAGAGGGCTACGTCTCCTACGCGAACCTGCCGGGCGGGCTCCAGCTCACGGCCGGCAAGTTCCGCCAGAGCTTCGGCGTCCTCAACCGCTGGCACCTTCACGCCCTGCCCCAGATCGACTACCCGCTCGCGCTTCAGACGTACTTCGGGGACGAGGGGCTGGCGCAGACCGGTGTCCGCGCCGAGTGGCTGCTCCCTCACCCCTGGGCCACGGCCAACGAGCTGAGCCTGGAGCTGACGGACGGCGAGAGCGAAGCCTTCGGCGGCGAATCCTTCGACCGCCTCGTCGGCCTCGCCCACCTGAAGAACTACTGGGACATCGGCGACTCGGTCTATGCCGAGCTGGGCCTCTCCGGAATCGCCGGAGGCAACGGCCAGGGTGGCGACAGCCAGGTCCTGGGCGCCGACTTCACCTGGCACTGGCAGCCGCCGTCCCGCGCCAAGTACCGCGAGGTCACCTGGCGCACCGAGGTTCTGCGCTCGGACCGGGACGACGCGGACGGCGTCAATCACCAGGCCTGGGGTGGCTACTCGTACGTCGAGAGCCTGCTCGCCCAGAACCTCTACGCCGGGGTCCGCTACGACCGGGTAGAAAATCCTTTCGATCCCGAGCACGTCACCTGGGGCGTGTTCCCCAACCTCACCTGGTGGCAGAGCGAATACGTCCGGCTGCGGGGCGAGTACGGCTTCACGAAGGACGACCTGACCGGCGACAAGGAAAACCGTTTCAGCCTGCAGATCACCTGGGCCGCCGGCCCTCACAAGCACGAGATCTATTAGGAGCTCATGAACATGCGACGCGCATTTCCCATATTGACCCTTCTCCTTCTGGCCTTCGCCGGGACCGCATGGGCGGCACCGGTCAAGGTCGTGACCACCCTGCCCGCTTACGCCTCGATCGCCCAGTTCATCGGCGGCGACCGGGTGCAGGCCCAGTCCATCTCCCGCGGCGACGAGGACGCCCACTTCGTCAAGCCGAAGCCCTCGTTCGCCCTGATGCTCAAGCAGGCCGACCTCTTCGTCACCACCGGTCTGGACCTGGAGCTCTGGGCTCCCGTCCTGGTGGACAAGTCGGGCAACTCGAAGATCCGCGAAGGCCAGCCGGGCTACGTCAACGCCAGCCAGGGCGTGCCCCTGTTGGACAAGCCGGCCAACGCGAGCCGCGCGGCGGGCGACCTCCACATCTACGGCAACCCGCACATCCATACCAGTCCGCTCAACGCGAAGATCATCGCCCGCAACATCGCCGCGGGCCTGAAGCGGGTCGATCCGCAGGGGGCCGCGGTCTATGACAAGAACCTGGCGGAGTTCAGCCGCCGCATCGACCGTGCCCTCTATGGCGACCAGCTCCCGCAGATCCTCGGCGCGGACACCCTGGACAACCTGGCGCGGCAGGGCAAGCTGATCCCCTTCCTGCAATCCAAGGACTACAAGGGGAAAAAACTGATCGATCTCCTGGGCGGCTGGCTCGGCAAGGGCATGGCCTTCCGCGGCAAGGACGTGGTGACCTATCACCAGAACTGGACCTACTTCACGCGCCTCTTCGGGCTGAACGTGGCCGGCGACGTGGAGCCGAAGCCGGGCATCCCGCCTTCGGCCAAGCACGTCCATGATCTGATCGAAGAGATGAAGGCGAAAAACGTGAAAGTGGTGATGGCGCCCAGCTACTACCCGCCCGACGAATCCAAGGCCATCGCGCAGCGCACCGGCGCGCAGGCCGTGATCGTGCCGCTCGGCCCGGGCAGCACCGGCGCCGACGCCTACTTCAACCTGATCGACGGCTGGGTCAACCAGCTCGCCCAGGCGTACCGGGGCTAGAGAGAGGGGAACGCGCGATGCTCGAAATGCTGAAGTTCATGGCCCCGCCATTCGCGGCATGCCTCATCCTGCTGGGGATCCACGGCTACCTGGGTCTCCACGTCCTGCTGCGTCAGGTGATCTTCGTGGACCTCGCCCTGGCGCAGATCGCCGCCCTGGGTACCGTGGTGGCCCTGGTCTTGGGCCACCAGCCGGGAAGCCCCGCCTCTTTCGCCTACTCGCTCGGGGCGGCGGTGATCGGAGCGCTGGTCTTCAGCGTCACGCGCTCCCGCAATCACGACAGCAAGGTGCCGCAGGAGGCGATCATCGGCATCACCTACGTGATCGCCTCCGCCACGGCCATCCTGGTGGCGGACCGCGCGCCCGAAGGCGCGGAGCACATCAAGGAGCTGCTCGCCGGCACCATCCTCTGGGTCACCTGGACGGACGTGCTCAAGGTCCTGTTGATCTATCTCGCCATCGGGCTCTTCCACTACGTCTTCCGGAAGCGCTTCATCACCCTCACGGAAAACCCGGAGCAGGCGTACGCGCAGGGCTGGAAGGTCTGGTTCTGGGACTTCCTCTTCTATCTTTCCTTCGGCGTGATCATCACCCTGGCGGTCGAGATCGCGGGCGTGTTGATGGTCTTCTCCTACCTGGTGGCGCCGGCGATCATCGCGCTCGGGCTCAGCAACCGCTGGGGTCCGCGCATCGGTATCGCCTGGACCGTCGGCTTCCTGGCCAGCGCCGTGGGCCTGATCGCCTCCTACAAGGTGGATTTCCCGAGCGGTCCGGCGGTCGTGTGCTCGCTGGGTCTGTTCCTGCTGCTGTTCGCGGCGTGGAGGCTGCTGATCAGGAAAGCGGCGCCCGCGGCAACTTAGCCAGCTCTATCCGAGACATACCCGGCCCGGTCCATTCGGTGGAGCGGGCCGGGACCGCCGGACACCCCGATCTGGGGCGGCCTGGTAGGCCCATGGGCGCCCCTGATTGGCCGGGAAGCGCACGTTGTCGCGCTGACACCGCTGTATACCCTAGCTCCTCTGAGCGCCACACTTCTTCTAGATTGCTGACTTACAAAAGGAATGCTCCGGCCTGGGGACTCCCTGTCCCATTTGGCATTCTTTTAGCACCATCAAATATGTAGAGGTGCTGTTCCTGCCTCGAATTCCCTACCGTCCTTCGGGACAAAGGAGGTCTTTCGTGAAGAAAAGCATCCTTGCGGCCCTCGTGTTCTCGCTCCTGCTCGGCCTTTCCCCTCTGGCCGCCGATTCCACGGTCAAGCGCGGCATCGACGTCTTCACCACCCCCGCCGACGGCAAGACCTTCTACGACTTTGCCCAGAACCCAATCCCTGCGGGATTCTTCTGCAGCGGCTCCGAGGCTTTCACAGGCCGAATAGCATTCAAGGGCCTGCCCCTCGTTACAAGAGTCCCGGGGCAACTCAGGTCAACCGACACTGTGGTCGAGCGGCTTGACGATGCCGTCTTCAATGCCAAGGGCACGGCCACGACTCGCATCCAGTTCCGGGCGTTGTCGCTGGTGAGCATCGCCCCCCTCAAGACTGCCTGCGGGGCCTTCCACGCCTATGTCTCTCTCAGCGGCAAGCAGCGCGTGACGACGATGAACATTCAACGCACGAAGCAGGGCGGCGGGAGCTTCGCCGCGCCCCTCGCGGCCGACATACGCCTGACCTTCATCCCCGTAAAGCCCGTCCATGGCAAGAACGCCCGGAAGCTGAGCATGACAGGCAGGTTCATCTTCCCTGCCACCTCCATTCCGTGGAGCTTCACGGAGGGTGCAAAAACCCTGAACACCGTGGTCGTCGATACCAATGGCGACCAAATTCCTGACAGATCGCTTCCCGGCCTCTCCAACTTCTTCCCGGGCCGGTCGCCAAGCGCACCGAGAACAGCCCTCGTCTATTGCTGCTATGAGTACATCTGCCACGCTGGTGACGGTTGCCAGCACTGCTCGTGGCAATACCCTCCGAACTGCACGGCAGAGTGCCCGTAGACGCAATAAACCACGGCGCTGGAAGGCGGCCCGCCATGGCGCGCAAGTATCCTGCGCCATGGCGGGTGCTATCCTGAGCGGCAGATGATCCCTCGGCGGCGCTGGCACCGGACGCTCTTCTGCGTGGCCGGCGCCTACAACATCCTCTGGGGCCTGTACGCGGCCGTCGATCCGCAGTGGCTGTTCCGCTTCGCGGGGATGCCGCCGCTTAACCATCCGCAGATCTTCGCGTGCCTGGGAATGGTCGTGGGGCTTTATGGACTTCTCTATCTCGAAGTCGCTCGCGTTCCCGAGAAGGGATGGCTCCTCGCCGCAGTAGGCCTGCTGGGGAAGGTCCTAGGGCCGATCGGTCTCGCCGTGCTCATCCTGCGAGGACAGTGGCCGATGGCCACGATCGTGCTCTGCCTGACGAACGACTTCATCTGGTGGATCCCCTTCACGCTCTATCTGAAGGACGCCTGGCCGTTCTTCCACCGCGAGGTCTTCTCGTAGAACTGGGCGGCACGAGCGGTGGCGGGCCGCCACCGGTGCTGGCGCTTTTCGGACATAGACGCGGAGAGCGATACGATCGTATACCGACCAGGATGAAGACTGTGATCCTGCTCTCGATCGTTGTCCTCGCCATCGGGTTGCCCCTGGTGTATGAAGTCGGGCTCCTCATGGAGTGGGAGTATCCGCATTGGTGGATGCTGCATCACGTCCGCAATGCGCGGACGGTCGGCGGAGAGCCGATCGCCACGGCGCTGCAACGCCATTTCGGTGCGGAAGCCAGGTCCATCCACTGGCACACCTGCGGTTACTGCATCGATCGAACCGGCCGGTCCGAGAACCTCCGGCACGTGCAGTTCGAGATGCGGGGACACTTCTTCAGCTTCGCGTACGACATCGCCAGGAATCAACTGACTCCCATGTCGGAGCTGACGGTCAAGGAGTTCCCCGAGCTCGTCCCTCGTGGCGACCGGCTTGTGCCGGCGCCCTTCGGCGGCCGGGTCGACGACGACTCGTTCGTTCTGCCGGCGTCGTGGCAGACACGCTAGCGCCCGACGGCCTATACTTCTCCCGTGCGCTCCCTCGCCGGCCTTTCGGTTCTCCTCCTGTGGTCCACCCTGCCTGCCGGGGTGCGGGCGGCCGGACTGGAAGAGAGCCTGAACGCCCATTGGCGGAGCGGCTGGGTCGTGGTCCGGCCTTCGCTGGCTTCGAGCTGCGACGGGTACTACAACGACAATTTCATGGCGGGTGACCGCGCGGAAAGCTCGGCGCGGCGGCGTTTCGATCCGGGAGAGCTTGCCCGGGTCGAACGCATCGGGGTCAAGCGGGGACGGGTGGACGTCTTCCTCGATCTTGCCGAAGGCGTTCTGGAGGAGCGCCACGACGGCCCGTTCACGCTCTACGATCCGAAGGAGTGCCAGGTTCAGCTCCAGGTGCCGGTGCCCGCCCGCGCGGAGGCCGGGGCGGTCGAGGCGCGGCTCTCGGAGCTGTTCGAGCTTCGCGATTCGCGGCAGGAGGCCGAGGCTTCGCCCTCCTGGAACCGGCGGCGCCGCGAGCCCTTCCCTGACAATTACGAGCAGACCCTGGCCGCTTATGAATCGTGGAAAGCCGCGCAGACGAACGCCGCGGTCATGGCCCGCCTGGACAGCGCCATCGAGGAAGCGGCCCGCATCAACGACCGGCTCCGCTCCGAGCCCGAATACCTGGAAGGTTTCGCCAAGGGCGTGGATCGGGGACGGGATCGCGCACAGGGCGACTGCCCGGGCCTGCTTCGGGCCAGTTTCAGCCCGGACTCCGGCGACCGCGGCAAAAGCTCGGACTGGCGGCGCGGTTATGAGGACGGCCAGCGCCTCGCCTGGAACCTGGAGCTGATGCGCAGGCTGAAAGGTTGCTTCGTGCCGGTGCCGGCGCCGCCGCAATAGAGGAGAGTCCAGACATGGAGAGGCTCGTCTTCGAGCGTTCCTACACGAAGAACGCCGGATTGCTGCTGCTCTCGCTGATGTTCGTAGCCGGCGGGGTCTACATGGCGACCACGGCGAATACGGGCTCGGACCGCCTCATTGGCTGGGTCTGCGCTGCGTTCTTCGCTCTTGGAGTCCTTGCGGTGGTCCGCAATCTCCTGCGGGGAGGTACGGCCTTCGTCTTCGACCTTTCCGGGATCAAGGATGAGAGCTCCGGACTTCTCATCCCCTGGTCCGAGATCGGCGAATGCATGATCCTCGTCGTACGCGGGACGAGGCTCCTCGCCGTTTCCTTCAAGAACCCCGATCAGTTTCTCATGCAGGTCTCTCCAGCCAAACAGAAGATGGCCCGGTTCAACCAGAGCCTGGGATGGGGACACTGGGGATTCACCTTCTCCGATGTCAATCCGGGTATCGACGAGGCATGGCGATTCATTCGGGAGAACGTCCCTCATCTTCAGGCCGTCGACGATGAGCGAGTCAAAAATGCCGCTGACGACTCCTGATCGATTCATGGAGCGGCATGATCCCGAGGTCTACAAATCCTAAGGAAACGTGCTCAGACTCTGTCTCAGATCCCAGCCCGCCATGCGGAGCTCCTGCTCTTCGATGAGCCTCAGGAGCAGGTTCGAAGTTGTATAGCGGTAGATCTTCGATCTCACATCGCTGAGCATCAACCGCGCTTCCGGCAGGTGCCCTCTCTCGCGGGCGACCAGCGCCAGTCCGTACTCGGCATAGAGCTTTCCGATCGGGATCTGTTCCAGGCCGCTCAGCTCCCTGAACTTGCTCTCCGCCTCGTCGATATCACCCATCCCCAGATAGGCCAGGCCGATGCGCGGCCCGATCTGATAGCCATATCCTTCCCCGCCATAGCTGTCCGCCTCCTGGGCGGCACGCTGGTAGAATCCGAGCGCGGCTCTCGCACCGTCCTGATCGCCGCGCTTCAGGGAGATGTCGCCTGCCGCCATGTTCACGCGGAACAGAATCCACGGACTGCAGGGGATGGCCAGGGCATCTCGGATCAGTTCGTCCGCCCGCTCGAAATGCTTCCTTTCGACTCTCACGCGCGCCCGCCACGCCAATCCGAGGGCGCGCAGGTCGTCGCCACGGGCCATTTCAAAACCACGGACGATCTGCCGG